>CAZABU010000005.1:0-34579 GCA_964483225.1 uncultured Ruminococcus sp. | reverse complement strand
TTTCGATACCGAAAACGACGGCTGCGTGACCGTCCGCGACAGAGATACAATGGAGCAGGTAAGAATACCTCTCTCCGAGGTCAAGGGCTATATCGCAGAGCGCCTGAAGTTCTGATTTTTTTGTGCAAATATTTTCAAAGGGCTGCATCGTCGGCCCTTTGTACTTGATAATATGGAAAACAAGCTAAATGTAAATAAAAGTGCGCATATTGCCGCGGTTAAGGCGGCTTTTCCGCATACTCTGCCGATAATGGCGAGCTTTCTTTTTCTCGGCGCGTCATACGGTGTGCTGATGGCGTCAAGGGGCTTTGCCTTCTATTATCCTATGCTGACGAGTATGCTCGTCTTTGCGGGGTCGATGGAATTTGCGCTGGCGAATCTTTTGCTCGGAGCCTTCGCTCCTCTTGAGGCGGTGCTGATGGCGCTGATCATAAATGCGAGGCATATCTTCTACGGTATATCTATGCTTGACCGCTATCGCGGAATGGGCAAAAAGAAGCTGTATCTGATCTTTGCCCTCTGCGACGAAACCTTCTCGGTGGTCTATCACACCGAGCCGCCCGAAGGCGTGGATCGCGGGCTTTTCAGTCTGTATATATCCATTCTAGACCATAGCTATTGGATAATCGGCGCGACACTCGGCGGCATCTTCGGATCGCTTTTGCCGTTGGGGCTCAAGGGCATCGACTTTGCCATGACCGCCCTGTTCGTCGTAATTTTGCTGGAGCAGCTTCTTGCAGGAGTGAAGAATCTGCCCTCTGTGCTGATCGGCGTCGGCTTTTCCGTGCTCGCACTTTTGGTGTTTGGGGCTTCGGATTTTCTTATCCCGGCAATGGTGATGATGCTCCTTGCTCTCACTCTCCTGCGCCGTCCCATCGACGGCTTGATGGAAGGAAAGGGAGGTGACTTACCGTGACAGTAGCCCAGCAGCTTATAATGATTGCGCTTGTGGCTCTTACCACGATGGCCACCCGCTTTACCCCCTTCCTTGTTTTCAGCTCCGACCGCAAAACGCCGAAATATCTTGAGTACCTCGGCCGCGCTTTGCCGCCTGCGGTGTTCGGTATGCTGGTGGTTTATTGCTTCAAGGGCCTCAGCTTCACCGCCCCCACCTTCGCCCTGCCGGAGCTCATTTCTCTGGTATGCATCGTCCTTTTGCATCTCGCCTTCCGCAAGATGCTGGTGTCGGTTATTGGCGGCACGGCGGTGTATCTGATTTTGGTAAATCTGATTTTCGTATAGGAGAAACAAATGGAAAAAGTAAATAAGATCGCGTCCTTCACGGTGAATCACGACACGCTGACCGAGGGCATCTACGTTTCCCGTATCGACGGCGACGTGACTACCTATGACCTGCGTACCCGTATTCCCAACTCGGGCGATTATATGGACAACCTGACTATGCACTCGGTGGAGCATATGTTCGCCACCTACGTCCGTTCCTCGGAGATCGGCGAGCGGGTGATATACTTCGGCCCTATGGGCTGTCAGACCGGCTTTTATCTGCTGGTGAGAAATGCCGACAACGCCGAGGTCCTCGCCACGGTGATCGCAGTTTTAGAGAGAATAATCGCCCACGACGGCGAAATGTTCGGAGCCGTGCGCCGCGAGTGCGGCAACTATAAGAACCTCGACCTCGCTGCCGCAAAGCGCGAGTGCGAAAGATACCTTACCCATCTGCTCTCGGGTGAGAACGACTTTATTTATAAGGAGTAAAGAATGAAAACCGATATAGGAATCATCGGCGCCCTCGCCGAGGAGGTTGAGGGGCTTATAGCCGGATTGGAAAATCATAAGACCGAGGTCGTCGGCGGTATAGAATTTCATAGCGGAATTATAGAAAAGAAGCAGGTCGTTATCGCGAGATGCGGCGTAGGTAAGGTCTTTGCCGCCCTCTGCGCCCAGGCGATGATCGTCCGTTATGCGCCCGCCCTGATAGTCAACAGCGGCGTTGGCGGCGCACTCGGCGCAGGACTCAGGACCGGTGACGTGGTGATCGCCGATCGCCTCTGCCAGCACGATATGGACACCTCGCCTCTCGGCGACCCGAAGGGCCTTATCTCCGGGATAAACAAGGTCTACTTTGAAACCGACGGGCGTGCAAGAGAGATACTTCTTCTCGCCGCACATCAGATGGGGCTCACCGTCAAGGTCGGCACCGTTGCCACCGGTGACCGCTTCATCGCCGACAAGGCCTCGAAGCAGTTCATAACCGACACCTTCGGAGCCATCGCCTGCGAGATGGAGGGCGGCGCCATCGCCCATACAGCCTTCGTGAGCGGCACCCCCTGCGCCGTCATTCGCGCCATCTCCGACTCCGCCGACGGCGAGGCGAGCATGAGCTATACCGAATTTCTCCCCCTCGCGGCGAAAAACTCCACCGCCCTCACCCTCGCCCTCATCAAGGCTTGGTAAGACGGACAACGGAATAGTATAACCCGATTTTTTTGTAAAAATATAACAAAACAAAGAAAAAGTATCATAATGATACGGAAATAATAGTAAAAAAGCGGCTCGTCGGAGCCGCTTTTTGTTGTAAATAGAGGTATATCTCACCTGATCAGGTGGGGCCTTACTTGATATTGAATTTCTTTGAAATCTTCTTATCCGAGAAGCTGAAGAACTCCGCGACCTCAACGTCGATAGGTGTTGCTGTGTCATTCAACTCATATGCCACTTCAACCTCAATTGAAGCGCCTTTTTTGATCTCCTTTGTTTGATTGGAGGAGGAATAATTGGCGGAATCGGCTAATATGTAGCTTTTGTTTAGTCCAACGCCGTCCTGATATACGTTTGCTTCGAGCGTAACATAGAATGCGGCCGGCTCGCTATCGTTGTTGGTGAATTTATACTTTACGATCACCACAGGCTTTCCTTCGTAATCCTCGGCGAGTCTGCAGCTCGAGATTACAACCTCATAGTTGCCGAGAGCAGAGGAGCTAGGAGATGGGTCTGCCGAGCCCTCTCCCTGATTAGCGCTGTCGGATCCGCCCGCGCTACCTGCAATAACGGCGACCAGTGTTATTCCAACTATAACCCAAAACCACCATTTTTTCATCAGCCCCTTTATGCCGGAGCCTTTTTTCTTTTGCTCATTGTCCATGATGAGTCTCCTTTTAGAAGTTATTTACGAACACATATGTGTTCATATCAACATTATAGCACAAATGTATTCAATTGTCAACATATGTATTCAAGATTTTCTGAAAAAAATAATATAATGGAAGAAAAAGGGGGGATCTAATATGTTGAATGCAGAAATTGTTGGCAGAGTGATACAGGAATACAGGGAAAAGCGCGGGCTGTCGCAGGAGGTTGTCAGCGGCCTTGCGGATATCGGGCGAACACATTTGAGCGCAATCGAGCGCGGTGTGAGAAAGCCCACCCTTGAAACCTTCTTCAGGCTTGCGGAGGCTATGGATATCAGACCCTGCGAGCTTATGCGCCGTATTGAGGACGCGGCAGCGCAGGCCGCGGTCACCAAGGAATAAGATTGACTGTAGATTTATATGAAAAGCAGGCAACTCGCGAGAGTTGCCTGCTTAAATTTTCGTGAGGCGTTAGATATAATTATACGCGCAACGTGTCGTCTGCTCGTCTTTCGGAATACGATGTTTTGTCTACTGCGTGTCCACATACACAACAGCAATAAGTATCATTTGACCGGGTTTCTTCAAATTTTCCGAGGTATTCATCGTAGGCAGGCCGTGTCGTTTCGACCTGTCCCACCAAGTGCTTGCAGTAATATTCGTCCGTTTCGTATATGTTATGAGTTTGTTTTTCCTCTGTATGGTGCTGAAATTTATTATATGTCTTTTTGCCAACGACTCTCGAATGGGAGAATTTCATGGAATTTGCCGCACCGCAGTTATCACAACCGCTGTACTCGTGGGATGATCGTATTGCGATGATTATAAAAACGATCAGAGAAGTCGAGCCGAATAGAAGTAGTCTTGCGGTTTTTTCATACCCCGGGAAGAATCTGGTCAATCCGAACAACAGGGCTGTGATATCTGCCGCTCCTATCAAAACGGCAAATATTATGACGGTAGTCAGTAACAATCCTCTTTTCCTTATACCGTAGGCACCATACATTAATCCACCTAAAAAGCTTCCGTAAAATCCACTCGCTACTACCAATAGTGCCACGGCGAGGAATTGTATAGTCTTTTCGGTTGAGAAGAAAAGCGAGATGTTATATGCTATGATTCCATATAGCCCAAGTCCCAAAGCGGTTGTTATAAAGAAAAGAATGGGAGGGCTTTTTTTTAATAAGATTTTTTCTTTCGGTTGTCTTTTTCTGCTCATTGTCAAATCCTTTCTTTGTAAGGAGCTATTTTTCAATTGGCCTTGAAATCCGTGAATTTTTCGAGTATCTCTGTACGTAAGCTCTCGTATTCATTCTGCGTTATAAGCTCATCTGCAAGCATTTTTTTCAATTCTGCAAGCTTGTCCGCATAGGTGAGTGACGATTTTGCGCCCGAGGTACGCGGCGAGTCGGCGTACTCCTTCATTCGAGATTTTAGCTTTTTGAATATTATCCCTTTATGATATAGAACGATCATAATACCGTATATAACGAGAACAACGCTCATAAGCTGCGAGGGAGAAAATGCGAATCCCGTGGCGCCTCTGTCGTCACCGCGCCAGAACTCAAGGATGAATCTGAATACTCCGTAGGTGAAGCAATAGGCCTCAAGGAGATGATTCTTGAATCTTTTGTATAATATCATCATAAGGGCAAATAGAATAAATTCAAACAGCGCCTCGTAGAGCTGCGTTGGCAGTACCGGCAGGCTTCCGCCGTCCAATGCGGGATAGGTTTCGGCGGCGTTACTGCCTTCGGGAAAGCTTACTCCAAAGATCGACTCTGTGACCTTGCCGTAGCAGCAACCGGCGAGAAAGCAGCCGATCCTGCCGAAGCCGTGAGCTACGGTAATTCCGGGGATAAGCAGATTAAAATATTCCAGCGCCCGTCCTTTGATATCGGGGCAGTATCTGTGTAGCATAAGCAACATCATCGGGAAGGCTCCGAGAACGCCACCAAGCCACGCGATTCCGCCAAAGACGATCTTGCCCTCCTCTATGGAGTGGAAAAATGCGTCAGTAATAAATGCGAACGCATAAAGGAATATAAAGCCGAAGATGGAAATTATTAAGATCTTGTTTGTCGCTTCCCGCGGAGTTTTTTCAACCTTTTCGAGAAGAACTATGGTTATAACAGTGAAGGCTATCGCTCCCAGCAGGACCAATAGTCCATATGACGGTAGCTTGAGAGCTCCTAAATTTATAGTGGGTAGCATTTTGGTACAGTATACTACTTAATAGCCGCCGTAGGTAGTGGCTTCAAAGCGGTTTATTACGTAATATACCTCTCCTCCCTCGTAGTTATACTTAGAGTAATTTATATCCTGCTCTATGTTCAAGGCTTCGCCCTCGTTGCAGTAAGCTTCATATTCATAGGTGTAAAGATTAACGCCGTCCTGCATAAAACAGATCTCAAATTCAAGGGTCACGTCATCATAGAATTCCATATTTAATTCTAACTTGCCCAGATCACCGTAGCTATCAAAGGATATCTCAGGCTTGGAATAGTCCTCGCCCTCTATCGCGACGGTGCGCTGTAAGGGACGCTCGGTAGAGGAGCAGCCGTCTATACAGCTGTGGCCGAAGTCCAGGACATAGTAACCGCAGCCCCGGTGGCATGCGCCGAAACCGATAAATATAAGCAGCACAGCCGCGCCGATTATAGCGCCGATTATATAAATCAAATAATTGAAAATAAATTCGATAATCGTCATAATAATATCGAAAAACTTTTCCGTAGCGTTTCCTATAATTTCCCAAATTTTCATAGCCGTTTAATCCTCGTATGCAAAAGCGGTGAAGCTTATATCCGAAATGCTTTCTAACGTTAAAAGGTCGGCCGCATCAAAGGAAACGTTGACGCTGATAACGTGCTTTCCGGGCTGCAGGTTTTTACTTTTGAGAGTAGTACCGTCGTTTCCAATCTTCTTGTTGAAGCCGTATACGTGATTTGTACCAAAGCTGTAATCAAACGACGCTGACATACTCGCGGACTGAAGCTCGGTGATCGCCGTGAATTCTATGCAGAACTGTACCTTTTCCGCTTCCTCCAGCCGCAGCAGGTCAAGCAGCTTATACAGGTCCTCTCTGGTAGAAAATCCGTCATCAAATTCCGTCATATTACTGTTCACGGTTACGGTGGTCTTGTCGATGGTGTAGTGCACGCCCTCGACTGCCGTAATTACCTCGCGGTCATCTTCATCGGGAGTGCCGTTCGAAAAAGCATAGCTCTTGCCGTAGCACTCCAGTAGCGTCAGATCTATGCCAAAAACAACGCAAGAGGGGGTAGGTGAACAGCTACAGGACATATCGCTTTCATAGCAACCGAGTGCCAGGGGGAACCAACACCACTTATAAGTGTCGGTTTCGCCGTCGAAGGTGCAATCCTTGGTTACCGTACATCCGGAGAGAGTTACAGTTTCCGTTTCACCGCAGCTTGACCTTTCTACCTCAATCGTTTCATTGCAAGAGGCTAAAAACATTACGCCGAGAATAGCGGCAAAAAAGATAGTGATTGTTGCAAGTCGTTTCATAAATAATCCGCCTTCTAAAAAATTGTCTGAAGTTATACAATTTTATATTTTGTCTTATCATAGGACAAGATAAGTGCGAGGTTAGTATATCATATAAAATGTCCTATGTCAAGACAAAATTGCAAAAAATGTAGAAATAGGAGTGGATATGGCGCGGATTATTGATTTCGAGAAAACGAATATTATTGGCAGAAACGTAAAACTTCTCAGGAAAAAGAACAAAATGAGCCAGCAGTTACTGTCGGATAAAATGGAGCTTCTCGGCGTATACGTTTGTCGAGGCTCGGTATCGCGTATCGAGGACGGCTCCAGAACCGTAACTGATATAGAAATTTTTGCCTTGTCAAAGGTTCTGAAGGTTGATATATCGGAATTGTTTTTTGATGCAGAAAGCTTTTTCGAATAGAAAAGCAGGCAACTCGCGAGAGTTGCCTGCTTGAATTTTGTTAGTTTGGATTTTATGTCACTTCTCCACTCCGCCGGCGGGGTCGACCTCACGCCAGAACTCGTCCAGCACCTCGCGCAGGCGCTTTGGGTTGTCGATGAATTTTACGCCCTCCCAGAGCTTCGGCAGACTCTTTTTATAGATAGGGTCGGCAAAGCGGTCATCTATCAGCACGATAACGCCTCTGTCGTCCTCGCGGCGGATAACTCTGCCAGCCGCCTGGAAAACGCGGTTCATTCCGGGGTAGATGTAGGCGTATTGCTTACCCTCCTCGTACTTTTCCTCAAAATACTCGGCGATGGTCTCGCGCTCGAAGGAAAGCGCGGGCATGCCGATGCCGACGATGACGGCGCCGATGAGGCTGTCACCGGCCAGGTCTATGCCCTCGGAGTAAATGCCGCCCATAACGCAGAAGGCGATGAGATAGGACTTGTCGTCCTTCTTGAACTCGGCGAGGAAATCCGCCTTTTCCTTGCGGGTCATATCCTTGGTCTGGCTGATGACTCTGAGCTTCGGGTATTTTGCCGCAAAGCTCCGCGCCAGAGCCTCGGAATAGGCAAAGGACGGCGAGAATATCATATAATTTCCGCGCCTTGCCGACACCGTTGCGGCGATTACCCGTGATACGGCGCCGAGGGTGTCCTCCCGCTCGGAAAATCTCGTGCTTATCTTGTCCATGATCGACACCGAGAGCTGTGAGGACGAGAAGGGCGAGCTTACCTCTAAGGTGTCGTCGGAGCGCTCGCCGCCCAGAATGGAACGGTAATAGCCGAGGGGCGACAGGGTCGCAGAAAAGAGCACAGCTCCGTGCCCAAGCTCCAGCCGCTCACGAATTACGGGCGCCGTGTCGAGGCAATATATCTTCGCTCTTATCTCGCCTTGCTCAAAGAATATAAACAGCTTGTAGGCATCGTCGAAGCGGTCGAGCAGCGACGCAAATTTATCCAGCCTTGCAATATAGCCGCGCAGTAGGGTGGCACGCGCGTCCTTTTCTCCGTCCCTTGCCGTGTAGGTCTGCCGCAGCTCCTCTTCGGCGGCAGAGAGAAGTCCGCCGATCATTCCGTACAGCTCCGTGGGGATCTCCGAGAGCTTCACGGCTCCGGCCTTGTCGCCGCCGGGGCGCTCGCGCACATCCTCTCTGACATAGGGAAGGAGCAGCTCGGTAAAGGCCTTTTCCGTCTTCTCGGCCGTGGCCTTGAGCTCCGACAGCGCACCGAGCACGTCCCAGCCTGCAGGCTCGGTTATATCGTGGGCAAAGAGCTCAGCGGAGTACATCTCGCGCACGCGCTCCGGCAGGTTGTGTGCCTCGTCGATAAGGAAGGCGTAGCTGCCTCTGCGGTTGAAATAACGCTTTATATAGACCCGTGGGTCGAACAGATAATTGAAGTCGCAGACGACAACGTCGCAGAGCTCTGAATAGGACAGCGTCAGCTCATAGGGGCAGACCGAGAACCTTTCAGCCACGGCCTTTATATCAGGCTCTGCGATAACAGAGGCCCTCTGTCCGTACAGCTCCAGCGTAGCGTCGGCAAGGCGAGCGCAGGGCGAGTTCTTGCAGAGCCGTCTTGAGGTGCGGCACATATGGCCGCCGATACAGCATTTTTCCTTGGCCGTAAGAATGATCGCGCGGCAGACAACGCCGCCCTTTTCCATAAGCTCCAGGCACTCGCGCGCCGCCTCTGCGGTGGTGGTCTTCGGGGTGAGATAAAAGATCTTATCAAAGCGACAGTCGCCGAGAGCACGCATGGCAGGGTAGAGCGCGGACACGGTCTTGCCCGTACCTGTGGGAGCCGCCGCATAGAGCACGCCGCCGCGTGAGAGCGTTCTGTAGGCGCTTCTGACGAACTCGGACTGCCCCTCGCGGACGGTGCCGTAGGGGAAGCGCATCTGCTTCATTGAGGGGAGCCTTTCGGTAACGCGCTCTACCTCGGGGCGCGCGTAGGTGGCGATGGCCTTGACACATTTTCCGAAGAAGGCGGAAAGCTTTTTTTCGTCAAGACTCTCCACCGTGTCGTAGATCTCACCGCTGACGGCAGAAAATCCGATGACCCGCAGCTCCACGGAGGAAAGTCCCTCAAGTGAGGCAAGCATATGTGCCGCAACGAAGCCCTCGCCCCTCAGCTGGGCCAGCTCCTCCTTGTTCGGCTTGCCACCGCGGGAGGCAAACTCGCCTGCTACGGTGATTTTGCTTGCCCTCACGTCGGTGACCGCTGCCGAAAGCTCGAAGGCGTAGCCCTCGGCCTCGAAGCCAAAGCGCAGAGTCGCCTCCTCGGCATCCGAAAGATAGGTGCGGAGCCTTCTTGATACAGGCTCGCTGATGCAGGGCTCATCCTCGTCAAAGGGGACGGTGGGGGATATTTTTCTTCTTGCAACGGACACGAATTCCTTAAGTCCAAGCATTATTTTTCCGCTTTCGCTGTCGTAACGCATCTCGGTTTTCCCCCTTTCCTTTAGTATAGAATAATTTTAACATACCGGGCGCTCAAAGTCAAGGTGCAGACGTAGCCCGGCATAAAAAAACCGACGCACACGGGGTGCGTCGGCGACCCATACCGGGTCAAATTTATAATTTGGCGGAGTCCTCGGCTAAAAACGCCTCGAGAAGCCCGGTCTTTGCCGTAATATATCCCGCCTCCGAGTCCCGCATATGATAGTAGCCGGCGGTATAGCCCTTGAAGGCAATGACCGGCAGAGCGGAGAGCTTCAGTATTCCGTCGATAACAGCCGCCACGTCCAGCGCGGGCTTCAGGCTGAGGATAACGGATACGGTGAAGAAGGTGCATACCGTGCTTGGCAAAAGATGGGTCAGGCAGGATATGGCCTTGTCGAGCCTCGGTGCACCGAGGGCAGTATTGCGCTTAGCTTTGATGGGGCTCATCAGCATGGCGGGCGTCAGAGCCACCGGGCGTATCCGCGCGGCCCTTTTCAGCACGCGCCGCGCCTTTTTTGACACGTCAGAGCCGTTTTGATATTCCGAGAGCTCCTCGGCGGTATAGCCGTATGCGGCAAGCAAGGATTCCCGTCTGAAGCGGGCCTCCTCGGCGGCGTATCTTTTACAGAACCCTCGCAGGGCTGGTATCATATCCGGGCGTATCCTGCTCAGTACGGCGCGATAGCCCTCCTTCGCTCCGCGGTACTCCTCGCTCTCCTCGCCAAGCCGCTCGCCCGCATCCTCAAGCGAGAAATAGATAACGTAAGAGGAGATGAGCAATAACAGCAGGGTGGAGCAGAGGTCGCCGCTGACGGCTCCGGCAAAGGTGACGTCCGTGAAGATAACGAGCACCGAAACCGCAGCGGCGATCAAGGCGATTATCTTACCCGCGTTGCCGATAGCGGCGGCCACACCGCGCTTCATAAGTCCTCCGTACTCTAAAAGCTCGGCTTCAAGATTGCCTTTCATCGCGCCTTCCTCCAAGCTTGAAGAATAGGGCGCCGATCAGATTGCCGACCAGCCCCGCAAAGGAGATGACCGTCATCTGCTCGGCTATCCTTGAGAGTGAGAAGAACAGAAGGAAGGCTATAAGCCAGATAACGTAGCCGGCGGGCGAGCGCAGAGCCTGTGCGGCGAGCTTGAAGAGCGGTATTGCGCAGATGATAAGAAGTAGGACACATCCACCCGCCAGCACAGCCCCACCGCCGACCTCACGCCACAACGGAAAATATGTGAGCGTGCATATGGCGGGCGGCAGTATGCAGAAGCATAAGCCGACTATATGTAAACATATATTTGCAAAAAATCTATTATTCCGCATTTTCCTCGGCCGCCTCCAGCAGCTGCTTCATAGCGTGAACTCTCTCGCCGACCGCCTCCTTTTGATAGGCAGGGAGAGATGAGGACATAAAGACGTCGTAGAGCAGATCTATCTGTGAGCTCATAATTATATTCATTCTCTCCCGGTCGGTGACGGTGGCACTGAGTCCGTCCAGCTTCTGCTCGGTGCTCTCAAGGGTGCTGGCGAACCCTGCAAGCGCTCCTTCAAGCTTGCCGAATCTCTCGGTCAGCCTCTCGAGGCCGCACTCGGTGCTCTCTCCCGACCTCTCGGTCTGCTCCTTTATGCTGCTTACCGCCGAGCCGAGGGCGGATAGGGTCTTTGTCACCGCGGGCAAAAGTCCCTTTTTGTAAGCGAGCCCGATTACAAGCGTGCCGATGAATGCCAGCCCGGAGAGCAGCTCTCCCGAATGGGCGAGGACCGTTTCGTAGGCGAGTGAGAAAATATTCTCCTCTGCGGCCTCGGTGGCTTCACCCACGGGCTGTACGCTCTCCGCGGTCACTTCGGTCACCGCCTCGCTCTCTGCCGCAGAGGCAGAGAGCGGAATAAGCAGCGTCAGCGCCAGGGCGGCCGCCGCCAGTACATTTTTTAATTTTCTTGCTTTCATTTGTCTTTCCTTTCTTAAAAAATCGTCGTTCCGTATACGCGAGCCTTCAGAGCCTCAATGCTTTCTTCGAGCTCACTTACCTTTTTCTGAAGCTCGCGACCGCGCAGGGAAACGCCGCGCACGTACTCCTCGTCGCAATAGGAGAGGGTAACGCTGCTGCCGCTTTTTCTGATCCTTGGCAGGGGGAGCCTTGCGTTCTTCAGTATCAGCGCGGGGGTAAATTCTCCGTCTGAGATAAGTCTGATGTCCATAGCTGCCACGCCGCATTTCAGCCTGGTGGCAACGTCGTCGATGGAGATGAAGCCGTCCTCGCATCCCTCTATTCGTATCGTAAGCTCCCGACCGCCCTCGGGGTCAAAGCGGGTGACCTCCACCTCGCCGTCAAAAAGCTTGTATCCGATCTTAGCCATTCGTCTTACCCTCCAGCGCATCCAGTCGCTCACTGATACTCAGCAGCGCGCTCAGCAGCGACTCGCCGCCGACGTCAAGATAAGAGGCAAAGCTGCCGTCCGTTACGTCGGCGAACATATCAAGCAGGCTGTGCCCGTCACGAAGTCCGGTCCTGATCTGTGCCGCCACCGAGCCCTCGCCCTCCGCGCAAATATCGTCAAGCAAAGCGTTGAAGCGCTCGATGATATAAAGAGGCAGAGCATCGAAGGCCGCCTTCATCTGCGCCGTCGTGTAGCCGAGGCCGCCGTAGGTGGTGGGAGCCGTGGGCCTCGTGGGGAGAGAGGAGATCAGAAGATGGCTGACGTCGTTTTCTGTGATCTTAGTTGCGTTCATTGTTTTTCTTTCTTCTACCTTTCCTTTAGTTTTCCTTTAATTTTGTAGCGATAGCTTACGGAATATACACCGAATGGGCGATAAAATTCATCGCTGTAAAGAGCGATCCGCTTCCGTCGCCAGCCCGAGTCGCCGTCGGCACACTTCAGGGAGGCCGTTTCCGACGGATCGAAGCTTATCGCGCGGAAGTCCAGATCCTCAAAGCCGAAGGCGCTCATGCCTATGAGCCCCGCATCCTGCGCCCCCGAGGTGTCCGTGACTCTGACACAGTTAAGACTGCCCCGTCTGAAGCATTTTAACACCGCCACCTCCGAGTCGCGCACCGTAAGCTTTTCAAGATAGGGAATACCGCAGTCGTCGTCGGGTGTGGTTGCGAGAAAACGAACCGAGTGGCCGAGGCGGGAATAATACAGCGGATGGATTTTATTATACATCTCCGCGGCGTATTCCTCGGCATCAAAGTCGGCCATAGCGGCGATCTCGTCGGGAGCCACGCCTCGCTTATCGCTGTTGAATACGCATATCTTGCCGTCCTCGCTTCCAAAGAACAGCAGTCCCGAGCAGGATGCTACGCTGCAGGCGGGAACGAAGCTGCCGGCGAACCGCTCACCCGCGTGATAGAGCAGATATTTCTTTCTTGCCGCGGAGTCTATCATATAATAGACGCGCTCCGTGCCGACCACATCCAGCTGTATGGGTGCCGTGGTGATCTCGTCGGAGTCGGGGTGCAGATGATACCCATCTCGCGGACAGGTGGAGTAGCGGTAGGTCTTTCTGTCATTGTTCCAGATGCCGATATCGGTCAGAGGATACCAGTCGTAGCCCTCACCCTCGCCCCGTCGGCTTTTCGGGTCTGCCAGATATACGCTCGCCCCCGTCTGCACCACAAGGTACCCCTCCCATTCGCAAAAATGAGTGTCGGAGCCCAGTATTCCGCAGACTCGCGGATTGATCGCCTCGGTGCGGCAGACGGGCTTACGGTAGTCTGCTCCGGATACTCCCTTGAGGGTAAAGATGCCCTTGTCCGTCACGAACAGCGCCTCGCCGTTGAAGTTGTAGGCAGGGCCGGTAATGCGCAGATTGTTCTGCACGTAGGACACGGGATAGCTCCGCGTGCCGTCCTCTTCCTTTACCGTATGAAAATATACGGTTCCGCTCTCGTTATCACCGCTCTTGCATACCGCAAGGGCGCCCTGAGTTGCCAGCAGGGCTGTGTTTCCGTAGCTGCCCGAGCCGTCAACAAAGTAGTCGCGGACGGAGAAATAAAGAGGTGAATATTCGCCGCCGACCGTTCTTGTGCAGCAGAACACGGCGCCCTTTGCATAGGGGGAGCCGGTCAGAAACAGCCGTCCGTCAAACTCCTCGCAGACGGTGCAGGACAGCAGGGCAACGGCATTGTTAACAGAGCATGAGAACTCCGGCTCCCTTCCGTCAATCTCTATTTTTTGGGTGTTGAAGCGCCCGTTTATCAGCACGCTGAGATCTTTGGTCGCGCCGATGTCGGAGAAGGTGAGGTAAATGAACTTGTTTGGCAGATCCGCCTCGTAGGTCATGGATTTGCCGTTCACACGCAGGTAGTAGATCGCGTCAATAGGTGAGGATATGGGAATGGCAAGATGGACCGCGGAGCTTACGGAGTGATAGCTTACCGAGCTTTTGAGCAGCTGATCGTAGCCGCTTATCCGAGCGAGGGCGCTCTCGTCCAGAGCGTAATGAATATCCGTCACGCCATTACTTTCGCGGAATATACCGTCGCCGACCTCTGCCAGACTCGCTCCGAAGTAGACCGTTTTAAGCGAGGGACAGCATGCAAAGGCGTCGTCGGAAACAGTCCTGACCGTTGAGGATAGCTTGACGGTTTCAAGATACTCGCAGGAGCCAACGGCGTATTTGCCGATGCTTTCCAGCCCCGGGTTGGTTATAAGCGTAGTCATATCGGCGCACATGCTCAGGGCGCCGGGGGCTATTGCAGTAACCCTATAGGTGCTTCCGTTCAGCGTGAATTTTGAGGGCACGTGGACCGTATTCGCGTATCCTGCGTTGATGCCGACTACGGCGCAGGTCATATCCGCGCTGTTGAAATTTCCGTAGACCAGCTGGGGCGTGCCGCGGATAACGTCGGTGACGTCGCGAGGCTCGTAAATCTCCTTGAAGGTGTGCGTCAGCATATTTTTATCCTCGTAGGGGACGCCGTTTCGGAACAGAGTCGGCTCGTAGGCCGTGCTGTTTGACGAGGAGCTCAGCGTGGATACAGACCCACTCTCCGACACCAGGTATATAGTGCTTCCTGCCAGGATGAACATATTGTCGTTGAAGCATTTTGCAACGCTCGGAGAGTCGGCGATCTCTGAGATGAGCGTAGCAGAGGCGAGCGTATCTCTGTCGGCCACGTTGAAGCGGTAGAGCGACGAGCCCGCGTGAACGATGAGGTATTCCTCGCCCGTGCCCAGTCGCTGAGGATAGATGCCGTATATTTTTCCCGAAAGATTTATTACGCTGCGGTATCCGGGTACGCTCTCCACGGCGTCGCCTCCTGCGGAGTAGTCCACGTACATGTTCTCAAGCTCGGAGAAGGCGTCCTCGTTGTCGGCGGTATAGCACACACCTCGCAGACCCTTGTAGCTACGGGTGTATTCAGCCTTCGATTTTATGATGTTTCTGTGTGTTGATTTCATCACGCCCACCCGTTAGTTGTGTATTCTCCGCACACTCCAACGCGCCCGCGCGAGTCTATGGCGGCAAGGAGTCTTCTGTAAAGGGCGGAGTAGTATTCGGATTTTTCCGCGTCGGTGTCGAGGCAGATAAACGCCGCGGTGGCTAGAGGGAGCAGTCCGACAAGCTCGCAGGGGATATCTATCTTTTCGTCGGGATATGATAGGTCAACGCTGCGCGGCGCCCGGTTGTAGGTTATGAGCACCCCTCCCTCGTAGCCCTCGTCGAGAATGAGCCGTCCCTCCTCCAGCGCGGCGTTCGGGATAGGGCGTCCCGCCCTATCCCTTGCTACCTCTGCAAAGGACCGAAAATCCTTGATAAGCTCGCCGAGTGCGTAGCTTTGCTTGCCGCTTCCGTCGGGAATCGATGCAACGTCGGTTCCGTATATCTGGCCGTAAAACGAAAGATCGTAGACCGTATAACGGCATTCGCCGAGGAAGGTAATATTACCGCCCTCCTTGATAAAGTCGCGGATGAGCTCGTCCTCCGAATCGAAGGTGATACGTCTTACGGCGGCTCCGTCGGTGATCCTGATCTCACCCTTGCCGCAGGCACGGAGGGAAAAGGCTCGCCCGTAAAGAGGCAGGGAAAGCTCCTCACCGCTTTGGTGGCGCAGGAGCCGCGTGCGTGAGATCGGCGTCACGTCGCGGGCAAATATTTCAGCCGTGGCCTTCACGCCGCGCTCGGCAAATATCATTCGCAGAGCGCAGTTGGCGGCGACCTCCAGCCTCTTGTCGCACTCTATGTAATTGTCGAAGCCGAGTGCGCAGACTTCGCTATGCAGTTCCTTGAGTGTCACAAGTCATACCAGCCTTATTTTGCAGATTTTGGAAAGTATTATTTACATCTGAGTGGCGTTGGACACGGCCGACTCGCTGTCAACGGCGAGAAGAATGTGCTTATAAGTACCGAAGCCTACGCCGAATCTGCATCTGCCGTTCCAGATATAGTTGCCGGTATGATTGTCCACCCAGTTGGTCACGGTGAGGGGGATTCTGTTGAAGAACATATTGCCGCAAAGATTCTTGTTCGCCTCAGAGGACATGATCATAACTCTGTTATCCTCGGGCTGCCAACGGGGAAGCACGATGACCTTCCAGTTGCCGTAGTGGAGGTTGATATCATTGTAGCCGTTGCCGAGGGCGCCCGCAGAGCCGCATACCTTCTTGGCAATGACCTCCGCCTCGGGGCGGTTGCCGGGGAGAATGATGGTGTCGGCAGTATAGCCGAGGGGCTCGCCGTTCTCGTCCAGCATATTGCGAAGCTTTACGGAAAGCTCGGAGAGCGAAGCCTCAAATACCTCGGTGGACGCCTTTCTCGCGGAGCCTGTACCGGTGGAGAAGATGTCACCGTAGAAGAAGTTGGACTGAGTGCCGGTGCCGGTTGCCTCGGAGCCCCACTTGTGGGCGCTATGGAAGAGGGGAAGGCTGTCGGGCGCGGTGAGGTCGAGGGTTGCACCGCCGAAGGTCGCGGTGCCTGCTTCTGCATTCGTAAGCGCGGTCTCGCAGATCTTGTGCATAGTCTTGTAGTAGGCGCGGGTAAAGGTCTCGGCTCTGCGTCTTGCATCGGCCGCGACTCCGTAGCTCGCATCCTCCATCATTTCTGCGCTGATCACGAACTCCTTCATAAACTGAATGTGCTCGATGAACTTGCTGTAGGTTTCCGCAAGGGTGTCGGTCTCTGCCGCGGCGCCCTCCGCAGTGGCCTTGAATACGCTGAACTCGTTGCCGCCGACGATGGTCTCGCCGAAGCGGTTGCTCTTTTCGATATTGAACAGAGAGCTGCAGATGCCGCCCTTCTTGGTGAGCAGATCGCTCTCGTGCTCAATTATCATTTTGATGGGGGTCTCAAGTCTGCCGATGGCAGCGGGATTGAGTCCCGAGGATTTAGAATAAATTATCATTTGTTTTTCCTTTCTTTATTTTGTTACTCGTCTGTAAAGCCTTTGGATCTCCGCGTCGCCAAGGCCCTCAAAGAGGGATCTCGCGCTTTCCAGCGCCTGACGCGTCATTCCGCTGTACGGGCTGTGGGCCCGCTTGGGTGTGCCGCCGCCGAGATGGGCTCGGCTGTCGCTGCGTGCTCTTGGCGCAGAGGTAGCGAGATAGGCCTCCCTTGGGGTAAGTCCCATGGCGCGCAGCGTGGAATACCGCTCGCCGTCCTCGGGGGAGATAAGGTCGGGAAATTCCCGGCGCAGCCCCATAAGCTCCTTGCCGTAATCGGGAAGGTCGTCCTCCTCATCGGTCGGGAGGTCGGCGCCGCCCTCGTCCTCAAAAAGCTCCTCTGCAATATCGGTCACATCGGACGGCTCTGCCATAGTGCCATCGCTCTGTCCGGTGGGGAGCTCTGCCTCGGCGGGGATATGCTCCTCTGTCATACTTATGCTTTCGTTCATATTTGCATCTTCTCCTTTTTCTTAGCGCCCGCGCTTTCCTTTTCCACGAGGGACTTGAAGTATTCCACGTTCTCCCCGGCGTAGGGGTAATGGGCACGCTCCTGGCTCTGCCAATATCTGAGCAGGGTCGAGGGGCTGTCCTTGTCACCGAGAGTACCGCTCTGCAGGTTTGTAAGATTCCTCTCCCAAAGCGCCTCTCTGCCGTATTCGTTACCGCTGTTGAGGTCTACCGAGAACAGGTACCTGTCGTCGTAAGCGTGGCCACCCTCGCCGTGGGGCTCAATAAAATCGAGTCGGTTGAAGCAGCAGCTGCATACTCGGCCCAGCTCGTCCTTATAAGTGAGGTCACGGCTCTCGTCGGCAAATGCGAGGTAGTGGCGGAAGATGAGTCGGTAGAGCTCGGAGTAGGCGTGATACTTCATTCGCTTCTTTGTTTCAAGACGCCCCTGAGCCCGTGAGATCTTCAGCTGTCTTGCGTAACCGGATTCCGCAACGGGATCGTCGGTGCCCTGGAGCGCATCGGATATTCCCAGCACGCGCTTAGCCTGGTCATAAAGACGGTCCGCCTCGGCAATATCCTGGGATACGTCTGGGGTGGTGTCTATCGTGCCGTAGCTGTCGGCGCTCTCGCCGGGACGAAGCTTGATTACCTGCCCGAACACCGAGTTTGTCATAGAGATCGCCGCGTCCTCGGGCATCACGGGGGTTATTCCCGCACGCAGGAGCTTTTGCAGAATACGTGACTCCACCTTGTTGATGGCCTGCTGCTGGGGTCTTATCCTTTCGCAGTCCGAGAGCCCGTAGAGCGACGGCACCGAGGCTGTGTTACGCCTGATAACTATGGGGAAGTCCTTAGGGGTGTAATACGGTATACGTATCTCGCCCTCGGGCAGCTGTACGCTCTCATAGAGCAGATCCACCGTGCTTCTTTTTGGGTGCTCGCAGTTACATATAGATATATCCTCGCCGCAGTGCTCGCAGATGCGGAGCTTTCTTGAGTAATAGCTCGGCACGTCGGAAATGAGCAGGTCACCAGAGAAGATCAGCCTTCCCACTCTTCCGTTTTGCTTGTAGAAGCATACGATGAGCAGAACGGTGTCGTCCTCGCCGGTGCCGCCCTCGTAGGAATACTCACATTCCGTAAGCGTAAGCTCCTCGTCGGTGACGCCGTATCTGCGCCCAAGCTCGCTCTTTGTGGTGGTAAAGCGAAGGAAGCAGTAGTCCATATCCTCCACCTCGTATATGCCGGGCTGGGGTATGAAGTCCAGGGGAGAGAGGCAGAGCACCCTGATGCCGTCGGCGGCAGCACAGCCCCTTTCTCGACCCTCCCACTCAACGTACCAGACGCTTCCGCCGTATATATAGGTGTAGCGCTCGTCCGCATCGTTCATCGCCTCAAAGGGCAGGGCATCGCGGACCGCGGAGCAGAGTCGCTCGATGGATCTTGCGTTGCGGTCGCGCCTGTCGGTGTAGAAGGTGGCGTCTGCCTTGGGCAGAGGAATGTCCGGGTCGACCTCGCTTTCTATTATTTCATAGGTTATGTTACGGACCGTCGTCGCCCGCTCCTCGGAGCCGTCGATCTCGTCGGTGCCCTCGTACTGACGCATATTGCGCTCCATAGCACAAATCAGCTCTGCCTGGGCTAAGACCGCGGACTCGTAGACCTGACGCCAATACTCGAGAGTTCGTTTGCTTTTATCGTTTTCTTTCAATTTGGTTCTCCGTATTTCGTTCTTAAATAGATTTTTCCGGCCTCGTCCGCCGAGTTGTAGTCCTCCCACATATCCGCGCTCCATTTGCAAAGGATATTAGGCTTCGGCGCGGCGGGCCTTGAGTGGAATATGGCAAAGCCGCGCAGGGCGTCGGGGGCGTGGGTGAGCTCGTGGGGCTCGTTTGCACAGTCGGTAGGGCGCAGCTTGTCTATGGCCAGGGCGGGAAGACAGCGGATCAGCTCCCTGCAGGTGTTGAAGATCCGGAGCCTCGGGCCGCCCTCCCCGGGGTGTAGCAGCTCCTTTATGGCAAGCCAGCCGCACTCTCTGTCGTTTGAGGTTTTTGTGAAGTTCACGCCGTGCTCCGAAAAGATGGAGGCCTTCGTCTTTCCGGTTTCCTGGCTTCGGCTCCATAGGTCGGGCGGCGCCAGGGTGGCGTATATATCCTCGCTCCGCGGAGTCAGCTCCAAGATCCTTTTCGCCGCCACCCCGATGGGCAGACCGGATTCGCAGAGCTCGCGGTAGACGTAGCACTTGCCGTCAGGCGCCACGGCGATCCACAGGCAGGCAAGTCTGTCGAGGCCGTAGTCGATGCTTCGGTAGCGCCGCCAGCCACAGGGGAGCTCGAAGGGCTGTACCGTGTGGAGCCTTTCGCAAAATTCCGAGAAATACTGCCCCTCGAAAATGCTCCAATCACCGTAGAGCAAAGCCTTCCTTTCTCTCTCGGGCAGGGCGAGCAGGCGTTGCTTATAGCCGGGGTCGCCGCGGCAGAGAAAGCCGTTGTCCGAGAGGAGTGAGGGAATAAATACGGCGGATAGCCCGCTCTCGCAGGTGAAGGGCTCGCCGGGCGGCGCCGCGTCGATGAACCGCCGCTTTACCCAACTATGACCTATGCCGCCGGGATTTGTGGTGGACTTTACCTGCTTTGGATAGCCGTTTGCGCCCCTTATTCTTGACAGCAGGTAAACGTACTGCCCCTCTGTGAAATGGGTCAGCTCGTCGAAGCGTATCACATCGTACTCAGCGGATTGATACTGATATACGTCGTTTTCCGTGGCAAGATATCCAAAGTCGATGACAGAGCCGTTCCTGAACCTGCCTGTGTGGGAGGTTGCGTTAAAGCTGTATATGCTTCTTGGGAACAGGGACAGCGAGGTGCGTATCAGGGATTTTTCAAGCTCGGGGAAGCTGCGCCTGAGCACCAGCTGCTTTGAGCCGGGGTAGAGCAGAGCGAACAGTAGCGCGTCCGCCATCTGTCCGTAGGATTTTCCTCCGCCTGCCGCTCCCCCGAAAAGGACCTCTGCCTCCGTGGCGCTCATAAAGCGCCGTTGCTTTTCCGTAACCGACAGACGAAGCTCCATTATACTACCTCCAGCTTTACCGTCAGCTCGGAGTCGGAGCCTTCATCCTCGGCAAAGCCCTCCCTATCCAGCAGGTATTTGACAAAAGAGGGGTCAAAGCGTCGGCATAGCGCATTGTCTGTAAGATAATCTCTTCGGATTTCGCTGCACTCTCTGTACGCCCTGTCAAATTCCGCGTGGCGACGGAAGCTCTGTACGTCCTCAAGGGTAAGCCCTATGCTTCTTGCAAATTTGTCAAAGCTCGGTGCTCCGACGTCTGCATACTTATTAAAAAACGCGTACATTCTTCCGGGTAGTCCGTCGCTGTATTCGGCGGTTTTGCTTTCGTTCATTCCTTCTCCTCTCCTTCCGGGTAAATTTCGGTAGCAGACAGCAGGAGAGGGCGCGCTCCTCGCCTCTGTCATCACCATTATATACGAAAAATCCGTCTGTGTAAGTATAGTTGCATTCCAAAAATCACCTGTCGAGTGACAGAAAAACTGTCCATATTGCACAAAAAAACACCCCTTTTTGAGGGGCGCTCTTCGGGTAGGTATAGTTCGTTGACGGAAGTAACGCTAAAATCCTTGGGGGATAAAAATACGGAGCAGACCTCTCGGCTGCTCCGCGATTATAATAAAATGGTAGACTTCAACGGATAATTCCGTAGACGGTGGGCGCCGCCTCTGGCGGTGTGTCCGAGAGCTCGTAGGCCTGCAAAATAATCCGCTCGGCCTCGTCGAGCCTCTGCTCATCGCAGGTCAGCAGGGTAGCGAGGACGTCGCCGGGGCTTACCTTGTCGCCGGTCTTTTTTTGAAGCAGGATTCCGGCCGAATGGTCGATTTCGTCGCCTTTTTTTATACGTCCCGCACCTAAAATCACCGATGCGTGCCCAATCATCTCGGCATTTATATGGGAAATATAACCGCCCACCTCCGTCTTTGCCGAGCGGCTGTGCTCCGCCTTCTTGAAAAGCGAGGTATCCTCCACGTAGCGGGGATCACCGCCCTGCGCCGCTATCCACCGGCAAAGCGTTTTCTTTGCCGCGCCGCTTTCAATGGCGGACTCCACCAGCTCGCGAGCCTTTTCGGCCGAGTGGCCGAGGGAGAGGGAAACCATCTCGGAGGCGAGGGCAACGCATACCTCGCGCAGATCTGCGGGGCCGCCGCCGGACAGAACCTCAATGGCCTCGATGACCTCAAGGGAGTTACCTATCGCGTGACCGAGGGGAATATCCATATTCGTTATTACCGCCACGACCCGTCTGCCTGCCATTTTGCCGATCTCGGTCATGCTTTTTGCCAGCAGGGTCGCGTCCTCTGCCGTTTTCATAAAGGAGCCGGAGCCGCATTTTACGTCCAGGACTATGGAATGGGAGCCGGAGGCCAGCTTCTTTCCCATTATCGACGAGGTGATAAGGGGAATACTGTCCACCGTGGCAGTTACGTCGCGCAGGGCGTAGAGCTTTTTGTCCGCGGGAGCAAGACCGCCGCTCTGACCGACGACGGCAATACCGATGCGCCGCACCTGCTCGAAGAATTCCTCAGCGGAAAGCTCGGTGCGATAGCCGGGGAAGGACTCCAGCTTGTCCACGGTGCCGCCGGTGTGGCCGAGTCCTCTGCCGCTCATTTTTGCCACCTTACAGCCGAGGGCCGCGGCGATGGGAGCGACGATAAGAGTGGTCTTGTCACCGACGCCGCCGGTGGAATGCTTGTCCACCGAGAGGGTACCGAACTCCGAGAGGTCGATCTCCGCCCCCGATCCGGCAATTGCCAGAGTCAGGTCGGTGGTCTCGCGGGCAGTCATGCCCTTGAGGCATATGGCCATAAGCAGAGCCGAGGCCTGGTAATCGGGAATATTTCCCGCAGTATATTCGTGGGTGAAGGCGTAGATCTCCTCGCGTGTGAGCTCGCGCCCCTGCTTCTTTTTCGTGATAAGGTCGTACATATCCATATAGGTCACCTCTCAAAGAAGATTTTTGTCAAAGCCGTGGGGCAGCAGAGCCTCGAGGCGGTATGACAGAGGCTTGCCGTCCTCGGATTCGAGCAGTATCTCAAGATCCCCGTGGCAAAGCTCGGCCATCACCTGTCTGCAGACGCCGCAGGGGGAGAACTCGGGTCTGCCCCTTTTGCCTGCGGGGCCGCCACATACCGCAATAGCCCTGAATTTACGCTCGCCCTCGGAAAATGCCTTGAACAGAGCCACCCGCTCTGCGCACACAGAGGGGGAGAAGGCGGCGTTCTCAATATTCGCGCCGGTGTAGAGCTTGCCCGCCTCGGTCAGCAGCGCAGCACCCACAGAGATGCCTGAATAGGGACAGTGGGAGGCGGATCTCGCTTTTTCCGCCTGCATAAGGAGCGCCCTTTTTTCGGTGTCGGTCATAGGTTGTTCCTCTCAGATAAGTATTCGTTTCTTCAGTGACTCGCCGATCTCCGCCTCGTGAGTAACACCAAGCAGATCGGCCGCCGTGATTCCCACCTCGGTAAATCCCATTCGGGTGCCGAGATTCACTGGTCGGATTTTACTGCCGTATATCAGCAGAGGCACGTACTCTCGGGTGTGGTCGGTGCTGGCGTCACCTGGGTCACAGCCGTGGTCGGCAGTTATCATCAGCACGTCATTCTCGGACATTTTTTCGGTAAAGCCGCCGAGCCAGCCGTCAAATTCCGTAAGAGCCGCGGCGTAACCGTCCACGTCCTGCCTGTGGCCGAAGCGACTGTCAAAGTCCACGAGATTCACAAAGCACAGGCCGTGAAAATCTCTGTCAAGCAGGCTCTCGCAGATCTCCATACCCTCGGTATTTGAATGAGTGAAAATTGATTCGGTGATGCCCTCGCCGGCAAATATGTCGGTGATCTTGCCAACGGCAATGACGTCGAGCCCTGCCTTCTTCAGCGAGTCAAGCACGCTGGCCTTCGGGGGCTTGATGGAAAAATCGCGTCTGTTTGCGGTGCGCTTATAGCTGCCGCTCTCACCGATGAAGGGGCGGGCAATAACTCTGCCCACGCCGTCCTTGTCACGAAGGATCTTGCGAGCGATACGGCAGTATTCGTAAAGCTTCTCCGGCGGTACCACGTCCTCGTGGGCGGCGATCTGAAATACGCTGTCAGCAGAGGTGTAAACGATGAGCTTGCCCGTCCTTACGTGCTCGTCGCCAAAGTCGCGGATAACGTCGGTGCCGGAGTAGGGCTTGTTGCAGAGCACGCCCCGTCCGACTCGCTCGGAGAACTCGTCGATTATCCTTTGAGGGAAGCCCTCGGGATAGGTGGGAAGGGGATCTTTTGATATGATTCCCGCAATCTCGAAATGACCGATCGTGGTGTCCTTACCCCGACTCACCTCGCGCATACGACCGTGGGCGGCGGTGGGGGCGTCAGCACGCCTTACGTAGCTTACGCCGTCAATGTGACCGAGTCCCATATCGCACATATTCTCCGCTGAAAAGGCCGCAGAGGCGGATATCCTGCGCAGGGTGTTCGCATTTATATCACCAAAGGCTCCGGCGTCGGGAGAGAATCCTATTCCTAAGGAATCAAGAACTATGAGAAATACTCTTTTTATCATAAAATGCCTCGTTTCGTAAGCTTTAGTTGTCAATCGGATATTCTTACGGCGGTGTTCAGCGCGATCTTCATCATATCGGTGAAGGAGCTCTGACGCGCGTCGGAATCCAGCGCCTCCCCTGTGAAGAGATGGTCGGATACCGTGCAGATGGCAAGGGCACGTCTGCCGGCTCTCGCCGCATTCATATAAAGGGCGGCGGCCTCCATCTCCACACCGAGCACGCCCATCTTCTTCCAGCACTCGGACGCCGAGGGGTCGTCGTTATAGAAGATGTCGCTGGAGAGCAGGTTACCGACGGCAAAATTCGTGCCGATACGCTCGGCCTCCTCAATGGCGATCTTCATAAGTCCGTAGTCGGCGATGGGCGCAAAGCTGCCCTGCAGACCGTACTGAACGGCATAGCTGCTCGTTGTGCAGGCGCCCATTCCTATGATAATATCGCGCAGACGTATTCTGTCGCTGATGCCGCCCGCGGAGCCTATCCTTATTATATTCTCAACGCCGAAGAAATTGTAAAGCTCGTAGGAGTAGATGCCGATGGAGGGCATACCCATTCCGCTGGCCATAACCGACACGGGCGTACCCTTGTAGCTGCCTGTGTAGCCCTGAATGCCCCTGACGTTGTTTACAAGCCGTGCCGACTCGAGAAAGGTCTCCGCGATGAATTTTGCCCGCAGAGGGTCGCCGGGCATAAGCACAGTTCTTGCAAAATCCTCAGGAGTCGCCTTTATGTGAGGGGTGTAATGCTTTGATGCGTCCATTTTTTCTCTCCTTAATATCCCGAAATATTGCTCTCGGCCTTCGCCAGCTTCACGATCCTGCTGGTACCGAGCCTGTCCGCGCCGAGTGCGATAAAGTCCTCGGCGTCTGCGAGGCTGGCGATACCGCCCGCCGCCTTGATGCGCTTGCCGTTTTTGATATACCTTGCAAAGAGGGCGATATCCTCCTTGGTTGCGCCCGCCGTGGAAAAGCCGGTGGAGGTCTTTATAAAGTCGGCGTCAGAGGCCGACACTATCTCGCACATCATGATCTTTTCTTCCTCGCTGAGCAGGCAGGTTTCGATAATGACCTTCAGCACCTTTTCCCCTGCCGCCGCCTTTACGGCGTTTATCTCGGAGAGCAGGCCTGCTCTGTCACCCGACTTCAGCATACCGATATTTATGACCATATCTATCTCGTCTGCCCCGTCGATAACCGCCTCGCGGCACTCGGCCGCCTTAATGCTCGCCGTGGAGTAGCCGTTGGGGAAGCCGATCACCGTGCAGATGGGCACCCTGCCGCCGGCGTATTCCGCCGCCCGCTTTACGTAGCAGGGAGGAATGCACACCGATGCCGTGCCGAAGCTGATCCCGTCGTCGATCACCGCCCGTATATCCTCCCAGGTGGCGCCCTGTGCCAGCAGGGTGTGGTCGCAACGGCCGAGAATTTCCTTAATATCCATATTCCGTCCTCCGTCAGTTCTGTCTTATATAATAAGTATACCATATATTTTCTGAAAATCAAAGGGGATTTTGTAAATTTGCGGCAATTATGCGCAGGGAAATTGGGCGTCGGCGAGAATTTTTGCAAAAATTTCCAAAATGGGTGGAATTTTTTGAAAAGATGTGATAGAATATATAGCGACGATTTTTTTGAGGAAGGAGAGAGCCGATGATCCTGATAATAGCGGAAAAGCCCAGCCTTGCAAGAAATATAATTGCGGGCGTTGGCGAAAAAATGGATAAAAAGGACGGCTACTATATCGGAAGCAATTATATAGTAAGCTGGGCCTTCGGTCATTTGTTCTCCCTTGCCGATATCGAGGCCTATACCGGCACCGACGGCAGATGGACGCTGGAGCATCTGCCCTGCTTCCCCTCACAGTTCAAGTTCGAGCTGCGCAAGACCGCCGACCGCAAGAGGGTGGACGGCGGAGTGAAAAAGCAGTTCGGAATTATACAGAGCCTTTGCAACCGCCCCGACGTGGATACCGTTGTCAACGCGGGGGACGCCGACCGCGAGGGCGAGATCATCGTGCGCCTCTGCGTGCAGAACGCCCTGAAGAGCGAGAAGCGGCAAATGCGGCTCTGGCTCCCCGACCAGACTCCCGAAACCGTGGCGAAGGCGCTCTCCGAGATGAAGAGCGAGGCGGATTACGACACCCTTGCCGCAGAGGGCTACGCCCGCACCTATATCGACTGGCTCTACGGCGTGAACCTCACAAGGTACGCTACTATAAAGACCGGCAAGCTTCTGCGCGTCGGCAGAGTCATCGCCCCCATCGTCAGAGCCATCTACGACAGGGATATGGAGATACGCAATTTCAAGCCAGAAAAGTATTACGTTATCCATAGCAACGAGGAGACCCGCGGCGAGAAAATCGAGCTGACAAGTAAACATAAGTTTGCAAACGATAAGCTTCCCGATGCCGAGGAGCTGGCGTCGCTCTATAACGCTACCGGCGCCGTTGTCGTCGGTGTGGAGAGCAAAAAGGAGAACATCTTCCCCGGAAAGCTCTATTCTCTGACCACCCTGCAGAACGTGCTGGGCGAGAAATACAAGATGTCGATGACCGACAGCCTGAAGATAATTCAGAAGCTCTACGAGGACGGATATCTCACCTATCCGCGTACTAACTCCGAGTATCTTGCCACCGCCGAGAAGGATAAGATGCGCTCGATAATCTCGAACGTTGCAAAGCTCGGCTATCCCGTCAGATTTCGCGACTCAAAGCATATCTTTGACGACTCGAAGATAGAGGCGCACTCCGCCCTGACACCCACCTATAAGATCCCCCCGAAGGATAAGCTGACACCCGACGAATCCAAGGTCTATTCCACGGTGTTCCGCCGCTTCGTTGCCGTGTTCTGCGCAGAGGAGTGTATCGCGGAGAAGAGCGAGATCAAAATAAAGGTCGGCGAGCTTGAGGAGTTCTCTCTTAAGGGCACCGTCATTCTCGAACGCGGCTGGACGAAGTACGACGATTATACGAAAAAGGATAAGCTTCTGCCGAGGCTGGCCGTGGGCGATGAGGTAAAAATTAATTTTGCCCCTGCGGAAAAGCAGACCACCCCGCCGAGGCACTATACCATCACCACCCTCAACAACTACCTCAAGAATCCCTTCAAGGACGATAAGGCCAGAGCCAAGGAGCTGGAGGAGAGCGGCGAGGTTGACGACGCGGAGGATTACCGCGCCATCTTCGAGGGTCTGGAGCTGGGCACCGAGGCCACGCGCTCGGGCATTATAGATAACGCCAAAAAGAGCGGGTATATTGAGCTTAAAAAGGACGTTTACACCATACTCCCCGGCGGCGAGTATTTTATAGAATCTCTTGACAGGCTTTCTATAAGTATGGATAAATATAAGACCAGCGAGCTTGGCCGTGCGCTGAAAAAGGTCTACCGCGGAGAGATGACCGTGGGTGACAGCGTTGCCCTTGCTCAGCAGGAGATCGCCGAGGTGTTCTCCAAGGGTGCGGTAAGCTCGGCCCCCGTGGTCTTCGGCGTGGATACGGGTAAGTACGGCGAGGTCGTCGGAGCCTGCCCCGTCTGCGGTAAGGATATTCTGCGCGGCCGCTTCAACTACGGCTGCTCAGGCTTTGATGCGGGCTGTAAATTCCGCGTGGGTCTGAACATCTGCCGCAGAGATATTCCCATATCCGAGGTGCGCGCCCTGCTAACCGACGGCACCACCCATCTTATCGACGGCTTTATATCAAAGAACGGGAAGCGCTTTTCGGCCCGACTCGTGCTAAAGGACGGAAACGCGGTTTTTGCCTTCGATAACGAAAAAGCACAGTAACCTAAAAATCCCCTTCGCATATCATAATAACGAGCGATGAACTTCGCTCGAAATGACATTCCGGAGGGAACATATGAACAACAACTGCTTATGCCACATCTTCGACGACAACTGCACCTGGATCATCATTCTTGCAATCGTGATCGTTCTCTGTTGCTGCTGCAACGGCTGATAGTTGTCCGCACTTCGAGCTGTAAGCAAGTGAGAGATGCAGGCTCGGCTTTTTGCCGGGTCTGCATTTTCTCTTTGTAAAAATTTCTACGGTGAGAATATTTTTCCGTGAGCGGGAATATCCTTGAATACAGGATATCAGCCTGCGGGCGGAACGGAGAAATTTATGTTTATATATTCAATACGCGCATCAACTCTGAAATTTTTCGCATTCATTATATTGACTCTGGCCCTCGTCATCGGGGCGGTTACCCTTGGGACGGGGGACTCGGTCATGACGTCGGGAGCCGCCGAACTGGATTTTGACGGTATAAAGACCGCAGAGGATAGGCTGGAGTTTATAGAGGGCTTTGGAATACGGGTGGACGGTGAGAGCGAGGAGCTTTGCGCCTTCACTATGCCCGAGAGCTTCGACCGCGTGATCGTCGGCTATAATGAGCTCCAGAAAAGGCAGGGGCTCGATCTCTCAAAATACGCGGGCAAGCGCGTCACCAGATATACATACACCGTAACCAACTACGATTACGACGGAGAGGTGCTTGTGAATCTGTTCGTGTACAGAAACAGGATCGTGGCCTGCGACGTGTCCTCCTCTGATCCCGAGGGCTTTGTCCTGCCTCTTTCGGCGGTGGATAAATCGAAGCTTAAATAGTCTGCCATCGTCAGCGAAAAACGAAATAAAAAAGGCGATATGTCAACAATTGTTAGCATATTCGCCTATTTTTTATTACAAAAGGAAGGAAAGGAAACCGAGAACTCCGTAGGAGGCAAGGCACATAATAATTCCGCAAATAAGAACTCCGAGCGCTATGGCAAGGAAGGAGCTGCGCTTCGGCAGGGAGAACAGCGAAGCCACAAGCGCCCCGGTCCAGGCTCCCGTCCCCGGCAAGGGAAGTGCGACGAAGAGCATCAGGGCGGTGAATATACTGCGGCTCATGGGACGCACCTCGGGAAGCTTATCCTCGCCTGAGTCTGCTTCCTCGCCGAGCACCCTTTTGCTATGCTTATTTGCCTTTCCTCTGAGCCAGCTCACCATAGGGCGAAAGCGCTTGAATCGGGAAAGGAAATCCAGGAATTTGGATATAAATAGCAAAATGAAGGGTACGGGCAGGAGATTGCCCACTAACGCCAGAGGCAGATTTACGTAGAAGGGAAGCTCCAGAATCGCGCCGATTGGCACGGCGCCTCTGAGCTCTACGATAGGTAGCATGGATATTACAAAGACGTAAAGCTCTGCGGGAAGTGCCGAGAAAAATTCAAGAATAGAGTCAACCATTAAAGGGCTCCTTTGCAGTTTTATGTAAAAGCGTCATCGGGTAGTATCGGGCGGGAAGCTCGGGCTGCTCTGCGGCCTTGACGCCTCCTTTTTCGCCCTTCTCACAGCGCGCCTCATCTCTTTTCTGACAGCGGACTGCTTCGGCAGGGGCGGGGTGACCGGCTTTCGCTGAGCGGGCTGTCCGTCCGTGCCGTGGAGCTTGTCCAGCAGCTTGTTCAGCAGGTGGCCTATCTGCATTCCGATGGTAAGCACAAGAAGGATTCCGAGATAATAGGCCAGCGCCGTTGCCTCAAAGCTGCGGAAGATGTCAAGCATATAGATCCTGTAGTGCTCGGGGTGCATATTAAAGCAGGTCGTGTCAAGAAATAGGTTCAGTATCACGCCGAAGGTGACCGAGCCCCACATAAACACGATGGATTTCATCCAATGGGAAAAGTCCGTCTTTACCTGCTTGGTTATCATCAGATACATTCCGAACAGTGAGCACAGCATATGGCACACCGCCTCCGAGGCATACCAGAAGTCGGCCTCCGCTTTGAGGCTTGAGAGCACGTGATACTCGGGGCTGATGAGCAGAGCGGCGAACATTCCAAAGCACAGAAAGGCTATGGCGGAATGGGCGTAGCTCTTTACCTTGTCGCTCATAAATACCGTAAGACCGATGACCGTGAAAATATAGGGGCTTATGTTTTCAAGGGTCATAAATCCGTCCTCGAGGCCGCCCCTCTGCGCCGTGGCAATATTCCAGCACAGATAGAAGACCAGGTCGAGAAAAATGAAAACCCCGTTGAAGAATTTCGTGTTTATTCTGTCACGGTACAGGCATATGAGCAGCAGACTGATGAAGTAGCAGGAAATCGAGATTCCCAGCATCAATTGCATATTCATACCGGACTACCTCACTCCGCGGCGTCATTTTCGCCCTCGCCGTCGGGGGCAAGAGCACCGTCTGCGTCCTCAATGACGTAAATAACGGTTACCTCCTCACCGTACCAGCCGTCGGTGAAGCCCTCGGGCAGCTCTGCCTCGGTGAAGGGGAGCTTTACGGTGACCTCGGTGTTGAATACCTCGGTACCAAGGTCGGTAAGCGACTCCGGCAAGGTGATCTCGGGCAGAGCCTCGCAGTCACGGAAGGCTCCGTCGCCGATGGAAATAAGCCCCTCGGGCAGAGTCACGGCTTCAAGAAGGCTGCAGCCTGCAAAGGCCTCAGCCCCAAGGTCGGTGAGCGACTCCGGCAGAGTGATCTCGGTAAGAGCCGCGCAGTCAGCGAAGGCGCGACTGCCGATAACGAGGAGAGTGGGCTCCACCTCGGGTTCACCTACGGGCTCGGCAGGGGAGCTTGCTTTGGGAACGGTGCCGTCCGCATCCTCATCGGACTCCTCGCCGAGGAAAACAACCTTTTCAAGCTTCTCACAGCCCTCAAAGGCGCTCGCGCCGATGTATTCGATGCCGGCAGGGATATAAACCTCGGTAAGCTCGGTACAGCCAACGAACGCACCGTCGCCAAGCCTGGTAAGTCCCTCGGGCAGAGTCACGCTGACAAGGCCGGTGCAGTTCTCAAAGGCACCCGCGCCGATGATCTGAAGGCCCCCGGGCCGATTTATCTCCTCAAGCTGCTCACAGCCGGCGAAGGCCTGAGCGCCGATCTCCTCAAGATCCTCGGGCAGAACGATGGAGGACAGGCTCTCGCAGTTAGCAAAGGCGCGGTCACCAATGGTCAGCGTTGTAGAGGGCAGGACGATGTTGTCAAGGGAATGGCAGGCCTCAAAGGCGCTGCTACCGATAGTCAGAATACCGTCCAGCATAAAGACGTTCTCGATTCGCTTGCAGTCCTTGAAGGCCCCATCGCCGATTCCAAGGACCATCAGGTCGTCGTGATATGCGCCTATGTATACGTCGCCGGTGAGATTCTTGAAGCAGCCCGAAATGGTGCTGTAGGTTTTATGCGTCTGATATTCGATGCCGGGGGTGGTTTCGTACTCCCAGATGGCCGTTACGGTAGCGTCGTGGGTCACCGAGCGGTAGTTGCCGCTCCAGCCGAGCAGGTAGTGTCCCTCCTTGACCACCGAGGGAGGCGTTGCGTTTCCGCCCTGGGAAACCGACTGCTCCACGCTTCCACTGATGAGCGTTCCTCCGTTGAGGTCAAAGGTGACCGTGAATTGCTGCTTGCCCGCCATAAATATGAGCACCAGCATAATAGCTATCGCGGCGAACTCCACGCCGAGTATTACGATCAGCTTCAGTTTTTCTTTCATTTCTTGACTCCTTTTGTCAAATTAACGGTATTCGTGTATCATTATATCATAAAAATATTTCCAATGCGTGAAAACTTTATTAAATTCGCAGGAAAAATCAACCGATACCAAGCTCCCGCTTGATGGTTGGGATAATATCCGCGATCGCAATCTCGGGAAAGGCGTGGGTGGCCTTCGGGCTATGGATTATATTGTCACCCACGAGGTAGCATTTTATCCCTGCGCCGAGAGCGCATTCGCCGTCCTCAAGAGTGTTGTTTCCAAAGAGAATGACCTCCTCGGGTCTGAGGTCAAATTTTTTAAGCAGGCTCTTAAAGTACTCGGGGTTGGGCTTTGCGTAGCAGGAGTTCTCGTAGGCGGTAACGAAGTCGAAGTCCTCGGGTCTGAGCCCCACGAAGCTCATACGGGAGTGCGTGCCCACGAGAGGGAAGATGGGGTTTGTGGAAAGGACGGTGTACTGCACGTGCTCGCGGCAGAAATCAACTATCCTGCGCGCCTCGGGATTTTCACCGCAGATGGAGCGGGTCTGCATAAACTCGTTTGTGTAGAACTCGTCGAAGTTCTTTACCTCGTCCCGCGCCGCATCGCCCCAAACCGAGAAGAAGTGATCCCAGAATACCTCGAAATTGGATCTTGAGCCGTCGTTTTTATACATCAGCCGCGTGCCGTCCCATATGGTTTTCGCCAATTTTTCGGGCTCGTAGCCGAAGGGGGCCATACGCTTGCACATAAGGGCAAAATATAACTTTGTGAATTCCTCCTCGTCAAAGGGCAGGAGGGTACCGTCAAGGTCAAAAAATATTGCTTTAATCATTTTTGTGTACTCCGTTAATTTTTCAGAAATGCTATGGCCGTACCGTACTTTTCCGCACGGGCAACAGCATAGTCGTCTATGCTGTCAAGTCGGCTCATATCGCTGTTGTGGGCGAGGTCTGCAAGCTTTACGGCTCTGGCAATCGGGTTGTCCTTCAGACGCGCCACGTATTCCATATAAGGGGTGCCGTCGTCGTGGGTCATAAGGCCGAGAGCCTCGACAACCTCGGAAGGGAATCCCTCCGCCGCCAGCTGCTCGAGGGTGATGTCGGTGTCCTCTACCGCGTCGTGCATCAGAGCTACGCAGGTGGTGTATTCGTCGGTCATCTGCTCCGCAAGATGGAATGGGTGAAAGATGTAGGGCGCGCCGCTCTTGTCGCGCTGTTCCTTGTGAGCCTCAAAGCAGATGCTGAGTGCTTTTTTCGTGAGTGGTGTGTAGATCATAAAAGCTCCTTTCATCAGTAGCCGATGTTGTCGGCGGTGTATTTTTCGGGCTCGAAATCCTCGAGCTTTACCTCCGAGGCGCTGATGTCAAGGGCGCGGCAGATATGGGCCAGCACCTTGCCGCCAATGGCCGCAGTACCCTCGTCGGTGTAATAATGGACACCGTCGGAATGCGCGCTGTCGGGCAGAGCCGCCGCAACGCTGTAAAGGTCGTTTATCACCGTATCGGTGCCTGCAAGGGCGCGAAGGGCGGTTTCGTTATATTCTCTTATGATGCTGTTGTGGCGCTTGAAATCCGCGCGCATTCTCTCCTCCAGGACGGGTGTCGAGGTGGCAAAAATGAATTTAGCCTTGGGGAAGAGCATACGCAGGCGCTTATCTATCCTGCCGATTGCTTCCTCGTAGTAGGCAAGCGAGGTCATGGGCGCGTCGCCGAATAGCTCAAGGCAGTCCCAAAGTCCCGCGTTCCAATGGACGAGGTCAACGTCGTCGCCCCACTTTCCGTCATTTTTCCATTCGTGAGCGTAGCGGAGCACGTATTCCGCAAAGCGGCAGTTCTCCGAGGGGTAGTAGACCTCTGCCACGTCGGCCAGAGCCTCTTTAACGTATTTGTCATAGCCCATTCTGATAGAGTCGCCTATAAGTGCGATTTTTTTCATTTTCTTCTCTCCTTTGCGCATCGGTATCTGCGCCGAAATGTATTGATTTGCAAATAAAAGTTTACTAAATAAGCTTTGGTATCCTGTTTGCCTCGTTTATCTCAAAGTGAAGTATATGAGTGTCATCTCCGTATCTTACGGGTATTCCGAGCTTCTCTGCGAGGGCGAATTTCTCTGCCGCCCGCTCGGCCCTTGTGTAGCGTATCTCAAGGGGTATGGGCGCTCTCATTTTTGAGATGGGAGCAAGGCTTCCGTCCCTCGCCGCCGCACGTACGCCCTCGTATATTTCCGTGAGCACCTGCTCCTCCGGGCGTGGGGTACCGCTGTCTCTGCCCTCCGCAATCTTCGTTATCACGGTGTGTATTCCCGGAGCGATACCCTTCATCTCCCCGACGCACACGTCATCCGAGGCGATAAAGGCCGGAGCTATGCCGTAGTCGGCACAAATGAGCGAGTCCACGCCCAGCTCGCCGACGGCCACTCCGTCAAGCTTTATATACTGTATCCCCACCGAGCTGTAAGAGTGAGCGAGAATACCCTTCGGCGTGCCCTCTCTTGCGTGATAGCCGAGGAAGATGATGCGGTCAAAGCCGAAGCACTTCGCAAAGTCGAAGCGGTAGACATCCCCCGCCGTGTCGATCCTTACGGCTCGCGGGTCGATTTTAGAGAAATCAATATTCTTGCCTGCTCCGTGGTTGTCCCATACGGCAACGAGCTCCGCTCCCTCGTCAAAGAGAGCGCTCACCGCCCGGTTTATTTCAAGGACGGCCCCCTCGACGGCACGCCCGTAGTCGGAGCTGTCGGTCAGGGTCTTGTAGGCATCGCCAAACACGCCGTGTATGCCCTCAAGGTCGGTTGCAATAAGATATTTCATATTTTTCTCCCTTTCAGATGATTATTCGGGCGTTCCCCACGGGAAGCCTTGGCAGTACAACTCGCCGCAGCTGCTTTATTCTCCCTTATATCCCCAAACTACGGGGCGGTTGCAGTTCCAATCGTCCGACCAGCCCGCGGGCTTCTCCTCGGCCTCGCAGTAGATGGTAAGCGAGTCACACCTCGAAAATGCTTCTTCGTCAATAGATGTTACGCTGTTCGGAATAATTATGCTCGTAAGGCTTTCGCACCCCCTGAATGCACTGTTGCCAATAGCAGTAACACCGTCGGGAATAGAAAAACTACTGTCCTTCTTTCCGGGTGCATAGCTATGTAACGTCGTTCCTCCATCAGAGTACAAGT
>CAZABU010000004.1:0-38702 GCA_964483225.1 uncultured Ruminococcus sp. | reverse complement strand
GGGAATAAACAAAATTGAATCACGTATCCTTCAGAAGCTCCTCCGCGCCGGCATAACGCCGATGCTTCCCGAGGATGCAACCGTGAGCCTCAATAACAGTGTATTTGGCCAGGTCGTCAAGCTCCGTCCCGGAGAGAGCGCCCGCGAATACGGAACGCTCGATACCACGCCGAGCATAGCTCAGGATATCGCAGAGGCGGACAGGCTCTATGAGCAGGCGAAGCGTATCCTCGGCATCTCGGCCGCCTTCCAGGGTCAGTACGACGGATCTGCACAGTCGGGCTACGCTAAGCAGATACAGGTAAACCAGGCTGCAGGTCGCCTTGAGTCCAAGCGGCGGATGAAGAACGCCACCTATGCGGATATAGACAGTATCATATTCCAGTATTACCTCGCCTATGCGGATGAGCCCCGCCCCGCAACCTACCGTGATACGATGGGACGGCTCCAGGAGGTGAGCTTCAACCGCTACGACTTTATCCTGCGCGACGATGCGGGCGAGTGGTATTACGACGATGAATACCTGTTCTCGGCAGACGCATCGGCCGATATTATGCAGCAAAGAGAGATGCTGTGGCAGCTCAACGAAAAGAACTTTACAAGCGGTACCTACGGAGATCCTAAGCTTCCCGAGACCCAGCTCAATTACTGGATGAATATGGCAGAGGCGAGATATCCTTACGCCCAGGCTAACGTAGATAGGCTCAGAGCACAGATACAGACACAGCAGCAGATGCAGGATCTTCAGCAGCGGCTCGCCGCGGCGCAGGCCGAGCTCGAGAGCCGTAAGGGCTACGAGGAGCAGCTGAGGACGGAGGGCGATGCGCTGATAGACGAGCTCGAAACCCGTAAGGATTACGAGGAGCACCTCAGAGGTGAGGGCGACAGGCTTATGGCAGAGCTTGACCATATGGTGAGCTCATACGACGATTACGCAAAAAATATATAAAGGAGAATAGAAATGTCTACAAGTGTTATTAAACCGACCAACGCCGTAACAGGGGAAGAAGAGGGCGTCATAACCCCCGGTGTAACCGAAGGCGAAGAGAACATACATAAGTTTTCGATTTCTTATGACGATTATGCTACCCAGGCCGCGGATAATGCCAAAAAGAAAAAGGAGCAGGCGATAACCGATGCCGGTGCAACGCTGAATACGGCGAATATCAACGCCGAGTCTCAGTACAGGCAGTCCCGCGCCACCTACGGAGCAAAAGCAGAGCAGCTTGCCTCTATGGGCCTCACGGGCTCCGGGTATTCGGATTACCTCGATGGAAAGGCCTACGAGCAGCTGAACGCATCGAAAATCGCCGCTCAGAGTGAGCATAATACCGCCGTCAGAGCCGCGAACGATACCTACGACAGCAAGATGGACGAGATAAAAAAGGGCTATCTTGAGTGGGCGGAAACCTCAAAGGAGAACCAGCGGACGTTGGGAAATACGCTGCTTGAGATGTCGATGACCGGTGATTATACCGAGGATTTCCTGAAAGCATACGCAAAGAATAACGGCTATACTGGAAGCATGGGCGATGATGACGAGCTGTGGGCTCAGATTACCAAAACGAATGAAACTAACAGAACAAATGCCTTTACAAGCACTACAAATGAGTATAAGAGCACCCTTTTCGATGAGGAAACAGGAACTCTAAACTATAAAATTTCCGACTTTACCGATGCGGTAGAGAGCGGCCAGATAACTGAGGAAAATAAAAATACACTTATAGAAGCCGGAAGAGATATGTTTATAGACAGCATCGCAAAAACCATATTAGAATCTACAGGAAAGCGCTCAAGCTCGATTAAGGACGGTGTTATCCAAAGGATAGAGGCCGAAGCCGTAAACGGTACGCTGACCAGCGACCATGCGAATAAATTGAAGCAGGTATTTGAAAACGTGGTCGTCGCCAGCAACGTAACTTATAACGGTAACAGCTATAACCCGATGGATTATATTAGCGACTTTAGAGTTGAGGATGATTTCTCCTTGGCATATACCGACGAAAGCGGAACGGAGCAAAAAATATACATACAGGTTGCAAATCGCCGCAACAAAGCGTATTTTGATGAATTATCAGAAACAGTGCCTACTGAGGATAAGAAAATATTCGGTTACAAAGGAAAAATTTATATGGTTAACGTCGAAAATGGCGTTCCCGTGTATTTAGAGCTTGAGGATAGGCCTGCCCTTATGGCCGGTTGGTTTAGAGATAAAGACGCGGCGGTAGAAGCGAGGGAAGAAACAAACCACGAGCACGGTCTGAACATCCTCTACCGTCTGATTTACGGAAATGCCGCCAACCTCAAAGAAGCCTTCGCTAAACAGGAAAACACAACGCAGGAAAACACAACGCAGGAAAACACAACGCAGGAAAACACAACGCTCCCATAAAAGAATTTTATCAGAAAGGTGAGATAAAATGGCAACAAAGAATAACGGCGGATTTGCAAGCGGACTGAAATACCTCGGCACAAAGCTTGCCGAAGGTACGGTATCAAGCGTAGAAGGCTTTGTGGATTTCCTGGCCAGCGCTACCGCCGAGGGACTTGACGCCCTGGGCGTTGAAGGCGCCGAAGAATGGGCGGAAAAGCAGCTGCAGCAGACATGGATGAATTATAATGACGCCGACGAGTGGTATAACCCCGGTACAGGCTGGCAAATTGCCGGCGAGGTGGCAAAGGGTATGGGTAACTCTATACCCGCTATACTTATAGGCAGTTTTACCGGCGGTGCAGGCTTAGCGCTTTCCACCGTATACACCTTCGCATCTGCCGGCGGTAATTCACTCAAGGAGGCCTACGATGAGACGGGCAAGCTGGGTAGCGATGAGTGGGGCTTCGGCCTTGCCTCGGGAGGCTTAGAGGCGGGACTCGAGTTTGGAGGTGACCTTCTGGGTGTAGGTAGCGGATATGCCAAGCGAAGAATCGGTAGTGCATTAAATCCGCTTGACGATATAATGGGAAATGGTCGTCCGATGTCACTACTGGAGTACCATTCTTTACCATGGAGATCGCGGCGACAGATGGGTGAGAGTTTCAATTTTATATCAATGACCGGAGTAGCCCCCCCTGTTCCAGTTATGGCGGTGATTGAGTTTGTAGAAGCTCTGAAAAACAATCGCTTTTTCAGAACTATTTGGGACGGCTTCACAGGAGAAGCGGCCGAGGAAGCTATTTCTGCATATTTTGGACCCAAGATAAAGCGTGCAACCTATGATCCAAATGCAACGGATGCTTCGCTCAAGGAAATAGGAATGTCGGCTCTGATAGGCGGTCTTTCTGGCGCACTGCTTGGAGAGGCAAGTAACGTCGTGGGTGGAGGCCTGGACGTAGCGCGTACCCTGATGAGAGCCGCAGAGCTCGAGAGGGAAAACAAAATCGGCCAGCTGCTCGAGCAGGGGCAGAGGATAGAGGATTTCGAGAAGAAGGAGCATACGGAGAACAAGACGCTCATCGAGGTCGGAGAGACACTTAATGAGCTGAAGGAATCCCTCGGCGAAGACTATAAGCCCGGTGAGCCCACCGATGACGGGCCCATCGACGTAGAGCTCCCTGCGGAGGACGATTCCTCCGTCCCTCCAAAAACGGACGAGCCCATAAGAGTCGAGATCCCCTCCGATGGCTCTACGATCACCGACAGACCGGAGGCAGGATCAACGGAAACGGAGCAGGGCAAGAACGAGCCCTCGGCCGAAGAAACCGAAACAGAGGAAACTCCCGCGGAGCCTGAGCAAAGCAAAAATGAGGAGCTCCCGGCTGAAGAAACCAAAACAGAGGACACTCCCACAGATAATAAAAAAGACCCCGTAGAGCAAACGCCTGACACCGGGGACACGTCGGGAAAGACGGAGGCTCCTGCCGTTACAAGTCCAAGCGAGCCACCTATGACCAATTTTTCATACTCTGTGAATACGCCTACGCAAAAGGTGTATACCTATACGCAGAACGGAAAGAAATACCGGGTATCAGAGGTTACTATTTGGAACGAAGGTAAGGAGTATATCGTCAAGGACGTTAGCGTTTGGCAGGACGGAAAATGGCACCACGAGAGCCATACGGAGAAGCCTACCGGCAACCGGAAGGTATTCGAGGTACTGTTGAACTCTGCTGTAAATAAGACCGCAGACTTCATTCAAACGATAGATAAGTTCTTTGATAAGACGTCCCCCAGGGTGCAAAGTGCCTTGAACAGCTTCGCCGCGCGGGTAAAGATCTTCTCGGGCGAGCTTGAAGCCGTCACCAAGGACTTGGCTCAAAAGGGCAAGGCAAAGACCTCGGAGAGCGTAAAAAACAGCAAGGAGCGCCTCTCTAAGCTCCGAGAGGAGGTAAAGGAAAGATCCGACGCCCTTTTAAGTGAGCTCGACAGGTCGATTTCTAAGGTGGAGAGTAATTCCGCAAGCAGAAAAGCGAAAATGTCGAAGCTCCGAAATGAGATAAAGAGCAGAACGGATGAGATAATTGCCGGGATAGATGATTCTATTCAGAGCATCGGCAGTACAGTCAGCGCCGGTGTGCAGTCGGCAAAGAAAAAGCTGACCTTCGCGCAGAAGAAGCTGCTCGTCCGTCTTGATTCCCTTGTAACCGCGTCGCTGTTCCAGCAGCAGTTTACGCAGGCGGCCGCATCTATAATATCGAATCCCGAGGCGACCGTCGACGCTTATAACAGGTTCTATGAGCAGCTCGGCTCCAAGAAGCGCATCACCGTTTCAGATCTGTTGGCAGGTATCACGCAGAATAAGGGCAAGGGTACCTTCAAAAAGACTCTGCAAAACGCCATGAGAGAAAATCCCATCCTCCGGGATATGATCATTCTGCAGACCGTGGGAAATCTCACGGCAAAACAGAACGCCTCGCAGAACGCATATAGCGATATCATGAACGATACCGACGTTTCGGTCATAGCCTCCGATCAGTTTGTGGAAAATCTGATCAAAAGCGGTAACGAGCAGAACGTGCAGGCCTATATGGAGGCCCTCGGCGTTACCGATGTGACCGAGATAACGAATATGACCTCCGAGCAGCGCGCGGAACGCATTACGGACGGCAGAAATAACGGTAATATTTCTTCAAACCTCAGGGCGATATCCAAACTCCGACAGAATCAGAATTCCAAGAGTAAAAACCTGCCCGTTACCTACTTCCAGATAGAAGAGGGCGTAAATCATTATGAAAACGACACCTTCAATATCGGAATCTACTATAACGGCTCGACCTACGTAGTATACGACTACAACGCAAAGAAAGCCACAAGAGAGCTTTCCTCTGACGAAATGCAGAAGCTGATGTGGGATATAAAGCGTGAGTATGCCGAAAAGACCGGCACGAAGAAAACCGCAACCGCCGCCAATGGGTGGATCGGCGAGCGAAGCGCGCTGTCGTCCGTGGCTCCGGAAGTATTGGCGAATATGACCGAGGCAGAGCGCATAGCGTTGCTTGAACGACGGAAAAGACCCGAGGGCCTTCCGATTGACGGCGCCGATTTACAGCCCGCAGACCGCGGAAATGTGCCTCTCAGCGCCTCTGAGCTTGCGAGGGTGAACCTTGCGACCGACGCCGCCACCGAGCGTATCGTCGGCTATAAGCAGATGAGTGAGGCGAAGAAGGTAAGAGTGCGCACCTCCGTCAGAACGGCGGTTGCGGCGGGGCTCAGCGAGGCGGACGTGCAGTCAATAGCACTCTTCACCGCTCGCTCGGGAATGAACGTTGTCGTAACTGATAAGCTCGCCCCGGGTGAAAATGCAAGGTATGACGGTGAAAACACCATTTACCTCAGCAACGTGATCGACCCGGACCGCGCCTACCGTCAGCTCCTCGCCCATGAGATGTGGCATAAGCTGTTTAGCGCCGCCGGCAAAAACGGCAAGACGAAAAGGCTGCTTATGAAGGCATGGGAAAATACGTCCTTGGAAAAGCGTAGAGAGCTCAGGCAAAGATATCTTGAGGAATACGTAAAGCGGGGCTGGAAGCACCGTGAGTTTGATGCCTCCGGCATTACCGAGGAAGAGGTAGCCGCGGCCTATGCGGAGGAGGTATTCAATAACCCCGACAGCTGGGAGTATCTTCTCAGCGAGGAGCCGTCGCTGGGCGAGCGTATTCTGCAGTTCTTCGGCCTCAGAAAGAAGATCTACAAATCCGATAAGAATTTGCACGATGCCGCCGATCAGTGGCTGCGTTACTATAAGAAGCTCTTTGACAAGATCTCGAGAAAGACCGCAAAGCAGACTGACGCGATAATGCCCACGTACGGTTCTTACGATGTAGAAAATGCGGAATTTGGAGCTGTAACGAACAGGGACGGGCAAAATATGCGCGTTAGCGGTCGGGACCGAGAATATATCTCGGCGGTAGAGCGTGGAGATTCAGAAGCTACGCAACGGCTGGTTGACGAGGCGGCGCTTGATTGGGGCGCGGAGTCCGGCTCCGATGGCAAACCGCTCAGGCTGTATCACGGCACGCAGGGCTTTGGATTTACCGAGCTTGATGTTTCAAAATCCGATGACGGCATATCCTTCTTTGCGACAAGCTCTCTGGAAACCGCGGGAAGCTATTCTGCGCGGGATGAGGTTACGCAGATCGGAAGGCGCGTAAAGGGCGAGGCTCGCACTCTCGATGCTCTGAAGGCTGAATACGCCGCAGGTGTGGATGAGATCATAAATCTCGTTAACCGCGCCGCAGGAAGCAAGGGCCTTATCAATTACAGGCGTTACGAGTTTGCAGATTTGTATGATGACGGCGTTAAAGGTCTGAATACAGCAGAGGCTCTCGAAAAAATGGCGGGTGAGATCCTCGGCGAGCTATACGAGGACGTTTCCTTCTACGACCACAGTATTACCGAGGACGCCTTTTACAGCGGCTCTGCTGTAAAGGAAATAAAATCCGCGTTTTCAAAGCTGAAAGCAAGCCTTGAGAGGCTTAGCGGAGCATATGGTAACTATCAGCTGTACGCCAAAACCGACGGATTCTTAATTCTTGACGGCAAAGGCGCTAATTGGAATTATGTTCCGCTTGGAAGGGTGGCCGGCGAATACTTCAACTGGTGGACGAAGGTCAAGAAGAACGAGATGGAATCCGATGCCTACAGTGGCAGGAGCAGCACAAGGCAAATAGCGGCATTTGCGAAGGAAAAGGGATATAGCGGAGTATTGATCAAAAACATATACGACGATGGAGGCCGAAGCCGAAAAAAGCAGCTCGAGGCTGCCGATATATTCATATTCTTCGAGCCGCAAAGTCAGGTGAAATCCGCAGACCCCGTAACCTACGACGATGACGGTAACGTTATCCCGCTCGCAAAGAGATTTGATTCCGGGAGGAGCGATATAAGGTATTCGGTAAAATCAAATAAACTCACATCCAAAGCTGATAATAGCGGCGCGAGTGGAACATCATCACACAAAAATGTATTGACATCTGAGCAGAAAAAGAGTTATAATTATGCATATAGCTTTAGTTTTCTACACAAGAATTTTCCGCCCGATAACGAAGTTTGGAGCGAGGCACATAGGCTCGCTGTTTGGTGGGCTCGTAGAAAAGATGTCAAAACCGGATACAGAACATTGATTTCTATGAATGGCCAATGGTACATAGTAGAAAAATTCGATGATGCGGAAAATTACTACCAAGTCGAGAAACGAATCACTAAAGCCGAATTTGACAGAGTTTACAAGGAGATAAAGGAAGATGTTAGGAGTGGACAAGTCGAGTCCGTACAGAAAAGCACTGATTTCGTTGATCAACTCAATAGATCGGGTAATCCCTATGAAACCGGAAAGTCAGGTGCTAATAGTAATGGAACTCGATACAGAGAAAAAGATTATTCGGTTCAACAATTGGGTAAAATCGCGGCTGACGGGCGAGAACGAACTGGACGCGACGGAAGTGGAGATCGTGGGAGCGGCATCTTTGATCGGAAAGGGACAGGAGCCGAATTAAAAACACCGAGCCGCTCTCAGGAAGAGCCTCAGTATAAGGGATATATTGGGGTTACACCTATCGTAGACACCTTTAAGGACATTTCAGGCAGAAATCGTAAGGTACTAAAACTCGGTAATCAGCAATATATGGTGTATGAGTCTCCGTTGCATAAAAAAATCTTTGCAACACCTCAAGAGGCTATTGATGCCGAGAATAACAATATCATCAAAAGATATGCTCATAAATATGAGCGTACTCCGGGCTGGGTAAGGGAAAAACTTGCAAGCGACCCTGATTTCCTGAAGAAGGAAAGGCAGAAAGGAAAAAGGTTTGCCTTATCCCGCAAGCCCACGGCACCCATATCGATAAGCTCGGATAACCGAATCATACAGGACGCTCCCGTTGACGTGGGTGTATACCTCGATGAGAAGGCCGGTACCCAAGCAAGAGCTGCGGCCGAGAGCCGGACACAGGCGGACTTGGAGAGTCAGGACGGCTTCCGCGTTGTAGTCAATACCGATGCTATCGGAAAGAAGTCCGGGAAGAAATCTCGGGAGCCCATAACTATCCGTGAGGAGGATATGAGGCGGGATCCTATAATAATCTCACGGGAAACAACCGCCCCGGATGCGAAGTGGTCGCTGACCGAACAGAAGGCGGATTCGTCTATTAAGGTGAACACCGACGCCATCGACAAGAAGGGAAGAATCAAGAGCACCTATCGCCGCGCGGCTGCAGCCGGTACGGAAGTTCCCGACGTAAAGTGGTCGCTGACCGAGCAGAAGGCGGATTCGTCTATTAAGGTGAATACCAACGCCATCGACAAGAAGGGAAGAATCAAGAGCACCTACCGCCGCGCGGCTGCGGCCGGTACGGAAGTGCCGACGTCCACCCCGACGCTTATGCTTAACGTAGGCGACTCGAAGAGTGGACGCGACGTATGGACGGAGATCTCATCGAGGACAGCGCCGCTGGTAGGTAAGGATCCAAAGCGGTATAAAAAATCCTTCGGTAGCAAGGCGGTAGACTGGAAGGACAACCTCTATATACAGACGGTGGACGAGCAATACGGCCTCCAGAAGTTCTTGGAGAAAAACGGACAAAGGGACGCAAAATATCTCATTCAGAGGACGAGGGCGGTGCCTAACGCCGTGCAGTCGATGATAGGCTATTACCAGTACGATCTCTTTGCTGTAGATACCGAGGGCAAAGGTAAGGCCAAGGATGCGGTAACGAAGCCTATAGGCCGAGGAATAAAGCCCATATTTGACGACGTGCCGAAGGAACAGCGCGTAAGCTTCAACGATTATCTGCTCCATCAGCTGAATATTGACCGCTGGAACGTAAGGCAGGCGGTGCTTGACGCTACCGAGAGGGATCTGGAGGAGCTGCGCAAGGTAAATCTTGCGATATCGTACACCGAGGGCGAGATCGAGAATATGCAAAAGGCGCTTCAGAATCTGACGGACGATAGGGACGGTACCAAGAAGGCGAAGCTTACTAAGGATATCAAGGAGCGGCAGAAGGCTCTCGACGAGCTGCTGAAGAAGAAAAAGCAGCTGGGGCTCAGGACTCTTGCATATCTGCGCGAGGAGATCGTTCGCGTCAGAGAGCAGATAAAGGAAGAGCTGGCCGAGGCTCGCAGGCTTGAAATCGAGATACAGAAGCTCGAAGCCAACTACAAGCCCGGGTATAAGGAAAAGCTCAAGGAGCTTCAAGCAAGTAAAAAGACCGTTGAGAACAGGATCGAGTCCCTTGAGAGGGAGCTCAAAATGCTGGAAACGCGGCAAAGCCTTTACGAGGAATCTGCAAAGCCGGTCTTTGGCGTGTATATTTCAAAGGCGGAATCCGAGCTGATAATAAAGCAGTACGAGCAGGCTCACCCCGAGTGGCGTAAGCTCGCCGGAGAGGTACATAATTACGCTAAGGGCCTCAATAAGATGAGGTACGAGGCGGGGCTGATCTCAAAGGATATGTACGAGAGTATGGAGGCGATGTATCCCCATTACGTTCCCGTATTCCGTTCCACGGCCTTCGAGGGCGCCTCTGCCGACGGGGAGAATATAACGATAAAGAGAACAGTAAAGCGCCTGAAATCCGGTTATCAGGTGGAGGTCCTCAGTATTGACGATGCACTCGCCTCGCAAACCAAGGAGATGATCCAGAACGCCAGCTACAACCGTATTTGCAACGCTATATACGAAGCAGCCGAGAGGGACGGAAGCGGTAAGTACGTGCTTGCCGATCTCGACAGCGTGGATAGCCTTGCCGTTGCAACCGATGACATAAACTACCCGAAGCCTCACGAGATAACCTTCTTCCGAGACGGCGTGGAAAAGAAGATGAACGTCTCGGACAATATAAATTACGGTCTCAGAGGCTTCAAGGAACCGGTGGTAGATCAGTCCAACGTAGTAATAAAATTTTTGAATACGCTGAATAAGGGCTTTAAGCGCGTAACTACCTCTATGAGTCCGGCTTTTGCTATCAGAAACGCAGTGCGAGATATCCAGGATGCTATGATAAACTCTAAGCATAGCTGGCGTATGGGAAAGGATTACATCTTAGGTAAGGCGTGGCGGGAAGCCATCACAGGCGGCGAGATGTGGAAGCTCTACGTAGGTATGGGCGGATTCTCAAGCTCGGTGTTCGAGGAAGGAATGCTCAGTAAGAGGACCATCAGCAAGAACGGCTTCAAGCAGCTTCAGCTCCTGCAGGATATCAAGGACGGTGACGTCAGCGCAAAGCGCCTTTTGAAGTACTTAGGCGGAATATTTGACGGCGTCGAAAACGTCAACGCGCTCGTAGAGCAGATGCCTCGCTTTGCCGAGTTCCTTGCGACTCTTGAGGCAGGCGGGACGGTAGAGCAGGCCCTCCACGATAGTGCAGAGGTAACTACCAACTTCGGCAGACACGGCGCCGTAATAAAAAAGTTCAATGCGACGCTGGTGCCGTTCCTGAACCCTGCTATACAGGGCTTCGATAAAAACATACGTAATATAACCGATGCGTTCCGGGCAGGAAACGTTAGAGGTATTGCCGCAGGTATCTTAAAGCTGATACTCAAGGCGGCTCTTTGGGGTATGGTACCCGTAGTATTCAATATGCTGTTCTACGGCGATGACGAGGACTTTGAAATGCTCCGCGAGGAGGATAAGGAAAATAACTATCTTATCAAGCTGCCAAACGGTACCTTCTTGAAATTCCCCAAGGGCAGAACCGTCAGCGTGCTCGTCGGTCTCTTCAACCGAGTAAGCCGCAGCGTGGACGGAAAGGATGCAGACTGGTCAGGTTACCTTGATAACGTAATTGATCAGGCAACGCCGGTAGGATCCATTACCCGCAATTTCTTCTCTCCGTGGAAGGATATAGCAACGAATACCACGTGGTACGGCGGCGAGATCGAGGGGGCACAGTTTGATAACGTCCGCCCCGAGGATAGGTACGATGAGAGTACGAGCGCTATTGCTATTGCCATAGGTAGGGTTATCAAGTATTCGCCCAAGAAGATCCATTATCTCATAGACCAGTACACGGGCTTTATCGGAGATATACTTTTACCGGCAACGTCACAGAAGGCTGAAAAAGACTTTTTCACCTCCAACTTCACCCTTGATCCCGTGACGAACAATAAGCTGTCAGACAAGTTCTACGAGCTTCTTGAGGAGACAACCTACAACAGGACCGACGGCGATATTACGGCGAAGTATCAGTACAAATATCTTAATTCGGCCAAGAGCTCGGTCAGCGAGCTTTACGACGATATAAGAGAGATACAGACCTCGGATATTTCCTCAAAGGAAAAGCTTTCGCAGGTGCGCGCTATCAGAGTGCTGATAAACGAGGCCTATCGTGTGGCCATTGAGGACTTCGACAAGGTGACCGCTTCGATAAAGGACACCGAGAAAAATGGCTACGACGATTCCAAGGAGAGCCAGGCCCGCCAGCGGTACGCCGATGCCATCAGAGCAGTTTACGGCAGCGAGGCGGCGCTCAAAGCATATAGCAAGACGACCTACAACGATCTGTCATACCTGAATGCGGCGGGAATCAGCTACGACGATATCTACGATTACTATTTCGCAACCAAGGGCATCACGAGCGATATCGACAAGAAGGGCAATACTGTTTCCGGCTCCAAGCGCAAGAAGACGTTAAAGGCGATAAAATCGATGTCTATATCCATCGAGCAGAAGCTGCTGCTTATGGCGATGCGCGGATACAGCATCAAGGACGGAGATTTCCCCGGCATTTCTGCCGAGGCGGCAAAGAAGAAGCTGCTGAAATACGTGCGGGGCTTGAATTTGTCCAAGGAAGAAAAGGAGCTGCTTGCCGAAGCCTGCGGTTTTGAGCTCAAAAAGGGTAAAATCGTCGAAAAAAGTTCCCAAAAGAGCGATAAATAGGGGTAGTTTTCAGTCAATTCTGTGGTATAATCAATGCGAGGAGAGAAAAAAACTCCTCGGGAGGATACCATGTCTATCATTATTAAGCCGGCAGAGCGCGCGAGTATTACGCGCATTGTCTGCCCCGAGTGCGGCGATAAGCTGCGCGGAGTCGGGCTCTCTAAGGAGAGCAGTATCTCGGGTCTTTCCTTCAAATGCCATAAGTGTGAAAAGCTCTGGCAGGTGGAGAGCTCCCCACAGAAAAGTGAATAATTAAAATTATTGAGCCATATATCCATAGAGATGAGAGCCGTTTTCCCTTTTACCGGGTGACGGCTCTCTTTTTCTTTGAATGGCGGAAAGGAGTACGCGATGAGTAAAAATACCAATCCTTACGCTACCAATAAGGGCGGCGTAATTAAAGCGCCTCACAGCGTTGGTGAGCAGCCTAAGGCTACCGTCACCAAGGGTAACGACCTGCGCGTGAAGAAGGGCAAGAAGTAATCGCCCTCAAAATCCCAAACGTTTGGGAAAATCAAAAAAACAGAGAGGTTAAAACCATGGACGAAAACGAAAAACTCACAGACGTCGAGACCGACGATCTCGACGCAGAGGACAGTACCGACGTATACGATACCGAAGAGGAGATCGACGACGCGGAGACTGAAGAAGACGATCTCGACGCCGACTACGATTATTATGACGACGAGCTTGATGATGACTCCAACGATGAGTCTGACGACGATACGGACGAGGATACCAATGAATCCGATGAGGACGAGCCCGAAAAGCCCGGTGCAGGGACTTCGGCCGCAGAGAACGACAGAGTTGCCAAGATGGAGCGTAAGCTTGCCGCCTATGAAAGACACGGAAAGCGTGCGCTGAATGCTATCGGTGTAAACAACGACGACGTGCTGGCAGGACTTGAGCAGCTGTCGGCTGATGCCGAGGGCAAAACCCTTGATCAGTACCGCCAGGACACCCAAAAGGAGGATGCGGAAAGCGCGGAGCGCGCCGAGTTCGATGCCTATAAGAGGCGCAAGGCAAATCTCGAATTTGAGAAGAAGGCCCTTGCCGATCTTGAAGCCATACAGAGCGAGTATCCCGAAACGAAGAAGTATAAGCACTTCTCCGAGCTGCCTAACCACAGGCGTTACGCCGAGCTGATGGCAACGGGCAAGATGACAGCCGTCGAGGCTTATATCGCATCGCACCCCAAGGAAGCACGTCAGGGCGCGGCCGCTGCCGCTAAGCAGCAGTCGCTCAACGACACCAAGCGTCATATGAAGTCCAACGTTCCGAAGAACGGAGGTAACCGCGGCGAGTCCTACATTTCAAAATCCGAGATGCGGAGATACCGCGAAATGTTCCCTGATATGTCGGATAAGGAGATCAGAGCTCTTCACAAGAGGGCAACAAGTTAAAAATCAAAACAATAACTCAAATTTTCGAAAAATGAAAGGAAATAACTAAAATGGCAGGTACAAATATTATTTATTCCGATGATTTCTATAAGAAGTCAAGCGGTCTGAACGACGCTATGATCGGCAAGATCATTACTCCTCTGAAGATGATCATAGAGCACGAGTCCGACGCTTGCGCTAAGAAAAACGGCGTTCAAAAAACACTTTTTAATATCGAAACGTCTAAGAAATTTGGTGAGACCATTGTCGGTAACTCCGATTTTGACGTATTCCAGAAGGTTGCCGAGGGCGAGGGTGCACACGGAGATAACATTCAGGAAACCCACAGAAAATTCATCGAGCATATCCAGTTCATGAAGGAGTTCGTGATCACTGCGGAGATGTTAGAGGATTCCAACTACGGCGTTGCAGCTGATGCAAAGCGCAGGGCAGAAAATTTTGTCAGAGCCTATCATAAGACTATGAATAAGATCTGCTCCACAGCGCTCATCAACGCTACTGCTGCCACTCTTGCGGCCGGAGCAACAAACAATCCCTTCAATGCGGAGCTCGACCTGACCACCGCGGACGGTAAGCCGCTGTTCTCTGCAGGACACACCGCAGCGCTTGGTAAGATGACTGCTCTTTCCAATCTCTTCAAGCCCAGTGAGACCATTACCGACGTTTCCGATCTCGGTATGTATATCAATATGGGCGCGAATAAGATCAGATCCTTCCAGGATGAGAACGGCGAGCCGCTTGAGTACATAGCAGATACTATCGTCCTTCCCGGTAATATGCCTAAGCTCGAGTACATGGTCAAGAAGATCTGCGGCTCCGAGAGGGAGGCAGGCACCGCCAACAACGACATCAACGTTCAGTACGGTAACTGGACTATCGTCGTTCTTCCCGACTGGAACGCTACCGAGGAGGAGTTTATGCTTATGTCTTCCGAGGCGAATAAGCACCTTGCCGGCAATATGTTCTTCAACCGTGTTCCTCTCACGGTCACCCCCTGGGTGGATCATCACACCGGTAACCATATCTGGACCGGCCGCTGCCGCTTCGGCGTAGGCTTCGGCTCTTGGAAGCATATTGCGAGATTCTCGCTCAATTCTGCGAGCACCAACGGCGGTACCGAGATAGGTTAAGAAGGAACGGAGGAATAAACGATGACAATATCGGAGCTTTATTCTTCCGTCGCCAAGCTCGGCTTTGAGGACACCCTCGAGGATAACGAGTCGTTCTTCCACGCGGCAAACAGGGCGATCCTGCAAATAAACGCGCTTCGCCCCATGCGAGCCGTACACATCATAAACCACAGACCCCTCCCGAATGCAATAGGCGCGTGCGGGTGGTCTGTGGTCGATGTTTATAAGGAGACAGTATTTGAGGCGACGGATGTGAAGGCGTTTTACTTTGAAGCGGCGGGCCAAGGAAGATACGTCATTGAGCTGCTGAATGGCGGAGAGTGGCAGTTCGTGTCAGATGGCGAGTTCTCGACTGCAGGCTTCGAGGCGGTAAGAGGCCTTATTCAGAAGGACGGTGCTTTCGTCAGCGGAAGATACCGTATACGCTTCGTGGGCGATTACGTTTACTCCGTCCGCCACGTGGCTATGTATCAGCACTTGCTCGGGTCCGCTCCTGAGGATATCCCGGCTTACGAGCAGTTCACCAGGTATGACATCGAGGCGCGCACCGGGGATTTTCTTGCTCTCGCCGACGTTCCCATCGAGGTGGAAGAATACAACCGCTTAAATTCGGGCTATGACGTTGAGGACGGTCGAATCCTTGTGCTGCCTTATGAGGCAAGGGGAATATACAAGGTCACCTACAACAGAGTGCCCAACGCTCTCGTATATAAAAACGAACCCGCAGAGGATGATACTCTCATAGATCTCGACGAGGATCTGTGCGCGCTGATGCCTCTGCTCATAGCCTCCTATCTCTGCCTCGACGGTGAGGAAGGGAAGGCCGGCTATTATCTGACGCTCTATCAGACGGCCGCTGTGGACGTCGAGCGCCGCAACAGAAGCTATACTCCGCTTGAATATAAAAACGTAACGGGCTGGTGATATTATGGCAAGAAAGATTGCAAAGAACCTTGTTAAAAGCAAGGATGAATATACCCGATATTTCGGCACCTTCGCCGGAGTTGACTTCTCCTCCGATCATACCGAGGTTTCGGACAGCCGTTTTGCTTTTCTGAAAAATATGTATAAGGACTATCAGTCCGGCCAGGGGCAGGCTATAGAGACTATCCCCGGCTTTAGGCGTATCCTGAATGCTCACGGTACTGTAAATGGGGTGCATATGTATCGCAGGCATCAAAGAAAGCGCGTAGAGGGTGTTTACGTAGAAAGCTATGTAGTAAAAAACATCGTCCATATCGAGAATGCCTTTTGGATATACGACAAAGATTTCACTACCGGAAGTAAGTACGTCGTTGAACTTAACGAAAATTTGCCGGATGGCGATGTGAGTATAACGGAGATAAAAGTTGAAGATGCCCCGAGCATATCTTATATGCTACACGACCTGATGTATATTCACGACGGTGTGAATATATTCGAGTTCAATGGTAATGGGATCACCCCAATTTCAGCTTACGTGCCCACCACGTATATTAGCGCGGTAACGGCAGGAGGTACGATATCGGAAGAGAAAAAAGACCTTGATGTAACAATGGGGGAGTATTATACCATCAAGAAGAGGGGTGAATATCAGTCTTACAGCTTTGACGAGGCGTCGACTGGAGAGGAACACGAGGCTCGCAATCTTATGACGCCGTGGTATCGGATGACCTTCGTCGCACTTGATAGGGATTATACAAACTGCTTTCAGCTCAACACAAAGGCGACCGCTGAAGAAACACCGTTCAACATCGAAAATCCTATGGGAACGTACGTACAGTATCCGTCCAAAATCAAGGTGCGTCAGTACGGAACGTTGTTGCCGTGGGCGTTTTACGGTGATGAAACTAACGAATACGGTGATTCGATTGATCCTTATTTCGTTCCGGAGGGTTATCCAAACGCCGTGGTCAAGGTTACCGAGACCGGAATTGTCGAGCTGGTGAATGCACCGCCCGCACCGGAAAAGTACCCCGAGTATTCGTATCCTCCGGGACACGCAGGTATTGAAATAGATGTGTATAAGCCGGTGAGCAATGTGGGAGGCGCATATCTTGAACAGCCAAATCCTCTTGCCGGATGCAGGGTATCATGTATGTTTGATAACAGAATATTTTTGACGGGGCATCCCAAATATCCTCATCTTATATTCTGGTGTGGCATAGACGCAGATACCGGTTTTTCGAACCCTTCGTATTTTAGAGAGATCGATTATTGTAGAGCTGGTGTCGGCAACGCTCCTATAACGGCGTTGCTACCTGTTGCGGACACACTGATGGTGTTGAGACGCGATACGGTACAGGACGGCTCCGTGGCATTCTTATCGGGGCAGATTACAGAAGACAATTTGTATGCGAAGGTGTATACCGTTACGCAGGGACTCCCCGGGTACGGGTGCCTCGGTGCTTGTTGTAACTTCCTTGATGACCCCATATTCATATCCAAGCTTGGAGTTGAGGCGATGGGGCAGCTTTCCGTCCGTTACGAAAGAGCAGTAGAGCATAGGTCAAGTCTTATAGACGCGGCGCTGCTTAACTGCGAGCTGACTAAGGCAAGTATCGTTGAGTGGGGCGGTTATATGCTCATCCTTATCGAGGGGAAGATCTTTATGGCAGATTCCCGCCAGCGCTTTACTCACAGCTCGGACGTAATGCAGTACGAGTGGTATTACCTTGAGGACATCGGCGTGTATAACGGTCAGTATCAGCGTTACGTGTACGCAAGATTCCCCCACGAGGGGCTTGCCGGCACCACGGTAAATGAATTGCCATTGTTCGAGGATCCTGAGCTTGTCGGACAGACTGCAAACCCTCCCAATGACAATTATACCACTTCTGTCGATGTTGAGTCTTTTACCGATGATGAAGGAAACGTGATCTACTACGTCGCGAGGGACGGCGAGGCGATATTCTGCGAGCCCGCGGGTGCTGTTCAAGGCGAGGAGTTCTATCCCGAGTATATCGGCGGCGTTTTTGATCCCGCAGTCAAGCTTTTCGTGATTGAGGAGGATCTTTACTTTGTCACGCATGGTGGGGTGATCTGTAAGTTCAATTTTGATAAGCGAGATTCCGAGACGAGGGTAATCCCGAATCAGTGGTACACCTTTGACGGACGTACCATAGAGAGCGGAGCAGCTGTCAAGATGGATAACTGCGGCGTTCCTCACCTTACGAAAACCACCGTCAGAAAATCAGTCGTGATAAAAACTCGCAGTAATGCGAAATCTACGGCCAAGATCTTCGTCAGAACCAACCGCGACCCTTATAAACAGGTGGATCGCTTGATAAGCGGCCAGGCTTCCTTTGTCGGCGCCGATTTTGTTGACCTCACCTTTGGTACTGTCGATCAGGACAAATCTCTCTTCGCGGTTAAGGAACGTGAGAAGTGCTGGGTGGAAAAGCAGTATTATATCAAGTCGGACGAATTTATGCGGCCGTTTGCACTATATTATATCGTTTACAGCTACTATGTAGCCGGTCGATATAAGGATTAGGAGGATAAAATGAAAAAAGAGTTAAAAAAACTCACCGAGTCGGATATAAAGCAAAAGGGCGTTCAGGCGCTTTCAAACACTCCCGCCCGTCGCAGCTCCTATGGCGAGTCGGGACTGACGCCGCAGCAGATAAAGGAGAAGCTGGACCGGCTCCCCGCCTATATCGGAGAGCTGCTCAACGGGGTTATAGATGCCCTCCAGGGCGATGATTTCGGCGATTACGTCAGTGTGATGCTCCACGGAGAAAATACTACGCTTTCAAATCTTATGACAATGATAGAAAACGGACTGTTTTCGGGGAAGTTAGGCCTCTCAATTGACGGAGAGCTTCGCTCGCTTGCCTTTTGGATAAACGCGATCTATAAGTTTATTATGGATGAAAGCGAAAAACTGAAAACAATGCAAGAGAATATCACGAATGGTGCTCTTGCTGATACTCTTACAGTTGATCTTGACGGAGGTGAAACGGTCCTTCAATCCGCACTGGATAAATTAGATCAAAGATTGAAGCAAACCGAGGCTTTAACGGATGCGCTCGATGCTGTGCTGGACGAGATTCTTTCTGAGCAGGTCGCTATCATCAATATCATAAAGGGAACGGAGGGTAACTGATATGGTAAGTATTGATATTCTAACTCAAAAGATAGCGAAAATCGCAGAAAATCACCGTCTCATTTCCGAAAATTACACTACAGTCGGAAAGCGTGCGCAGGCGCTTATCTCGGCCATGAGCTTGAAAACCACGGATGAGAACGTTGTAATTCCCGAGGGGGTTTATTCTATTCCTGATAGAGCATATTACATTACGGATGCCGGTAAATATGCTCTCGCATCGGTTACGTTTCCCAAAACGTTAAAAAGCATAGGGGAGCGATGCTTCCAATACGCGAGCGATGTGTCTATGAAAAATCGCGTAGTGCTTTATATACCTACACTTGAGATGTGGCTTGTTGGAGCGCTTAAAGATCTTTCAACAAGCTTCTCAACGACAAAGCTTTTTGATGGAAAATCCCTTGTTAGCATTACAGACGAAGACGTTCCGCCCGGGTTAACTGATTTGCGAACGCATGCTTTTTCATATTGTGAAGATCTTACGTCGGTAGAGCTGTCCGAGGTGTTAACGGTGGGTGAAGATGCTTTTTACTACTGCAAAAGCTTAGAAAACGTGAATTTACCCTCGGCTACTATAATTGGATACGCCGCGTTTGAGTCTTGCTCTTTGTTGCGCAACATATACATGCCGAAAGCAAGAACCTTGTACACGTGTGCGTTTAGGTCTACCGCTCTTGAGTATGCAGATCTTCCGGAGGGCGATGCTATCAGTGAGTCGGTTTTTGCATATTGCAGCAATCTTACGGATGTAAATATGCCGAAGGTGAGATTTATCGGACAATCCGCTTTTTGGGGAACCGCTATTCCAAGAATAAGATTTCCCGAGACTCTCTCTTATATTTCGGATTATGCATTTCGGAATTGTAATTCTTTGCGCGGTGTGGCCTTTAGCGCAGCACCGATCAATCTACACACCAAGCCCTTTTATAATGATGCTAACGTTAACACTGTTTGCGTACCCTGGGCGGAGGGTGAGATAGAGGGTGCACCGTGGGGAATGACAAACGCCGAAATATACTACAGTCACCCATCTAATTTTGGGTGGTGCCTGATGGACTATACGGATTCTGAAGGAGTTATCCATGTAAATGGGCAGCTTCGTATGTACGGAGAGGGCGAGACGGCAGATTTTGCTTCTAATTCCGAGCAGATATGGAATTCGAAGAAGAACTCTGTTAAGGAGCTCGTAATCGAGGAGGGAATAGAGCGCATAGGTACAAGAAGCTTTGCGTTTTTCGCAAACCTCGAAAAGGTGACTCTCCCCACGACACTGCGCATTATTGATGCCTTGGCATTTAACAGTACTGCGATCTCACAAATAGATATTCCGAGTGGAGTTACCGAGATAGGTAATACGGCTTTCCAGGCAACGCCGCTGACCGAGATCACTCTCCCCGGAGTAAAGGTCGGTAAGAGCGTGTTCAATAACTGCGCATCGCTTGCAAGGGTTACCTTTACTGAGATGCCGACATCTATAAATGAGGACGCATTTTCCGGTGCAAAATTGCTAAGTAGTGTAAGCTTCCGCGGAGAACGTATGAATACCGGAGGAAGCGTCTTTAGGAATTATCCGTGGGCTGCTCCCAATAACCTTCATATAGTAGTTACTTATAATCATCTCAAGTGGTGGCTTTACGAAGGTACACTGAGGATAGTTACCGGTGACCGGCAGATACCGCCATTCGCTTACAGCTCAATTAATAAGCAGGATTGGCGTTGGCTTGGTGATAATGTAAAAGCCTTGATAATATACAACGGTGCGGAGTTGATCGGTGCGCGTGCGTTCATGGGTCTTAAATCACTTACATCGGTTTCTCTTCCAAGTACGGTGAAAGTCATAGAAACGTATGCATTTAACGCTTGCGCATCACTTACCGAAATTACACTTCCTGCAGGAATTGAAAATATACCAGGGTCACCTTTTCAAAATTGCACGGCTTTGAAAACCGTAACTTTTGAGGGGATACCATTACAGATCAGCGCCAAGGCGTTTGTTGGCTGCACGGCCCTCACTGATATATATGTCCCCTGGCAAAAGGGACAAGTTGCTAATGCTCCGTGGGGGGCCACAGCAGCGGCAATTCACTATTCAGGTTAAAGGAGATCTTTATGAAAGCTATACCAATTTACAGATACAAAAGAGCGGACGGCGGTGTGACCGATACGCCCGTAAAACCCGAAGGGGTCGACTATACCGAGCGCATACGCCTCATCGCCGAAGATGGAAAGATGCTTACGTTTGATAACGAAGAGCTGTGCCCGGTTGTTGACGTGGATACCATTGACGGCTGGATCGAGGTCGATGCACCGGAATCTACGGAGGAGGGCTGTGATGAAATACTTACTCCTATCGAATAAGTCCCAGGGTGTTCTACTCGATAGAACACCCGTAGAGGTAAAGGACAACCTTGCCGTAGAGTTTGAGGGACTGCCCACCGGCAAATTTACGGCCGCGTTTGTGTTGGGAGAGTCGCGGGTATATTACAGAGAAATCAAGGACGGCGTCGCTGTACTCGAACGGCGGTTGCTTGAACAACATTCCGGCGAGCTTTATATCGCGGTCAAGAACGACGATCTCTCCATGGAATGGATTTGCGACGGCCTTATCTGTATCGGATACACACTGATTCCCGATGAGCGTAAAGACGGAGAGGTGCTCGCACAGCTTCGCAAAGAGGCTGACAACGTTCTCACCGAACTCGCCGAGCTGCGTGGCATCGTCGAGAAATTCTCCGATCGCATCACCGAAATATACGACGGTTACGACGTAATTTAAGAAAGGATTTTGAAATGAAAAGGATATTCGTTTTTGTTATGATTCTCGCTCTTATGTGGGCGATGATGATACCGGCATCCGCCGCCGAGCCGGTACCCGAGGCGGAAGACGTCGCAGCGCAGGGAAGCTCCGGCGCTCCCGAAGATTCTGCGCCTGCTGCGGAAGAATCCGGTGCGAGTATATTTACAAGACTTATCGAGATATGGAATACATATTCCGCCGAGCTGCTTTCCGGCGGTGGGATAATCACCGTAGTGGGCGGACTTTTCGTCGCATGGAAGAAAATAAAGCCGTTCCTGCTTGAAATCGTGACGAAGCTCAAGGAGCTGCTTTACGGAGAATCCTCCTCGGGAGCACCTACCAAGCAGAGCAAGGTGCTTAACGGCATTGTAGACGGTATAGAGGATCTTGATAAAAAGATCGAGGAATTTCAGCGTATCGTTGATATGATAAATACCGAAAAGAACGCAACAAAGGAGCATTTCGAGGCGGTGGAGAAGGCCTTGTGCTCACTTGCCAAGGCGTTGGAGCTTGCCTATTCAAATTCCAAGCTCCCACAGGGCGTGAAGGATCTTGTTTCCTTGGAATGCGCTGCTTGCATAAGAACGGCCGAGGAGGACATCAACGGCACCGTGGCTTCTGCCACCGAGGAGGCGATCGTCAATGAGTAACAGAGCGAAAGGAAACGTTATCTGTGCTCTCGCGCTTTTCATTGACGTCGGTGCGCCGCTGGTTGCAACTACGCTGCATTTTCCGATATGGGTGGAGCGCAGTGCGGAGGCGACGCTCTCGGGTCTGTTTCTGTTCCTTGCGCTGATATCCATAGTCCCGCTTATAAAGGTTATCGGGAGGGCGTTACGTTCTCCCGCTGCCTGGATGATATGGACACTGCTTTTCTGCGTATTTGCGGGCCTGCGTGTCATTATAAACGAGATGGTGGTAATAAGCCTCGTCGGCATGATTGCAAATATCATCGGAGCTGTGCTCCATAAAATCGGCGCTCTGATAGCGAAAAAGGAGGATAAGTGATGGAGAGAATGCCCGAAGGAGCTACGCCCGGCGAAAAGCTTATGAGCAGTATCGAGCTCGGGAAGCAAAAGGGGGTACGCATGGCCATGGACAATATGTGGCTGATCGTCACCTTCTTGGCTCTTGCTGTGATCGTGACCGTAATGACCACCGATATATCAATGGAGTCGGTGGCAGATCTTACAGCCATCGGTCAGGAGTTTTTCGTGCTCCTGTTCTGCACGTATATCGTCTATCTAAGCTGGGGTGGGAATGGTGCCAGACAGGGAGCGTTGACCAAGGTATATACCGAGGCGTGCGGCCGTTATAACGAAATACGCGGCAAGATCGTTGCCGAAAACCTGCAGGTGTATCTTGCGGACTTTTGCCGTCGGCAGATAGAAGCCGAGCTCAAAGCCGTCAGACTTAATATAATTTGCTCCAGCGGCCTTGATTACGAGGCGTATCAGTCGTTCGTTGGTAAATCTGAGGACGATATAAAAAAAGCGGGATTGACCGAGGCACAGATCAAGGCGGTCGTTAAGGCAAACAAGGTCAAGCCGGTGAGGTTTACACCCGAGATGCTTTTGCAAAAGGATAAGCAGTCCTTCTCCCGTGCGTTTATCAGCGTGGATCCCGTTACCGTGCAGAGAGTCTCTAACGTGTGGCGGCTCATATCCAACGCGGCTATAACCTTCCTCGTAACTATAACCGCCTTTGACGTCAGCGCAAGTGTTGATTGGTCCGTGGTCGGTGAGGTGCTCTTCAAGCTTGCTACCGTGCTCTACGGCGGCTTCTGCGGATATCAGTCCAACTATGAGAACGTCACCGTTCGCGCCGTTAAGCATATGAATGTGCAGGCAGATTACCTCGAACAGTTCTACAACAGTGTGAGAAATAATACTTGAAAAACGAAGCCTCCTATGGTAGAATGTATTTACTACTATAGGAGGCTTTCTAATGTTTTTACCGTTATTTCTATTTGAGATTTGCGATCCGGAGCAGGTTAACGACCTATCATCCTTTTACGAGAAGTATCACGGCGAGCTGCTAAAGTATGCAAAGTCGAAGCTCGGGAGTAAATGCATGGGAATAGATCCTGATGCGGAGGACGTTGTTCAGGATGCATATTATAGGGTGCTGAAAAATCGGTGGTTGGATTTTTCAAGGGGTGAGCAATCCGTAAGGGCATTTATGGTCAAGGCTGTTGAGTGGTCGGCACTTGACTTTCTGACAAGGAGAAAGGTGTTTTACACGCTGGAGGAATACGGAGAATACGCTATATCTGATGCGGATTTCTTTGCGACAATAAAAATCAAAGAAAGATTTGATACCGTTGTGAAGGTGATCGAGGACATGGACTCGATTTACAGCTTTACTTTATTTTTGAAGATGACCGGACGAAAGCCGAAGGAGATAGCGCGTTATATGAAAATATCGGTCGATACAGTGTATACAAGGATCAGGCGCGGAAAAAATATGCTGATCGATAGGTTAAAGGAGCTTGGAGAGGATGTGGAGTTTTGACAGAAAAAGATGTATTTATGTCAAAAAAATGTCACAAGCCTAAATATATTATATATTTTAATGATTTCTATTGGGTTCGAATCCCTCCCTCTGCGCCATAAGAAAGTAGTCTGATTTGTTCGGGCTACTTTTTGTTTTATCTTTGAGATTAATAAAACTCGACGGCTTAGTAACACAAAAAGAGAACTGATCTCCATGTGAAAATCAGTTCTCTTTTTGTGTTACATTACCAACTATCCTCGCTGACCCAACCGCCAGGGTCCATGTTTGAACTAGTAATTATATCGCGTTCTTTGAGTTCTATGATTTCGATTTTTGCAGGAGTGTAAATCTGCTTGTTTGTAGAGTTGTTCATAGTAAAACCTCGGTAAATGTTAATTTTGGTTTGCAAAATACGGCGAATTAGTTGTCAAGCTCCATAACGCTCTGCCCGTGGAGCTGTGAGTTTGTTGCACCCCCTACGAAGGGAATTCCGAGATGATCGTATGCCAGCTTTGTAACACAACGGCCTCTTGGCGTACGGGCGAGGAACCCTATTTGCATAAGGTAGGGTTCGTAGACATCCTCAATCGTAATAGCTTCCTCGCCGATTGTTGCGGCGAGGGTTTCGAGGCCAACAGGGCCGCCGTTGTAATACTTAATAATCGCCTCCAGCATTCGACGGTCAATATTGTCAAGTCCGAGCTCATCGATTTCAAGTGCGTCGAGCGCATAATTGGCAATATCAGAGGTGATGGTGCCGTCACCCTTAACAAGCGCAAAATCTCGGATCCGTTTTAAGAGTCTGTTTGCAATTCTGGGAGTGCCTCGAGAGCGGGACGCGATCCCGTAAGCACCGTCGTCGGTAATGGAAATATCAAGAATACTTGCGGAACGCTTAACGATATTTGCCAACTCCTCCGGGGTGTAGAGCTCGAGCTTGAGTAAAACACCAAACCTGTCACGCAATGGGGTGGTAAGCTGCCCTGCTCGTGTGGTAGCGCCTATCAGGGTGAATTTTGGGATCGGCAGTCGGATGGAGCGCGCGCTCGGTCCTTTTCCTATGATGATATCAAGGGCGTAGTCCTCCATTGCGGGGTAGAGTATCTCCTCAACCGCTCTGGAGAGTCTGTGTATCTCGTCGATAAACAAAACATCGCCATCGGCCAAATTGGTAAGTATTGCAGCGAGATCACCCTGCTTCTCAATCGCCGGGCCGGAGGTGGTACGGATGCTCACACCCATCTCGTTTGCTATGATCGAGGAAAGTGTGGTTTTTCCAAGGCCGGGAGGGCCGTAAAGTAATACGTGATCCAGTGCTTCGCCACGAAGCTTTGCACTTTCGATATATACCTTGAGATTTGATTTTGCCTTCTCCTGTCCCACGTATTCGGCCAGTGTTTTCGGGCGCAGACAGTTTTCGACCTCGGCATCCTGCGAGGAATCGTACTCGTTAGATACTATTCTGTTTTCAAAGTCAAACTCGTTTGCTTCTTCAATCATTTGCGTTTATCCTTTCGGAATTATCTTGCCAGCTTTTTGAGGGCGGCTTTGATTATATCGCCGGAATCGAGGCCCGCGGGATCAATTCCTTTAAGCACGCTGATTATCGTGTTTCTGTCGTATCCCAGCACGGCAAGAGCCTCCGTCGCCTCGGCAACCGCTCCGTTATTCTGAACGAATGCAGTGGGGAGCTCCTGCTTTTTAGTCGAGAGATTCCCGGTCATAACCTCCTTGGAAACCTTGTCGCGCAACTCAAGTATGATCCTTTCCGCGGTCTTCTTTCCAATTCCGGGAGAGCGGGATATTCCTTTGACGTCATCGGTACAAACGGCCAATGCAAGAGTGTCCGGTGTCATAGTAGACAGTATGCTCATAGCCGCCTTGGGACCAACGCCGCTGACACTCGTCAATTGGTTGAAGCAAAGCCGCTCCTCGTTAGAGCCGAATCCGAAGAGCTCGATACCGTCCTCGCGAACAGAAAGATGTGTGTAAAGCTTGACTGTCTTGTTCATATCCGACGCCAGATCCTCCGAGGTGATCAGACTGACGGTCAGCTTGTAGCCGACGCCTCCACAGTCGATGACGCAGGTGTTCATATCTCTGTAAGTCAGGATGCCGTTCAAATAGTAAAACATAAATTCTCCATTAATTCTCCGGTGAAGCCGGAAGCACTTTTTTTATCATTTTTTCAAGGGCGACTCGCCCGACGGTGAGATCGCGTCCGCACCCCGTGCACACAATTCTGACGTCACTGCCGGTACGCACCACAGAAAACACATCGGCAGAGCAAGGGTGCTTTTTCTTAAGCTGCAGCTTGTCACCTGCCACAAATATCGGAACTTGCATATCATTAATCCTTGCCAAAACGGGGCTTGTAAACGGGCTTTGCATTGTCGGCCTTTTTTTTACCATTGAGCTTACAGTCAACCTTGCGGTCAGCAAGCCTAATGGCTTTTCCGATAAAATACACGGCAGCGTAAATTATACCGTATAAGAAGGTGAAGATGACCAAAGCGCTGAATACGGTGCCGGTGCCGCCGGAAGCCAAATTGCCTGTAATAATGAAGATCACCGTGAAAGCAACAAGCAAAACGGCGTAGTGTATAAGAATTCTGAGCCAGCGTTTCATAGAATCAAGCTGCAAAATTAATCCGGCAAGCGCAATGACGATACCGAATAGGAGAATAGTAAGAAAGGTGGGGAAGGTAATTGCTGCTTCGGTGAAATCACCAGTAAACGCGAACAAATAGAATATACCGAGTATGATAACCGTGTATCCCGCCGCCTTCAAAAGCAGGTTCTCGATTTTTTTCATTCAGATGCTCCTTGGAAAATATATCATCAATTATTATAGCATACAAAAGCGCAAAATTCAAGGCGTATTTCTAAATTTTTATATCCTTCCTGTTGTATCGACAATAACAGCTTTGAGTTTTGATGAACCAACATGAATATGAATAAAAATGCGCATAATTTTTACAGTTTTGGATTGACAAGTCATAAAAAATAGTATATAATGATATAAAATATTTTTTTGAGGACATTGTCATGCAGAGAAAGCAAGCCAGAGAAAACGCATTTATACTTATTTTTGAGTCCGTGTTCAAGAAGGACGAGACCGCAGAAGAGATATTTATGAAGGCGGTAAATGAGAGATCACTTGAGGTGGACGAGTACGTAAAGACCGTCTTCTTCGGAGCCTATGAAAACGCCACTGTAATTGATGCGGCAGTCGAGCCCCATCTTATGGGATGGAAAAGGGAGAGAGTCTCCCCTGTTACTACGGCACTTATACGCCTTGGCTCTTACGAGATCATGTTTATGGAGGATATTCCTTCCAAGGTTTCTATTAACGAGGCGATTGAGCTCTCAAAGAAGTACGATGACGAGAAGTCGTACGCATTTGTAAACGGAGTGCTCAATGCAGTAGCCAAGAGCTACGCTGAAAAATGAGTCGTAACATCGTAATCGGTATCGATACCAGCAATTATACCACGTCTATGGCGCTGCTTGACGAGTCAGGTGAGCTGATTGCAAACCTGAAGCGCCCTCTGCCTGTCAAGGACGGTGAGCGCGGACTCCGTCAGTCGGATGCGCTTTTTGCTCATACCGTAAATATTCCCGAGCTAGCCGAGGAGGCGCGCTCCTACATTGATTACGGTAGAATCGTAGCGATAGGTGTCAGCGATAAGCCCAGAAGTGTTGAGGGCTCTTATATGCCATGCTTTCTTGCGGGTGTGTCGGTAGCTTCCGGCATTTTTTCGGCAACCGGTGCATCATTATACCGTTTCTCGCATCAGTGCGGGCACATAATGGCGGCACTGTATTCATCAGGTAGAACGGAGCTCGCGTCCCGTGAATTTTTAGCTATGCACGTTTCCGGCGGTACTACCGAGCTTTTGTCGGTCAAGCCTGCGGAGCGTGGTTTTAACACCGAGATAATCGGCGGTACTCGCGATCTCAATGCGGGCCAGGTTATAGACCGCGTAGGGGTTTATATGGGATTCCCATTTCCTTCGGGTCGCTTCCTTGAAGCGGCGGCTTTGTCTAATACAGCGAGGATACCAAAGAAAAAGCTGTCGGTAGACGGATGCTACGTAAATCTTTCCGGCCTTGAGAATATGGCGATCAAGCTATATGAGGAAACGTCGGACAAGTCGCTGACGTCGGCATTCGTGCTGGATTACGTTGGCAGAGCGCTGGTTTCCGTCAGTGAGGCCTGTGAACGGGAGCGAGGTAAATTCCCCTTCGTTTACGCCGGCGGAGTAATGTCTAACAGTATTATTAAGAATATGTTATCCGTAGGCCGTGACGCCGCCTTTGCCGAGCCGTCAATGTCAGCGGATAACGCGGTGGGCGTGGCGGTGCTTGCGCTTTCCGCTTATAAATCGGAGAGGTAATATGGATATATCCGTACTGAGGGAAAGGGAGCAGCTGGAGCCATTTTCGGTCAGTGAGCTTAACAATTATATAAAAAATCTGTTTGAATCAAGCAGAACGCTTTCCTCGGTGACGGTCAGGGGAGAGATATCTAATTTTGTCAATCACAGAAGCGGTCATCTCTACTTTTCCTTGAAGGATTCCGAGGGACAGATAAGAGCGGTTATGTTTCGCTCTTATGCCGCCAGGCTTAAATTCGTTCCCGAGTCCGGAATGAAGGTTACAGTACATGGCTCCGTGACCGTGTATCCGCGCGATGGATCCTATCAGATCTACGTTTCGTCAATGCAGCCCGACGGAATCGGCGCACTTTATCTTGCATACGAGCAGTTAAAGAATAAGCTTACTGCGGAAGGACTGTTTTCCGAGGAAAATAAAAAAGATATCCCCTCTTTCCCGCGCAGAGTAGGAGTCATTACATCACCGACAGGTGCCGCGGTGCGGGATATCATAAACGTCACGGGTAGACGGTATCCTCTTGCCTCGATTTATCTTTATCCCGCCTTAGTGCAGGGCGACGGGGCCGAGGAATCCCTGGTTCGTGCTGTCGATTATTTCGATCAAAGCGGTCTTTGTGATGTAATTATCATTGGCAGAGGCGGTGGCTCCATCGAAGATCTTTGGGCCTTCAACAGCGAGTTGCTTGCGAGGCGAATCTTTGCCTGCTCGGTGCCTGTGATCTCCGCTGTGGGGCACGAAACCGATTTTACTATATGCGATTTCGTATCCGACCTCAGAGCTCCTACTCCGTCAGCGGCAGCGGAGCTTGCAGTACCGGATATCAGAGAGCTTTTAATGAATATCGACATGCTGTCAGAGCGAGCCGCATCTGCTTTGACATATTCTGCAGAGCGTGCCAGAGAGCGGCTTGAACGGCTTTCGGATGAAATAAAAGAAGAGAAATTTTTAAGGTTGCTTTCCGTGCGTAAGGATTCTGTAGCAGAGCTTTACGATGCGGCGAAAACAAAGATGAAGGCGAAGCTCGATGAGTCTAAGTCCGCCTTATCGCTGAATGCGGAAAAGCTTTCGGCACTAAATCCATTGGCGGTTGTGTCAAGAGGATACTCTGTGGCTTCCAAGAACGGCATAACCGTTCGTAGCGTGAGTCAGGTAAGTGTCGGCGAAGTTATTTCTTTACGTCTTAGTGACGGTGATATAGAGGCTTCGGTCATTGGAGTCAACGAGGTTGAAAGTAATGAGTAAGAAAAGTACGATAGATTTTGAAGAAGCGCTTACGAAGCTCGAGGCGCAGGTTCGCCGTTTGGAAAGCGGTAGCATAACTCTCGATGAGTCGCTCGCTGCTTTCGAGGAGGCTGTTGGGCTTGTCAAGATATGTAACGAAAAGCTCGAGCATGCCGAGCAGCGGGTAAGAATACTTACCGAGGGGGCCGACGGAGTTGTATCCGATGCGCCCTTTGACAAAGATAATGAGGCTTGATGTATATCTTGCCGACCGAGGGCTCGCAAGTAGCAGAACCGAGGCAAAAACGTTTATCCTCGAAGGTGCGGTTGCCGTTTGCGGAAAGGTAGTGAAAAAGCCCTCGTTTGAATTTGAAGAGGGCGCTATTGTTACCGTTGACAGAAGCGCTAAAAAATATGTCAGCCGCGGCGGCCTTAAGCTCGAAGGTGCGCTCGATGCTTTTTCGGTAGAGGTTGGCGGAAAGCGAGCCCTCGATATCGGTGCCTCCAGCGGAGGATTCACCGATTGCTTGCTACAAAACGGAGCTGCTCACGTTATCGCGGTCGATTCCGGCTATGGTCAGATAGCACCAACCCTTCGGTCGGATCCCCGTGTTACAGTCATCGAAAATTTTAATGCGCGATATATGAATCCCGGGGATCTTGAATACGTTCCCGAGCTTGCGGTGATGGACGTATCCTTTATCTCTGCGCGCCTGATTTTGCCTGCGGTGCATACCTGTCTTGCTGTCGGTGGAGATTTTATATGCCTTATAAAGCCTCAATTTGAGGTAGGGCGTCAGGGCATTGGTAAGGGCGGGATTGTCAAAGACGAGCGCCTCCGAAAGCAGGCCGTGGAAGATGTTAAGTGCTTTGCGGAAAGCCTTGGATTCATAACTGTAAATATTATAAAGTCGCCTATTATGGGTGGTGACGGAAATATAGAGTTCCTTGCTCATTTCAGGAAAGTGGGTGTGACAGTTGAAGAAAATAATTCTGATACCGAATGCGACGAAGGATAATCAATTAACAGTTACGGATATGATAGTCCGTAGGCTTTCTGCACTCGGTTGCGAATGCTTTGCAGAGCAAAAGTATAAGGGGATGCTCGGCGGTGACGTAAGCTTTTACGATGAAATACCGTCGGCAGAGCTTATAATCGTGGTAGGCGGTGACGGCTCGGTTATTGATGCCTCTCGTATATCCTTGAAATACGATATACCGCTTCTCGGTGTAAATCTCGGGAAGGTAGGATATCTCAGTGAGGTAGAGCCGGATAATATCGCTTTACTTGATAAGCTGGTTTGCGGCGATTTTCGCATAGACGAGAAAATGATACTTTGTGTTGAAAAGCTGTGTGCGGACGGTAGCCGTGAGCGGTCAGAGCGCTTCGGCGTTAACGATGTAGTCATCTCTCACGATAACTATTTCGGTATTGCCGATTTTAAGCTGGAAAACGGACAGGGAGATCTGGTGAAATACAGAGCGGATGGCATAATTGTTGCGACTCCTGCCGGATCTACGGCGTATTCGCTTTCTGCCGGCGGCCCTATTGTATCACACGATCTTGACTCGATAACCGTTACTCCGGTTTGTCCGCACTCCTTCTTTGACCGCTCGGTGATCTACGGTCCGGACGAGCGGTTGAAGATATCCAATGCCGGCGAAGATCCGCTTAATATCAGCGTTGACGGCAGATACTTCTCAACACTTGCCTCTGGGGAGCAGTGCGTTATATATAAGAGCGAGCGACGTTTCAAGATGATCACGTTCACCGAAAGCAATATGTTTACCACATTGTTTAATAAAATAAAAATCATCAGCGACAACCTTTAATTCCGGGAGATAAAAAATGAAAAACGCAAGACAGCAAAAGATCCTTGAAATAATCGAAAAATACGATATAGACACGCAGGAAACTATGATTGAAAAGTTGGCGGATGAGGGATTTACCGTTACTCAGACCACGGTTTCCAGAGATATCCGACAGTTAAACCTTGTAAAGGGGGTAACTGCACGCGGTACGTATAAATACGTATCTCCCGTTGCCGCAAAGGAGGGGGCATCCGCGCCGATACTCAACGCTTCTATGACAGAGGCGATCACCAAAATTGAGGCCGCCTGTAATATCGTGGTTGTTAAGACCTATTCAGGTATGGCGAATGCGGTTGCGGTATGTATCGACTCCTTACATCACGATGATATCGTCGGCAGCGTGGCCGGCGATGATGCCATATTGCTTGTGGTAAAGACGGAGGCGTTGGCTGCCGCTCTTGAATCCGAGCTCAAGGAGACCTTTGGTAAAAGATAACTTGAAAATTCGTCAGAACGGAGACGTGTAATGCTACAGTCGCTTCATATTGAGAATATAGCAGTTATAAAATGCGTCGATTTTGATTTTGACCCCGGCTTTATGGTGCTTACGGGTGAAACCGGAGCGGGAAAATCAATCGTAATCGACAGTATAAATCTTCTCCTCGGTGCGAGGGCGGAAAAGGAACTAATAAGAACCGGCGCGGATTCTGCCACCGTCAGCGGCCTTTTCGGTGATCTGTCGGATTATACTCTGGCGAGGCTTTCGGACTCCGGTGTTGAGGTCGGCGAGGATGGGACGCTGCTCGTTCAGCGTACTATAACCCGTGACGGAAGATCCAAGATCAATCTTAACGGCAGGAGCGTCGGCATGACACTTCTGAAGGGAATAATGCCATATCTCGTTACCGTACACGGTCAGAGCGACACCGCATCGCTTATCGATGCAAGGAACCATATAGAGCTGCTTGACGTTTACGCAGGTCTGGACGGACTTCTTGCCGAGTACGGAATAGCATTCCGCGAATATGATAAAATAAGAAAAGAAATATCCGAGCTTGAGGCGAAGGCTCGTGAGTCAGAAAGGCTCAAGGAGATTCTTGAGTATCAGATAAAGGATATTGACGCTCTCGCCTTGAAAGCAGGTGAGGAGGATGAGCTGATAGACAAGAAGCTCAAGATCAAGAACAGCGAAAAGATTACCAAGAACTCGGAGTTCGTTTATAAAGCACTGAGAGGAAGCGAAAAGGGAAGCGTTGCCTATCTTCTTGACAGAAGTACGACGGCCCTGGCGCAGCTGGCAGAGGTCGTACCCGGCTTCGGGGAATATTCAATCAGGCTTCGCGATATGATTTATCAGGTCGAGGATATTGCGGAGGAGGTCCGTGCCGTCATTGACGATATTGACGAGGATCCAACCAAGACGCTGAACAAGATAGAATCCCGCCTTGATAAAATATCAAAGCTGAAAAGAAAATACGGCCCCACCGTTGAGGAGATACTCGCATTCAGAGATAAGTGCGCCGAGGAGCTCTCTCAGCTTGAAAATTCCGAGGCTATACTCATTGAGTATACCGGAAAGGAAAAACGGCTTTACGCCGATGCACAAGCATTGGCCGAGCGTCTGCATAAGGCCAGATGTGAGGCTGTGAAATCTCTGGAGATTACTATTAAGCAGACCCTTGAGTTCCTTGATATGCCCAAGGTGGTGTTCTTTACTAATGTTCGCGAGGAGATGGCAGACGGACGCCACGAGCTTGGCAGGTACGGATTCGATACGGTAGAGTTTTATATCAGCGCGAACAGGGGGGCAGAGCCACAGCCGCTTTCTAAAATCGCCTCCGGTGGCGAGCTCTCGCGTATTATGCTGGCGCTGAAGAGCGTTATCGCAGACAAGGATGGTGTACCAACCGTTATTTATGATGAGATAGATACCGGTGTTTCCGGTAAAACCGCACGCAAGATAGGTATAAAAATGCTCTCGCTTTCGAGAAGCAGTCAGCTGTTCTGCGTTACTCACAGTGCACAGATAGCCTCTCTCGGTGACGTTCATTTCCTCATCAGTAAGAGCGACGTGGACGGAGCTACTGAAACCTCGGTCCGTGTTCTTGACGAGGAGGGGCGTGTAGGCGAGCTTTCGAGGATACTTGGCGGTATTGATATTACCGATGCACAGCGAGCCGCGGCAAGAGACATGCTTGCGGAAAGAGAGCAATATAAATAAGTTTTGGAGTGTCCTATGCTTGAGAATCTTTACAGATGTCTCAAAGAACAGGATGTTGAAATTTACGAGCGGTATTCCTTGGCGAGGCTTTCGTCAATTAATATCGGCGGCGAAGCGGCGATTTTGGTAAAGCCGCTTACGGAAAAAGCACTGACGGAAGTCGTTAAAATCTTGTACGGCTTTGGTGTCAGATATAAAACTGTAGGCAGAATGACGAATATTTTGCCACCGGATAAGGGATATGACGGCGTTATCGTCAGTACGGCAAGGCTTACAGGTTACTCGTTTAGCGGAACCGTCCTGACAGCAGAATGCGGAGTGGTGCTCGGTGCTATCGCTCAGAGGCTTGCTGACCTTGGACTTGGAGGCATCGAGGAGCTCTGCGGAATACCGGGTAGTGTTGGAGGGCTTATTACCTTGAACGGTGGGGCCTTCGGAAAAGAACTTTCAGATGTTTTGATCTCCGCCAAGGTATATTCTGCGGTGGATGGGCGTGTATACTGCTTGTCACCCGATGAGCTTTCGATGTCATATAGACACAGCGCGGTCGGCGAACGGGGGCTTACGGTCTTGTCTGCCGAGCTGCGTCTCTCGGTCGCAGAACGTGATATTATTATTGCGCGGCTCAAGGAGCTCAGGGATATACGGCGAAGGACTCAACCTCTGGATATGCCATCGTTAGGCAGTGTATTTAAGCGTCACCCTGATGGTGCCGTATCGAAAATGATCGATGAATGTGGCCTGAAGGGGCTGAGAGCTGGCGGGGCGGAAATTTCCTGTAAGCATGCAGGATTTATCGTAAATACCGGCGGTGCTACCGCCGATCAGGTCATAGAGTTGATTGAGATTTGCAAGAATGCGGTAAGAGAAAGATTTGGAATCCTGCCGGAGCCTGAAATTGAAATTTTGAATTAACATCGGAGATATAAAATGTCTTTTTCATCAGAGCAGAAGGATGCTATAGTAAGTGCGGCGTATAAGTCCACCTGTTGCAGGAGCGCTTTGCTTTCCGGAATCCTTTTTGCTAAAGGACAGGTGGACGGGAAACGTGTTAAGGTCACACTTGAAAAGCGTGAGTATTGCGAGCTGCTCGAAAAGCTCGTCCGCGAGATATACAGTAAGGATGCGGAGATATTCCGCGAAAGTGCAGGTGGAAGGCGCATTGCAGTTTACTTCGACTCTAAATCTGCCTCGAATTATATAGTGAAAATGGGAGAAATCGAAGAATTGTTCAAGCAAAAATGCCCCGGATGCCTTTCCGCATTTTTGAGAGGTGTCTATCTTGCCGCAGGAAGATCGTCTGACCCGAAAAGTCAGTACACTCTTGAGTTTTCCCTTGGTGACAGGAGTGAGAGGTTTGCAACGTTTCTTGCGGAAACCGGCCCGGTTGCAAGGCTGACTGAGCGAAAAGGCACCGGATACGTTTATATGCGTGACAGCTCTATGATTGAGTATTTTTACGCATTGGCGGGTATGAATAAGGCTATGTTCTCGCTTATTGATGCGAGGGCTGAGGGCGAGCTGCGACGGAACGTCGGTCGTATATCTAATTGCGAAATGAATAACATACAGAAGGCGATAGACGCTGCCGGTCCGCAGGTTAAGCTGATAGCTGACCTTGAGAAAGCAAATCTGCTTTCATCCTTGCCTGATGAGCTGGAGGAGACCGCCCGTCTTCGCCTTGCGTATCCCGATTATTCCTTAACTCAGCTGGCTCAGGTATCGGTCACCTCGATATCAAAGCCGGGACTGTCACATAGATTAAAGAAAATTATGGAGCTTGGTGAGCAGCTTTTGAAAAAGCGTTGACCTGCTTTTACTGCATATTAACAGAAAGGAGCCGCTATGGGGGAGTTTGTGCATTTACATTTGCATACTGAATACAGCTTGCTTGACGGAGCCGCCAGAATTTCCGCGATAGCGGACAAGGCCATATCCGACGGACAGACCGCGGTTGCAATTACCGATCACGGAGTTATGTACGGAGCGGTGGAGTTTTACACGGCGCTTAAAGCAAAAGGTGTGAAGCCGATTATTGGCTGTGAGGTATATGTTGCCCCGCGCAGTAGGCACATGAAGGAGGGGAAGCAGGATTCCTCAGGAAATCATTTAGTCCTGCTTTGTAAAAACGAGGTAGGCTACAAAAACCTTTCCTATATGGTTTCCGAAAGCTTTATAAACGGATTTTACTCCAAGCCGCGAGTGGATATGGATCTGTTGCGATTGCATTTTGAGGGGCTTATAGCGCTTTCTGGTTGTATTGCCGGAAAAATTCCGCAGCTTATTCTTGCGGGCAGTATGCCGGAGGCTGAGGCTGCTGCCGTCGAGCTGCGTGAGATATTCGGAGATGATTTCTACCTTGAGGTACAGGATCACGGTCTTGACGAGGAGCGCCGTGCGGCCTTTGGATTGAATTTGCTTAGCGAAAAGCTTGGTATACCTCTTGTTGCCACAAATGACGTGCATTATATTGAGCGCTCGGATGCAGAGATGCAGGCGACCCTTTTGTGTATTCAGACCAATAACGTGATCACTGAGGGCAGACCAATCGGATTTGAGACGGACGAGTTCTATTTCAAGAGTGCCGCTGAGATGAAGACTTTGTTTGCAAGATACAAGGGCGCTATTGAAAATACCGTAAAGATTGCCGAGAAGTGTAATTTTGATTTTGAGTTTGACAAGCTTCATCTTCCGGACTTCAGAGCAGAGGACGGAAAGAGCCACAAGGACAAGCTTCGTGCCGATGCTTATGAGGGATTTGAGCGCAAGTGCCGCGAGGGCAGAATAGATTTTTCAAGAGCGCCAAAAGAGGACTATCTTGCAAGAATCGAATACGAGCTGTCGATTATTGATAAAATGGGCTTCAACGCCTATTTCCTTATCGTCGCTGATTTTGTATCTTATGCAAAGCGCAGCAATATTCCCGTGGGGCCCGGACGTGGCTCGGGTGCCGGCAGCCTTGTAGCATTTCTCGTCGGAATAACCGACGTAGATCCTATGGCATTCGACCTTCTCTTTGAGCGGTTTCTCAACCCGGAGCGAGTGTCGATGCCCGATTTTGATATTGATTTTTGTTACAATCGCCGTGAAGAGGTTATTGAATACGTAAAGAGGAAATACGGCGACGATAAGGTTGCTCAGATCGTTACCTTTGGTACTATGGCGGCCCGCGCGGCGGTGAGAGACGTCGGCCGAGCACTCGATATGCCATACAATAGGGTAGATCAGGTCGCTAAGCTGATACCGCGGGAATGCGCTTCTCTTGAGAGTGCTATGCGTACCTCGGAGTTGAAAGCGATCTACAACGAGGACGCCGACGTAAAGCGGCTTCTTGATATGAGCCGCAGGCTTGAAGGAATGCCGCGGCACGCCTCGACCCATGCGGCGGGCGTGGTAATCACAGAAAAGCCCACCTACGAATACGTGCCGCTATCTTACAGCGGTACGGGTGTTGTAACTCAGTTTGATATGAATACCGATGCACGACTCGGTCTTGTAAAGTTTGATTTCCTTGGACTCAGATACCTTACCGTTATTCACGATGCGGAGCGCGCGATAAAGCGCACCGTGCCCGATTTTGATATCACTAAGGTAAGAATGGACGATCCGGAGACCTTTAAGCTTTTGTGTGAAGCAAGGACGGACGGTGTATTCCAGCTTGAGTCGGGCGGCATGAAGCAGGTGCTTCTGAAGCTTGCGCCAAACTGCATCGAGGATATAATCGCCTGCGTTGCACTTTACCGTCCCGGCCCCATGGATTCCATCGATAGCTTTATTGCCAGAAAGCACGGCAGGGAGCGGGTAGAATATACAGTACCCGAGCTTAAAGAAATACTCGATGTCACTTACGGATGTATCGTCTATCAGGAACAGGTAATGCAGATATGCAGACGCTTGGCGGGCTATTCTTACGCCCGAGCCGATAACGTCCGACGGGCTATGTCCAAGAAGAAAGCAGAGGTTATGGAGGCAGAGCGAGCCGATTTTATCGGAGGCTGCGCGTCTCACGGCATTTCTGCGGAGGCTTCGGAGATCATATTTGACGAAATGGTGGGATTTGCTCAGTATGCGTTCAATAAAAGCCATGCCACCGCTTACGGAATTATTTCTTACCGAACGGCCTATCTGAAGGCACATTATCCTACCGAATATTTTGCCGCCCTGCTGACGAGCGTTCTCGATTCTTCGGTGAAGGTGAGAGAGTATATTGCCGATGCCGGCAAGCACGGAGTAGCTGTTCTTCCTCCGGATATCAACCAAAGCGGCGAGGCCTTTACACCTCACGGCGGGAAGATCAGATACGGTCTGCTTGCAATTAAGAACGTTGGAAGGATTTTTGCCGAAGCTGTCATTGCGGAAAGGCAGAGATCGCCCTTCAAGAGCTTTGATGACTTTGTCGGCAGAATGATAAACTCTGATATCAATAAGCGCACGGTTGAATCGATGATAAAATGCGGTGCGTTTGATTCGCTGGGCGTCACCCGCAGATCCTTGCTTTGCTGTTACGAGGGAATTCTTGACGGAGAGCACGATAAGCAACGGAATAATATCAGCGGACAGATGGATCTGTTTTCCTTTGCTTCTTCGGCCGGTGCTCCGGCTGTCAGTTACAGTTATCCGCAGCTGGAGGAATATTCTCTTCGTGAGCTTTTGGCTATGGAGAAGGAGAGCTCCGGCATATATTTCTCCGGTCATATGATAGATAATTATTCAAAGCATTTAGAAACCCTTTCGGTCGACAGAATATCGGATATCGTCGGGGCCCTTTCCGATGATGCCGATACGGACGAGGGCTCAAGATATCGCGACCGAGCTCA
>CAZABU010000003.1:0-47175 GCA_964483225.1 uncultured Ruminococcus sp. | reverse complement strand
TAGCCTCCAGCACCATCTACGGCGGCTCCTACAACCTCTTTGCCGTCACGATGAAGAGAATGGGCGTGGAATTCACCTTCGTTCCCCCCGATTGCACCGAGGATGAGCTGCGCGCGGCTATCCGCCCGAACACCAAGGCGGTATTCGGCGAGACCATCGCAAACCCCGCGCTTAACGTGCTTGACATTGAGAAATTCGCAAAGGTTGCCCACGAGGCGGGCGTACCCCTTATCATTGACAACACCTTTGCCACCCCCGTGAACTGCCGTCCCTTCGAGTGGGGCGCGGATATCGTCACCCATTCCACCACCAAGTACATGGACGGTCACGGCAGTGCCGTCGGCGGCTGTATCGTGGATTCGGGCAAGTTTGACTGGGCGGCGTCCGGCAAGTTTGACTGCCTCTGCACCCCCGACGAGAGCTACCACGGCGTTAATTACTACGAGCGCTTCGGCAAGGCCGGCGCCTATATCACCAAGGCCACCGCACAGCTGATGCGTGATTTCGGCTGCACCCAGTCGCCCCAGAGCGCCTTCCTGCTCGGCCTCGGCCTCGAGAGCCTGCATGTCCGTATGGAGCGCCATTGCGCAAACGCCCTGGCGGTTGCCACCTTCTTGAAGAATCACCCCCTCGTTACCTGGGTAAAATACCCCTCCCTTGAGGGCGACAAGTACTACGGCCTGGCGCAGAAATATATGCCGAAGGGCACCTGCGGCGTAGTCAGCTTCGGCGTTAAGGGCGGAAGAGCCGCCGCGGAGAAGTTTATGAAGAATATGAAGCTCGGCGCCATTGAAACCCACGTTGCCGACGCTCGCACCTGCTGCCTCCACCCCGCAAGCGCGACTCACAGGCAGATGAACGACGCGGAGCTTGAGGCTGCGGGCGTTTCCCCCGACCTTATCCGTTATTCCTGCGGTATTGAGAGCGCGGAGGACCTTATCGCCGACCTTGACCAGGCGCTCCGCTCGGTAGAAAACTGACAATCACGGCAAAGTCCGACATTACTATAAAGAAAAACAGAGGTACACGCTATGCCCATTAAGCTTCAGAGCGAGCTACCGGCGGTGAAGATTCTCGAGGACGAGAATATCTTCGTTATGACCGAAACGCGCGCTATAACCCAGGACATCAGACCCCTGAAAATACTGATACTCAACCTTATGCCCACGAAGATCGACACCGAGACACAGCTCTCCCGACTTCTCGGCAACACGCCTCTCCAGGTGGAGATAGAGCTCATCAACACCGAGAGCCATAAGTCAAAGAACACCTCGGAGGAGCACCTTCTGGCATTCTACAAGCAGTTCTCCGACGTTAAGGAAAACTACTACGACGGTATGATCATCACCGGCGCTCCCGTAGAGAAGATGGAGTTCGAGGAGGTGGACTACTGGCAGGAGCTGTGCGAGATTATGGAGTGGTCGAAAACTCACGTGCAGAGCACTCTCCACATCTGCTGGGGCGCCCAGGCGGGGCTCTACTACCACTTCGGCGTCAAGAAATATACGCTTGATGAAAAGCTCTCCGGCGTCTACGCCCACAGGGTGGATTACAAAAACTCCATACTCTTCCGCGGCTTTGACGACGAGTTCTACGTGCCCCACTCCCGCTACACCACGGTGCTCCGCGAGGAGATAGAGGCTCACCCCGAGCTGACCGTACTTGCCTCCTCGGAAAAGGCCGGTGTCTACACCGTAAAGACGAGAAACGGCCGGCAGATCTTCGTCACCGGACATTCGGAATACGATGCTGACACCCTGAACAAGGAATATACCCGCGACAAGGCCGCAGGCATCAACCCGAAGATCCCCGAAAACTACTTCCCGAATGACGACGACACAAAGCCCCCGCTTATCAAGTGGCGCGGCCATGCCACCCTGCTCTTCACCAACTGGCTCAACTACTTCGTTTACCAGGCAACACCCTACGATATAATGAAGATAAAGGACGTGGAGCCCTGAGGGCAAGGAAATAATCCCGGGCATTTTCATTAGGTTCCCTGCCCGTCTGCAGATAATTTTCAAATGTTTTTATAACTTTCATTAAGCAAATTCGCAGATATTTTTCGAATGTTTTTCAATTAACATTCTGCACATTTTTTATAGGAAAAAATCGGGTTAAAAATTATTAATTTGACCCGGTTTTTCTTTACAAAAAATCCGTGCCATGTTATACTTACGGTAGGAAATGCCGCCCGAACCACCCGCCGGCGGCAACCGTAAAAAAGAGAAAACAGGAGGAACTTTTTATGACTGCTTTAATGAAAAAGCTGATCTCCCTGACGCTTGTAGCTCTGCTTTGCTTTTCCATGGTGGCCTGCAGCGGTCTCGGCGAAGCAGGTAACGGCGATAAGACGGATACCGAAACCGATGACGGCACTCAGCCCGAGGCAAAGGCCGCCGCAAGCTACGTTTGCGTTGATATAAACCCCTCTATCGAGCTTACCGTAAGCGACGATAACACCGTCGTCAGCGTTTACGGCGCCAACGAGGACGGAAAGGTCCTTCTCTACGAGGAGGAGGCCAACATCGTCGGAAAGGACGTTGAGACCGCCGTCGATTACGTAACCAAGCTGGCCGAGGAGCTCGGGTATCTGACCGAGGAGAACAGCGACGTTACCACCACCGTTGCGGCAAAGGATGCCGCCACCGCAGAGGCGCTGAAGGCGAAGATCGACGCGAAGATCGTCTCCGCCGCGGAGAGCATCGGCCTTTCGGTTACCGTTGATGCCGAGACTGCGTTCTCGCTCCTGTGCGAGCTGGAGGAGCTCAAGGCACTCTACCCCGAAAATACCGCGATAAACAATCTTACCCCCGAAAAATATAAGCTGGTGGCCTCCGCTGTGAACGGCGGCAACGTAACCGTTGAGGCCGCGGCTGAGATGTCCAACGAGGCGCTGATCGCAGAGATAAGAAAGGCGCACTCTACCCTTGAGGCCTACGCTACCGAGGAGTACCTGGAGGCGAAGGCACGCGCAACCGCAACCTTTGAAAGCTCGATGGGCGTGCTTTTGGACGGCATCTACACGAAGATATACACCGAGCGCGCGGCGGCGATATTCACCAATCCCGCTTACATAAACACCATTCACTACGGCGCGACCTACCAGGCCTACAAGACCTCCGCAAGGACTTACCTGGCGGTGCTTGAGATAATGAGCTTCGCAGATAAGTACACGAGCTTTGAGCTCAGCCCCGACGACGTTACCGCCCTTGCCACAGCACTCGGTATCAACGATACTACCGTACTCGAGGACGGCGATGGCAAAATCACCCTCGGCAGCGTGACTGAGTTCTGCGAGGACTTCATCAGCGAAAACGAGTTGTCCGAAAGCGTAAAGGCAGAGGTGCGCGAGATCCTCGCACATAGCAAGGATGCCGCCGAGCTCGTAGCCATAGCCTCCGATACCTACGCCACAGACCTTAACGCTCTGAAGATAGCGATCCAGGGCGTGATCACCACGGTCAGCACGGTTTCCTCTACCATTCTTCCCCTTCTCCCCGCAGATGCGAAGGCCGAGTTCCAGACCTGCCTTGACGACCTTCAGGCAACGAACGCGAGCCTCGCCGACATTATAGAAAACGGCGCCACCGACGAGCAGGTCATCGCGCTTGCTGCAGAGGCGCAGAAAAAGGCCGACGCCGTTCTTGAGAAAATAAACGCCGACCTGAGCGAGGACGAGAAGGCAAGAGCCGAGGCCCTGAAGGCCGAGGTGCAGACCCAGATAGCCACCCTCACCGCCGACTTCAACGCAAGACTTACCGCTGCCGAGACCTCGGCCAAGCAGTATATCGAGAGCGAGAGGGCAAAAAGGCTTTCCGAGGGCGCGGCCGAATAAGAGCAAGCACATCGGATTTTGAAATATTAAAACAGCAGCCCCCGCTTTTCGCAAGCGGGGGGCTTTTTGTAAGGTTCGGTTTACATATTCTACATTTTCGGCGGATCCCAGCCGTCGCCGGGGTCGCGGTCAAAGTCGCCGTTTGCGCGTTTCTTGATCGCCCTTACGATAAGGAATATGGCAAGGCCGGCAAGCGCTATCGAAATGATAACGACGAAGATATCGCCGGAGTCAACCGTCTTTCCGTAAACGTTCTCGACGGTGTCCACCACGATGACGGTGGGTATGCCGGTTTCCTCGGAAAATTCAAGAACGGCCTCTCTGACGGTTCCGTCGGTCAAAGATAGCTCGGTGAGGTTGTAGAAGCCGGACTCGGGTCGCTCGATGCCTGCCGCCGCAGGCTTCTTAAAGGAGGACTCAAGGCCGAGAGAATCCACCTCCTCGGTCATAAGGTGCATCACCGACGCGAGGTTACTGTCCAGAGAATAGGCGTAATACGTTTCATTCACCGAATCGTAGACCGCCTGCCCGAAGGCGCCGCTTACGTCAAAGGCCTCGAGGATACTGTAAGACACGTTGTCACCGACCCAGGCGATGCAGTCATAGCCGTCGCACTCCTCGTTAGTAAGGAAAACTATCAGTATATTGTCCTCGTAGGTGTCGGGGTGGCTGCTGAAATACTCGGCGTATCTGTCATCGGCGTAGGCCTGCAGGGTTGCCTCGTCGTAATCCGAGGTGCCGCCGCCGGCCACTCTGGAAAACGAGCCGCCCACGACGCTGAACAGCATTATCGCCACAAATATCAGTATCATCACCGGGGCTATCATCATACCGAGGAAGCCGCCAAGGCAGCCACCGCCGTAGCCATAGCCGTAATAGGGTCTGTGCCGGCCGAAGAAGCCGCCGTGATAGTGATGATGGCGATGGGGAGGTCGGGGTCCTCCGTGGAAGCCTCCGCCTCCGAAGCCCCCTCTCGAGCCACCGCTAAATCCGCCGCGCGAGCCGCCGCCAAAGCCGCCACGCGAGCCTCCGCTGAAGCCTCCTCCGCTTCTTCCTCCTCCGGGTCCCGGCATAATAAAGTCCTCTCTTTCGTAAATCAATAGTTCCTGAAAATCCACGCCGCCGCACGGGGGCGTTTTTCTATTTATATTCTAAACCTTTTGCGTGCAAAAAATGTTATAGTTCTGTAAATTTTTCTATTCCCTGCCCGTGGGCGTATGACCGAAGGCGGCGCGATAGGCCCGACAGAAGAAGGAAAGGTTGAAAAATCCCACAAGGCTTGCTGCCTCCTCTACGGTATATTCGCCCGAACGGATAAGTCGGTCGGCCTCCTCCAGGCGCAGCTTGTTTCTATACGCCACCGGCGACATTCCCGTATATGCAAGGAAGTGCCGTCTGAAGCCGGTCTCGCTCATAAAGCACAGGGCGGCGTAGTAGCCGACGCGCCTCTGCTCTGCGTAGTTTTTCCGCAGCTCGGCGAGAGCGGGCGCCAGCCTGAGAGCGTCGCCGCCCCTGTTCTCAAGGGCACCTATGGAGCGCCATATCAGCTCGTAGACCCTGAAGGCGTGATAAAGCTGACGGCTGTCACCGACCTCAGTGGGGTCGGGGTGCTCCACCACGGAGCGGATCAGCTCTTCAGCGCCGCCTGTTGGAATTATGACAGGCTCCGTGAGCGCCGTCGGCAACGCGCCGGCCATGATGTCGAATTGTACAATAATTATCTGCGTATTATCCTCGAGATAGATAGACTCATACCGCGCCCCCTGCGGAACGAACAGCAGCATTCCCTCCGTCAGGTCAAGCTCCCCGATGTCGGCATCAAGAAAGCTGTATCGCATTTTGCCACGTTTCAAGAAAATAAAGCCGTTCGATTTACGGCCGTGGCGGTACGAAAAATGAAAATCCTTGTTCCTCGAGACTCTGACACAGTCTACGTTCTCGATCCCAAAGCTGTCCGACAGTCTTTTTTCTTCGTGCATCTCGCTCCACCTCCCCCTGTGTGTATATTGTAGCACGCACAAAATTAAATGTCAACTCTTTGGTCGAAAAGTGTCAAACACTGATTGAATCTGACATTGACCGCTCGGGCAGGTATTTTATATAATAAGGTGAAAACTAAAGGCAAAGGAGATAAAAGCCATGGAAGACAGCTTCCTTTTATCAAGCCCGCTCGCCGCAAGGCTTTATGAGAACTATGCGTCGGGGCTGCCGATAATCGACTATCACAACCACCTGTCGGTCACGGATATCGCCGGCGACAGACGTTATGGGAGCATCACCGAGCTCTGGATCTCTGCAGACCCCTACAAGCACAGGCTTATGCGGATCTGCGGCGTGAGCGAGAGCGTCATAACCGGTGAGTGCGACCCTTACGACAAATTCAAGGCCTTCTGTGCAATTTTCCCCTATTTGTGCGGCACGGCCGTTTACGATTTTTCTATGCTGGAGCTCCGCAGAGTATTCAATATAGAGGAGCTGCCCACCGCGGAAAATGCCGAGCGTCTTTACTGCGAGCTTAACGAAAGACTTGCCTCGCCCGAATTTTCGACGCGGGGGATCCTCGCCCGCTTCGGCGTGGAATATCAATCGCCGATCGCCTCGGTCTGCGACGGGCTTTCGGGCTACGGGGAGGGCGTCGCCCCTTCCCTCAGAGGCGACAGCCTTATAGCGCCGACGGCCGACACGGCACGATCGCTGGGAGCGCTTACGGGCTCTAACGTCCTTGGTCTTGAGGATTTTTTGGCTGCCGCGGGAAGGCGCATCGACGACTTCGCGGCGCTGGGCTGTCGCTTCGCCGACCATTCCATAGACGAGGGCTTTGCTTATACGCCCGAGGACGGCAAAGCCGACGACCTCTTCAAGAAAAGCCTCTGCGCTGACCTGACGCCTGAGGAGAAAAACGCCCTCAGCTCTGCGATACTGCGCAGGCTCGCACCCATGTATGCAAGAAAAAATATGACCCTGCTCCTCCATCTGGGTGCTAAAAGGCACACCAGCGACAGGCTGGCCCGCCTTGCCGGTCCCTTTGGCGGTTACGCGGCCATAGGCACCACTCCGACGCCGGGCAATATCGCGGATATGTTGGGAGATTTTGAGAGGTGGGGTGGGCTTCCCCGTACCGTGCTTTTCCCCTTGAATATGTCACATATGCCGGCGCTGGCTTCCCTCGGCGGTTCCTTTTCCGAGGACGGTGTCAGCGGGAAGGTCCAGCTCGGCCCTGCTTGGTGGTGGTGCGACCACCCCTACGGCATCCGAGCGACCCTCGACGCTCAAAGCTCCTTTGGAGTGCTCTCAGAGTTTATCGGTATGACCACCGACTCCCGCAGTCCGCTGTCCTTTTCGCGGCATGAGTACTTCCGCAGAATTCTATGCTCCTATCTCGCCGAGCTTTCAGAGGCAGGGCGCGCGCCCCGGGACGAGCGGCTGCTTTCCGATATAATACGGAAGGTGTGTTATTCCAACGCAAAGAGCAGAACAACGCTTATTTGACAATAATTATTTACATATACGGAGGTTTTATATGAAATTCAAAGACAAGGTAACGGTAGTGACCGGCGCGGGCGGAACGCTCTGCTCCGAGATATCCGTAAGGCTTGCAGAGGAGGGAGCGATCCTTTTCCTTGTAGGCAGGACCGAAGAAAAGCTGAAAAGAGTGGCTGAAAAAATAACCGAAGGTGGCGGCAGAGCCTACGTCTACGCCTGTGACGTGACCGACAGAGAGGCGGTAGCGAGCCTTGCAAAATTCGTTCTCGACACCGCGGGCCCCTGCGACTTTCTCATAAACGGCGCCGGCGGCAACGACGTGAGAGCCATGCCGACCATTACCGCCTTTGACGAGAGAGAGCTTGAGGGCGGGCTGCCCGAGGGCGCAAGAGGACTCTACGACGTGGATATGGACGCCTTCGAGCGAGTGCTTAACATAAACACTATGGGCACGGTTATTCCCACGATGGAGCTTGCAAAGCAGATGATCAAAAACGGGGGCGGAAGCATCATCAACTTCGCCTCCATGAACTCCTACTGTCCGCTCACGCGCTGCTTTGCCTACGCTATGAGTAAGGCGGCTATAACCAATCTCACTCAATCCTTTGCGGCGTATTTTGCACCCGCAAATATCAGAATAAACGCTATCGCCCCGGGCTTTATGGTCAACGAGCGATCCAAGACATATCTCGGCACCGTCAAGGACGGCCTTACCGCGAGGGGCCAGAGCGTTATTTCCCACACTCCTATGGGTAGATTTGGCGAGGCCTGCGATCTTGTGGGCTGCGCAAAATGGCTGCTCTCCGAGGAGTCAGCCTTCGTGACCGGCGCGACTATCCCCGTTGACGGCGGCTTCCTTACTCTCAGCGGAGTGTAAAGGAGAGGCCATGATTCTTACAGACTACTTTCGTTCTACCCGTGACGCAACCTGGGACATCGGCCTTCAATGCGGCGTACGTCACGGCACCGTAAGACTGCCCGAGTCGGCAGATTTTGACGTCACAAATAAGGGGCACTGGGAAACGGTACACAAGAGCTTTACCGATTTCGGTATAACCCCTATAATCATCGAGCCTATGCCGAACGCCCTCCACGACCACATCAAGGCGGGCGACGAAATGCGCGACGAGTGCATAGAAAAGGTGATAAAGATGCTCCCCATAATGCATGAGCTTGGCATCGGCACGATATGCTTCAACTTTATGGCTCATATCGGCTGGCTGAGGACCCGCTCCGACTTTCCGGAGCGCGGAGGCGCTAAGGTTACCGCCTTTGATATAGCGGATTTCAAGGGCACCGACGCCTGCATTACAGCCGACAGGCTTTGGGAAAACTACAAGTATTTTCTTGATGCGGTCCTGCCCGAGGCGGAAAAGCACGGAATCGTCCTTGCCCTTCATCCCGACGACCCGCCCCTGCCCGCCCTCGGCGGCGTGGAGCGAATAATGATCTCGAGAGAAAACATAAGACGGGCGATCAGGGATATCCGTCCCTCTCCCTCGCTGGGACTCACTATGTGTCAGGCGAATTTTCATATAATGGGTGAGAGCATACTCGACGTGGCAGAGGAGTTCGCCGACAAGATAGCCTTCGTTCATTTCAGAAATACCAAGGGAGTGCCTACCTCCTTCCGAGAAACCTTCCACGACAACGGCGATATTGATATGGCAGCGGTAATGCGCGGCTACGCAAGCCTCGGTATCGACGTGCCTGTCAGAGTTGACCACGTACCCACAATGGCCGGCGAGATATCCACCCTGCCCGGCTACGACGCCCTCGGCAGAATGTTTGCCATCGGATATCTGAAGGGCATACTTGATTCTTTAATTTAAGGAGATAAATAATGAATTTCAACGACAGAGAAAAAATTATAGCCCTGACCCCTCTTTGGCAGGGCGAGCGCTTTCCGGACGGACGCCCGAAGGTAGCCGACAAGTATCTAGACGCGCTTTACGGAATGACGCTTGAAGAGGTTTGGAAGCCTATATTCGTTCTTGGCTACGAGCATCAGTTCGTAGGTGGCGGCGAAGCACCGATGCAGACGCTCCACGACGACGGCAGAAAGCTCGTCGGCAGAGCTGTGACTTGCACCTACGCCCCCACACGTCCCGATCTGCACGAGGTTCAGTTCAACCGCGGTGCAGAGGACGGACTGAAGGGCAACTATAATCAATGGGTCATCGACTCCTTGGTGGAGCGCGACGTTGTCGTTTGCGATATGTACGATAAGATCTACAAAGGTACTTTTCTTGGCGGAAATCTTACTACCGCTATACATAACCGCACGAAAACCGGTGGAGCTGTCGTTTGGGGAGGAGTCCGTGACGTTGAGCAGATGAAAAAGGTCCCCGACGTCCAGGTATATTACAGAGGCATAGATCCCACGCCCATACGCGAGTTCGTCATGAAGGACTGGAACGATATTACAAGCTTCGGCGGCGCGGTGTGTCTACCCGGCGACGTCGTCTTCGGCGCGGGCGGCGGAGTTCTGTTCATTCCGAGCCACCTCGTTGCCGACGTTGTTGAGGGCGCGGCCAAAACCCACGTCAAGGACGATTTCGGCTTTGAGATGATATGTCAGGGCAAGTTCACAACGGCGCAGATAGACAAAAATACCTGGTCGGAGGAAATGCTTGATATGCTTCTCGATTGGATCAAGAACGATCCTCGCGGCGAGGAATACCGCGACCTCGATTGGTCGAAGGAATACGACCTTGCAAGAAACGGGGATCCGAACGATACGCAGACGGCGCTCTGATGCGGTTCCGCGCCCGAAGGTGTTAAAGCTTTATTGTTTTTTCTCTTGACGGCGGTACCGGAAATTATGTATAATATAATATAGAAAAAACGCTCCCATCGGAGGTCAGAAAATATGTTACTGTTTAATAAAACCACCACCGCCTGCATATCGCTCCACCCCGGTGTACCCGACGCGATAGCCATGGCGGCAAAGAGTCTGCAGAGAGATTTCCGTATTCTCTCGGGGCACACCCACGGCTTTGAGATCGTCCACGAAAACGAGACCGCACCCGGCTCCGTATCCGTTGAGATCGAGAAGGGGGAGCCCGAGAGCTACCGAATAGAAATAACCGAGAACGCCGTGCGGATCGTAGGCGGCGACACTCTTGGCGCCGTCTTTGGAGTTTACGCCTTTTCGGGGCGCGTGCTGGGCTTCTCGCCTATGCATCCGCTGACCGAGGTGTACCCCGAACGGCCGGAATCCCTCACCGCCGCGCCACAGGTCATTCGCTCGGGAGAGCGGAGGGTGAAGTTCCGCGGCTGGTTCCTCAACGACGAGGATCTGCTGGGCGATTTCCGCGGAGGAGGCGGTAAGCGGGATATAGATTATCCCTTCTATCAGAGCGTTATGCGCACGGACGTTTTGGATATGATACTCGAATGTGCCCTGCGCCTGGAGATCAACCTCATAATTCCCTCCTCCTTCGTCAATATTGATAACCCGGCCGAGGAGGCGCTGGTTGAGGCGGTATGCCGCCGCGGACTTTATATATCCCAGCACCACGTGGAGCCTATGGGCGTGTCCTACTTCTCTGCCGCCGACTATGTAAAGAAAAACGGCAGACGGGGCGAGACGGTGTCCTTCATTACCAACCGCGGACGAATGGAGGAGCTGTGGCGGTATTACGCGAAAAAATGGGCGAAATACGGCGACAGGGTCGTCTGGCAGCTGGGTCTGAGAGGCAAGGCTGACCAGGCCGTCTGGAAGGCAGACAAGAACGTTCCGATGAGCCCCGAGGGCAGAGGCGAGATAATCTCAGACGCCATCTCTACCCAGCGCGCTATAATAGAGGAGGCGCTCGGCCACGGTGACTTCCACTCCACGGCGACCCTATGGATGGAGGGTGCCGCCCTTTACGGCGCGGGACACCTGCGGATCCCCGCCGACACCGCCGTGATCTTCAGCGATATCGGTATGTCGCAGATGTTCGGCGACGATTTTTACGTCACGGAGCGAAAGCCCGGCCACCGCTACGGTATTTACTATCACATAGGCTTTTGGGGCATGGGGCCTCACCTGGCCGAGGGCTGTGACCCTCACAAGATGGCCTTCTCCTACTCCGAGGCGGCAAAGCGGGACTCGCTTTATTATTCAATTCTCAACGTATCGAACCTACGCCCGCTTCATATCGGCGCGGAGCTTAACGCGAGGCTCCTTGAAAACCCGGAGCTTAGTGCCCGCACCGGGCTGCGCCGTATCTTCAAGCCTATCTTCGGGGATGCCGCCGACGTTGTGCTCGATCTTTACGACGAGTACTTCGCCGCTTACGCCGACCTTGGCACCATGGAGCTTGTGGGACTCTGCAACCGTCACAGCTTCGATTATCACCCCTACGGCAGGCTCCTCTTCCCGGAATTTCCGTCAACCGACGGCGAGCTCCATGAGATCGGTCAATGCCTGCTTCGGGACAAGACCCACCTCTGCGACTACGCCACTGTGACCGAGAAGCTGCGAGAGAGCGAGAGCAGGTTTGCCGCCGTTCTCGAAAAAATGACGGCTATGGAGAGCCGACTGCCCGAGCGGAGCCGGGAATATTTCAGAAGGTTCATAAAATTCGGCGCATTTTATATGATGAAGCTCACCCGCTGGACCATCTCCGTCTACGAAATGATGACCGCCGTCAGCGAGGAGGGCAGAACCGCCGCCCTTGAGACCGGAGTCGCGGCTATGGAGAGCATCCTCGCGGAGCGGAGGATCCTTGAGCAGGGCGACTTTGCCGGCTGGCACGACGGAGAGAGCAAAATAGGTATCCGCCAGCTCACCGAGCTGATGCGCTCCACCTGCGAGAGACTCAGAGAAAAGCGGCCGCTTTGACCCGCCTGCGGCTCAGCCGAGCTTTTTCGACCGGAGTCCGTGAAGATTGCCCGGCAAATTACTCAAAAAAACAACTCCCGAGAGTATCTGACGGACCATTTACCGTCTCTCGGGAGTTTTATTCATTTTTGCGTTGTACCCATTTGTCGGGCGTCAAAGAATCAACGTAGAGCGCCGCCCTGGCGGGTATTGATTTTTTTCTCAGAATGTGCTATTATAGATAAAAATGCGGAATGTTATCATTTACATTTCCATCTCGAGAGCGCCCTCAAGCACCGTCCTGCAGTAGCTGCAGCGGTCACAGCGCTTGTCGCATTCAACCGTCACGCGCCAGAAATCCTCGGGGATCTTGGAGCTATCGACCACATAGGGCAGAAAGGCGGGACTGAAGCCGGGCTCAAAGAGGTCCAGCAGATTTCCGTAATATCTGCGCTTCGCATAGGCGGCGATAACCATTCCCGGCAGGGCGTGGGCACGGGTCGCCAGCTTCACGAGATCCACAAGTCCCTCGTAGCGGTCGATATCCTCCGGCCTCACCCAGGTGTTCTGAAGCACCGCGGGGCGGTTATTCTTATCCTTCAGATAGTTCCAGCACATATAGGGCATAAAGTCGATATTCTTCTGCTTTGCGATCTCCGCCTCGTGGGCAACCATATTGTCGTGGAATATCTGACCGGAGCAGTCACGCATACAGCCGCTGTTCGCCAGCATCGTAAGGCGCTTGCCGCACTCGTCGGCGTATTCCCGCAGCTCGCGAAGCCTTTTAAGGTCGCGGTTACATTCCTTGGCCACGCAGAAGCTGTCAAAGAGATGGGAAACGTAGCTCATACCCTTGACGGTGGATATCTTCATATTCACCGAGGCGCGCAGCTCAACGCCCTCGTATCTCTCCTTTATCATATAGGCGATAGCGGGCGATGTCGTGGTTATCACCTCGGGCATAAGCTCCATCTGCTGAAGATAGTCTATCACGGAATAGACCCTGCCGCGCAAGACCTCGCTCATCGCGTCGGCTCCGTAGCAATTAGCGTTGAAAAGTAAATCAAGCTTTACATTATTCGCCTTTATCGCCCGAAGCTCCTCAAGGAGAGTGCTCTGGAGTCCGTAATCAAAATAGCCGTCGTAGCCGCCGATCACAGATCTGCCGCTTGGGCTATCCACCCACGAAAAATACACCTCGTCGATATGCTCGGCATATCGGCTGACGACCGAGGAAAAGGGCAGTCTTTCATTATATTGATATCCTACCGATAGCTTCAGCATAAGGGGGCCTCCGTGATTTTTCAGTCTGCTTCCTTCTCGTGCGCCCGGGCAAGCTCGTTGTCGCCTCCGGCAGATCTCTTGTCCATTATCCCCTTCATAATACCGAGGTCGCTGAGGGAGGCGGAGCTGTTGCCCTCGATGGGCTCGTAATCCGACCAGTCAACGCTCCAGAGGGGCTTTCTTCTGAAGGGCTTCTTGAAGGTGTTCTTCAGCACTCCGCGCTTTTCAAGGCTGATCATGCAGGCTCTGGTACAGCCCTTTGCGCCGCAGACGGCCTGGCCGGAGTTGTAAAGATTCTTGGGCTTGTAGTAGAAGGGAGAATGGGAGCCGGGCTTCACGTTATCCATACCCTCCTGGTAGGTACCCTTTTCCCCCTCCTCGCAGGCAACACCGCCGCGGAAGGCAAGGTCGCAGGCGTCGCAATCGAGCTCGCCCCACTCTACCTCGTGACCCGCGAGAGTCACCTTTACGGTCTTAACGGGGCTGATGGCGTGGCCGGGACACTCACGGACGCAGGCCATACATCTGTTGCAAAGCTTAGGGCCGTCGTAAATGGGGTCGGGCTCAAGCTCCAGCTCGGTGAGAATCACGCCGATTCTCAAACGGGGGCCGAACTCGGGAGTGAGGAGCATCTTGCTGTATCCTATCTCGCCAAGGCCTGCAAGATAGGCACAAATGCGGAGATGGAGCATAATGTCGGGAGCGGGCTTGCCCTCCTCGACGGGCTTGGAATAATGCTCACGCATATTTCCCTTGTTGTCAATAGCGCGCCAGTCGCTCTGGTGGCCGATGGGAATTGCCTCATAGCCCTCGTCCTCGATGACCTTACACATATTGATGACGGTCATAGGTATGTAGTTGTAGGTAAGGCCGCCATAGCCCATAGCGGAATAGTTGGAGAAGAAGGTACCCTCCTCGATACCGCGGAGCGAGCCGCGCATAACGCGGAAGCCCATAACGATCATGCTCTTTGCCTCGGGCATTATAAAGCGGGGGTCCATCTGAGGGGGTGCGCCCTCAAACCTATCCATAGATGCGATACCGCAGATGTCGGCACCGCACTGATATGCCAGCTGCTTGATTTCCTGTGCGTTCATAGATAAATCCTTCCTTTTTCAAGTTTACAGCTTTATTATACACCCATATACGTCCGCGCGCAATACTGTATCACAGCATTAAAATGCGGAATATTATCATTTTTTGGAGGTAACAATGGAGATCCGCGAGCTTGACTCGGCCTATATGCTGCCGAGAATATCCATCTGCCGAACCACGAATACGGGCGGCTACCCCGCCGCAAGAACACGGAGCAGGATATCAGAATACTACGAGCTGAGCTATTATATCGACGGAGACGGCTCGGTATTCATAAACGGGGAGGAAAACCCCATCCACTCCGGTGACGTCCGCTTCACCCGCCCGGGCACCGAGCTTTGCAGCCTGCCCCATTGGAGATGCTATACCGTTTATTTCGATTTCGGCGAAGCGGGAGTCATATACAAAAACCCCATCCTCGACGGAATACCCGAATTCTTCCACGCGGGAAACGAGCCCACACGCGTATTTGAAAAAATGCTGCGGCTCTTCCACTCCGCATCCCTTACCGCCACAGCGGAGCTTAGCGCCCTGCTCCTTTCCCTGCTCTGCACTCTCTATAACGGCCTGCATACTCCAAAGAGGCTCAACCCCGCCATAAGAGCGTGTATTTATTATATGGAAAGGAATTTCTCGTCGCATATCTCCCTCGAGGACCTGTGCTCCCTCTCCGGCTACTCTAAGCCCCAGCTCCTCCGCCTCTTCAAGCGGGAGCTGTGCTGTACGCCACACGACTACCTCACCTCTCTGCGCATCAACCATGCCAAGCGTATGCTGACCGAAACAGGCGCCCCTCTGACGGTGATATCCGAGGAATGCGGCTTTTCCTCCGACTCACATTTCAAGACGCTTTTCAAGAAGGTGACCGGCCTCACTCCCGGCAGCTACCGAAGCACCGAGCTGCCCGCCGAGGGCGAATGATATATCTTTTATATCAAATATGATAAATTATAACACATTTGATATTTACCGAGGCCTATGCTTGTGATATACTTTTCTCAGAAGTGAGATCATAAAAACGAAGCTTCACAATTGACTGCCACCGCGCTTGCCTGAGCAGTAAAAGAGAAAAATGTACGAGCATTTCAAAGAACATAATTTGCGAGGTAAACATAATGAAGGCGATACTCGTTGATGAAAACAAAACTATTTTGAAACGCTGTGAAAATATCGGAAAGGGCGTTTTGAGTGGCTGTGATGAGTAAAAGTAAAACGATTTGGCTCGCACTGTTAACGATGCTTCTGTGGGGCTCGCTGTTTCCGATGGTCAAGCTCGGATTCTCGGCATATGCGGTTGAAAGCACCGCCGATATTCTGTTGTTTGCGGGGATCCGTTTTGTTATCTGCGGCGGTGTGATCTGTCTTTATGCCGCCATTCGTGACAGGGGCTCCTACCGCCCGGTAAAGAATTCCTTCCTTCCGATCCTGCTGTCGGGCGTGTTTGCCATTATTCTTCATTATGGGTTTACCTATTTGGGGCTTGAGCTGACAGATAGCTCGAAAACAGCTCTTATCAAGCAGATCGGCGCGCTCTTTTACGTTTGCTTTTCCTTTCTCTTCATCAAAGAGGATAAGCCGACCGCCAAAAAGATCGTTGCCGCTATGATAGGATTTCTCGGCATCGTTGCGCTGAATATCAGCTCGGACGGATTTTCATTTTCCATAGGAGATGTCCTGATCCTGTGCGCCTCATTTTGCACCGTATTCTCTAACGTGATCAGTAAAAAGGTGTTCGAAAAGGTAGCCCCCATCACCGCTACGGGAATCTCACAGCTGTTCGGCGGTATCGTTTTGCTCGCCGTAGGCCTTTTCATGGGCGGAAGAGTTGATTTCAGGTGGGAAGCCTCGATTTGGATTATGGTATATATCTGCGCCGCATCCGTCGTCAGCTATTGCATCTGGTTCGGAATCGTCAAAAACGGCGAGCTGTCAAGGCTGTTTATCATCAAATTTGCCGAGCCCGTGTTTGCCTGCATCTTCGGCGCGTTGATACTGGGCGAGAATATCTGGAAGATACAGTATCTGATCGCCTTTTTGCTCATTAGCGGAAGCATCTGGTTTTCAAACGCGAAGCATAAAAAGAAGTCCGTTTAAGCTCCTCCCTTGTACGCCGCAATCCAAATGATTACTAATTCTTCCCGGGATAGAAAAAGAGCAAACACGTGTTTGCTCTTTTTGTTTGTATACGGTATTACCCTTGCCGTCAAAGCATGGGCGCGAATATTTTGACTCCGCAGCGCACCAGCCACTCGCAGAAGGTGAGCTTTGCAAACTTTCCGTCCACCTCGGCGCAGTCCTCCAGAGTCGCAAGGAAGGCCTCTTTGGCATCGGTGACCGTACCCGTCTTATACATCCAGACGGCGCACTCGAAGTTGTGCATCAGGGAGCGGTAATCCAGATTTATCGTGCCGACAACGGCGTAGCTGTCGTCACAGACAAGAGTTTTTTCGTGAATGAAGCCGGGGGCGTATTCATATATCTTAACGCCCGCCTTCATAAGCCCGGGGTAGGTGCTCTTGGTCATTATTTTCACGATTTTTTTATCGGCGATGCCCGGCGTGATTATCCTGACGTCCACACCCCGCGCCGCCGCGTTGCAAAGAGCCTCGGTCAGGTCGTAGTCGATGACGAGATAGGGGGTGGTGATATAAAGATAGCGGTCGGAGCGGTTTATCGTATTGAGAAAAACGTTCTTGCCCACCGGGCGCTTATATATCGGGTAGGGACCCGAGCCGAAGGGCATATAATATCCGCCGTCGCTCTCCTCTGCGGGCTCTACGGAGGAAAGCAGCTGCTCATAATCGCTGACCGTCCTTGATGTGAGGTCCCAGGTGGAAAGAAAGCTCCCGAGGAAGCCCGCAACGGCAAGCCCCTCTAAACGAATACCGCCGTCCTTCCAATGCCCGAAGGGCATCTTACGGTTGACGTACTCATCGGCGATATTAACACCGCCGGTATAGCAGACCCTGCCGTCAACGATGCATATTTTTCTGTGGTCGCGGTTATTGTGAGCGATGCTGGCGATGGGGCGCAGCTTATTGAAGCGCTGGCACTTTATCCCCTCAGAGCGCAAAATCAGCTCGTAATGAGAGGGGAGCTTTCCCATACAGCCGAGGTCATCGTAAATTATGCGCACGTCCACGCCTGCCTGAGCCTTCTCACGCAGAATTTTGTGAACGCCGTCCCAGAGGGAGCCCCGCGCTATAATGAAATACTCTATAAAAACGTAGTGCTCCGCAGAGGCAAGATCCGCCTCCAGCGCACCGAAATACTCCTCGCCCGAGGAGAAAAATCTCGATGCCGTGCCGCGATAGACCGACGAGATCGGGTCCTCGCCCGCTATGGCCGAGGCCACGCCGGCGGCGGCAGCACTCTCCTCGCGAAGCTCGGTCAGTGCATCGCCCGTATTATACGCCGAGATCTCCTTCAACGTGCCTCGCATAAGCCGCGATTCCCTGCGGGAAAGACGGCGTCTGTAAAACATCAGATAGAGCACGGCGCCTGCAACCGGGAGCGCCAGCACCACCACGAGCCAGGATACCTTATACTCCGGGTTAGCGTCCATATTGACGATCGCCACAAGGATAAGCAGATCCACTATGAGGGCGAAGACAAAGGCTGTATACGAATACGTCGACGCGCTCAGATAGAGATAGACGATGGAGATGACCTCAAGGATGATAACTACCGCCGAGACTGCGTATCGGGAAAACAGTATCTTTCCGAGCTTTCTCACTCTCCTCTACCCCCTTCCTGAATCAGCGGTCTTCCTCTCCGTCGATATATTCCTCGAAGCGGCCGATGCCTACGAGATCGTCAACGGGGAGAGAGAAGATTATTGCACTTCCCTCGGTCTTGAGGCCGGCAACGTCACGCACCGCCTCCATGATCTTGGTCTTATACTCAAGGCTGGTCAAGAAGAAGATGCTGTCGGTCTCCTGTCTGAGAGTAGTACCGATGCTCTGCTCCGCCTTTGCGTTATTTATACTTTTGGTGTTGAATATAGTAGCGCCGGTCGCGCCTGCGGCTCTTGCCGCCTCTATTGCTATGTCGGTGTACTTGCTGTTTACCACCGCGATTACAAGCTCATGCATCCGTTCCTTCTCCTTTTTCTTTGAAATGGGGGCTCTCTTGCCCATAGGCCTATCGGACTTATCAACGCCCGAGAGCACCGCGTCGTTTATCAGATTGGATATACCCGAGAGGGGGAGCGTAAAGGCGATTCCCCTTCCCACAAGATAGAGCTTCAGCCCGTGGCCGATGGCACTGAGAATGGTGTGCTCGGAGCCGCCGGGTATAAGCGACATAGTGATGCACTTCTCTATCTCGTTGAAGCCGAAGTAGGTCATATAGCTTGAGCGCGCGGTTCCGTAGCCGAGGCCGGAGAAATGCACCGCCGTAGCGTATTCGTTGACGATATCGGTAAATCTGAGCTCATCCTCCTTGTTGATTATACCCACAAGGAGCTTTACTTTTTTATTGTCGCTGATCTTTTTCATCAGTTCTCACCAGCCTTTCCCTCTGCGACCACGGAAGCAACACTTTTCTCGGCGGGAGCCTCTGCGGTCTGCTCTGCACCGTCGGTGGTCGCGGCCTTATCTGCCGTACGCTTTTTCTGCACTGTACGAACGCCGCCCTCTGCCGACGCGATGCGCTTTACGCTCTCAGCGCGACGCTTTGCCTCATGGTAGCCGTAATCAATGAAGGTCTCGGAGGCGCTGACGAATCTGCGCACGCTGCCCGCCTTTTTAACGCGGTATGTAAGTCCGCAAAGCTGGATGGCGATTATAGGTGCCATCGCAACCATGGCAACGCAGCCAAAGGCGTCGGTCATAACGTTTCCGCCCAGGGCGTTGCAGGCGCCCATACAAAGAGGAAGCACAAAGGCACTCATCATCGTACCGCTTGCAACTCCGCCCGCATCGAAGGAGATACCCACGAACATCTTGGGAACGAAGAAGGAGAGGCCGATGGCGATTATATAACCGGGGATAAGGAACCAGAGAATGTGTATTCCCGTGATAATTCTGATGGCCGAGAGGCCGAGAGCCGCGCACACACCCACGGACAGACCGAAGCCGGTGGTCTTACCCGAAATTGCGCCGGCGCTCATCTTCTCAACCAGCTTGTTGAGCACGTAGACCGAGGGCTCGGCCTTTACGATGAAGTAACCGAGCAGCATGCTTATCGGAACGAGGAGCCAGCCGCCGCCAATGCCGCCGAGGGCGCTTCCAATAGCGGTACCCGTAGGAAGGAAGCCGACGTTTGCACCGGTAAGGAAAACGGTAAGTCCCACGAGGACGTACACGATACCGACGGCCATACGGATGAGCTGACCCTTGTTAAAGGCTCTGGTAACGTACTGGAAGATTATTGCAAAAACGATTATGGGAGTGAGAGCCACGAGCACGTCGACGGCATGCTCTACAAAGCCGTGAAGGAAGAGAACGAGTCCCTCTCTGGTGTCCTCCATAACTGCGGGGACGGAGGGCTCATAGGTACCCTCAACCTTCATAACGATTCCCAGCACCAGCACGGAGATGATGGGGCCGATGCTGCAAAGACCGGTGATACCGAAGGAGTCGCCACGGCCGCCGCCGGATATCTTCGCCGCCGAAACACCTGCACCGATGGACATAATGAAGGGGACGGTCATGGGACCCGTGGTAACTCCGCCCGAGTCAAAGGCAAGGGAAAGGAATGAGGGATCCACGAAGAAGGCAAGCACGAAGGCTACCGCGTAGAATACTACCATCATCAGAGCCAGGCTCACGTTAAAGAGTATTCTGAGCACCGCCATAAGCAGGAAGATGCCAACGCCAACGGAAACGGTCAGTATCAGTATCTCGTTTTTCAGACCGCTTACCTGCTCGGCAAGGATCTGCAGATCGGGCTCGGATATGGTAACCAGAATACCTATAATAAAGCTTACGAAGGCAATGAGCCATATCTTGCCCGAGCCGGCAATAGAGGTACCTATCTTGGTACCCAAGGGCTGCATCGACATCTCGGCACCTGCGGTAAAGAGGCTCATACCGAATATCAGGCACACGACACCCATAATGAATAGCAGCATATTTTCTGCGGAGAGGGGCACGAGCGTAAAGCTGAGCGCCACCACTATCAGCGCGATCGGCAATACCGATTTCACCGACTCCATAATTTTGTCCTTAATTAAATTCAAGATATATCTCCTCTCAAGATTCTTTTTGCGGCAAGGGCCGCCAAAGCATTCCGTTATATTGTATCATATATGCAAACGAAAAGCAACAATGTACCTGTTTCCAAACAGTTAAGAAACGGTTAATTTTCACTCGCGAAATAAAAGCGTGGGTATCAGCCCCGGGATAGCCGCTCCGCGGTTTCTCCGATCAAGGCGGCGGTATCCGAAAGCTCGCGCATAAATTCCTTGGCGCTGACTCGCAGGCCTCCGCTGCCGAGCACCACCAGCTGCTCCTGCATATCCGAGGTCACGACCCTGACGGTGTGCTCCCCCGACATATCGTAGGTAGCCTTTTCAATATAGGCGTCGGCGGTCTGCTTTTCCTTTGTGTAGACCACGCGGACACCGCCTATATGCTCAACGCTACCCTCACCACCCTCACGCTTATAGGCATCAAAGACGACGATTGCGCGGCACTTTGTAAAGGCGGTATAATCGCACATCGCCCGCACCAGCATATCACGGGCACGGCCAAGGTCGCGCTCACCCTCTCCCCGAAGCTCGTCACAGCCGAAGATAAAGTTGTAGCCGTCCACGATGACGTAATCCTCGCCTCGCGGAGTCGGTTTTTTCGGCCTTTGTGTCTTTGCCGCAGGAGCGGCGTTCTCCACCCTCTCGCTCACCCGTCTTGGCTTTATCTTGCCGTAGGTGCTCTCGAAGATGCGCATAAGCTCCTTGTCCTCCTCCACGGTGCCGCGATAGCTCCGAGTCCTTGCCACACGGGCGGCCTCGGCAGGGGGCTCGTCGGTTGCGGGCGCACCGGTGGGAGTCAGATGCATAAGGGCATCGGCCTCGTCCCAGGGGACGGCGTAGCCCGAGCCGCCCTTGCAGAACACCGAGCCTGCAGGGTTGCGCTCGTCAAGGCTCGGATCATAGCCCGACTCGGCGATCACCTGCTCGCTGTTGTGACAGGGGGCGTAAGCCCCGACGGTCATCGCTATCCGCCCCTCGCCTCGGGTAAAGGCGCGAAGGGTCGACGGATAGGAGCGCATAGTAAACACGGGACAGCTGCCGCTCAGCACAGCCCTATCGTCAAGAAGCTCGGGGGGCGCGGTAGCGCCGTGCATATTGGTAATATCGTTCATCACTCTGCCGAGGTATTCGCTCGGCACGTCGATTTTGAAATCAAAGGTGGGCTCAAGGAGAATGCTCTCGGCCTTCATAAGTCCCTGCCTTATCGCCCGGTAGGTCGCCTGTCTGAAATCGCCGCCCTCGGTATGCTTCAGATGCGCACGCCCTGCCGTCAGAGTTATTCTGACGTCGGTAAGAGGGGCGCCGGTAAGCACGCCGCGATGGGTGCGCTCCTCGATATGGGTCAGCACCAGCCTCTGCCAATTGAGGGCAAGGGTATCGGTGGGACATTCTGTTGCGGCCACGACGCCGCTACCCTCGGGCAGAGGGTCGATGCGCAGATGAACCTCTGAATAATGGCGCAGGGGCTCGAAATGACCGGCGCCCTGCACGCTTTCGGCAACGGTTTCCTTATAGAGGATAGCGCCCTCGTCGAAGCCCACCTCAAGGCCGAAGCGCTCGGCGATCATCTTGGTCAGCACCTCGGTCTGTATCTCGCCCATAAGCCGCACGCGCAGCTCGTGGGTCGCGGGGTCGTAGGTCATACCAAGAGAGGGTTCCTCCTCGGTAAGCACCATCAGGCGCATATAGGTTTCATAGGGGTTTGCATCCCTCGGCAGAAGCATACGGTAGCCGAGGACGGGGGTCAGGGTGTGCTCGTCGGAAAGCTCGGCACCGAGTCCCATACCCGCCGCCGTAGCGGTGAGTCCCAGCAGGGCGCAGACCGTACCGGCCTCTGCAGCCGAGGCACTCTTGTACTTATCGCCGGAGTAGATCCTTATCTCCTCCACCTTCTCGGTGACAAGCTCACCCGAGGGAGTGCGATAAGTCACGGTATCCTTGGGTCTTACGGCGGCGCCGGTGATCTTTGCGTAGCTGAGCCGCTTACCCTTCGGATCTCTTGAAATTTTATATATTTTTGCTCCGAAAATGCTATCGGAGTATTTTTTCGGGATCACATATTTATCCAGCAGGCTGATGAGCTCCGGTACGCCGCGCAGCTTCAGGGCAGAGCCGAAAAGGCAGGGGAACACCTTGCGTGCGGCAATAGCCGCGGCGATGCTCGCCTCGGAGAGGCTGTCGCTCTCGAAAAATTCCTCCATCAGCCGCTCGTCACAGGCGGCAACCGACTCAAGGAATTCCTCCCCGCTCTGATCGGTGAAATCCACACAATGAGGGGAGAGCATACACCGCAGCTCCTCCAGCAGGTGAGGCCTTCGCCGCTCCGAGATATCCGTCTTGTTTACGAAGATAAAGGTGGGTACGCTCTTTGCGACCAGCAGATGCCAGAGAGTCTTCGTATGGGCGGTAACTCCGTCCGCCGCATTCACGATAAGAATTGCATAGTCCTGTATTCCGAGAGCCCGCTCCGCCTCGCAGGAGAAATCCACGTGACCGGGAGTGTCTATCAGAGTTACGGACACGCTCGGCAGCTCGAGGATCGCCTGCTTTGAGAAAATGGTGATTCCCCGCTCACGCTCAATCGGATGGGTGTCAAGATAGGTATCCCGCTTATCCACCCTGCCGAGGGCTCCCAGCGTTCCCGAGCAATAGAGAAGCGCCTCGGACAAGGTGGTCTTTCCCGCGTCAACGTGGGCGAGGATTCCGACCGTAGCTTTCTTCATACACTCCCCTTTCGTAAACTTTAGTTGTCAAACAATGTTAAAACCGCAAAAATTTACGGTTATAGCTCTATAACAAAATGAACTCTTCCGTCCTCGCCCATTTCGCCCTCCGCATAGTGGGAGAGGAGCTTCAGCGAGGGGACGTTCTCCCCGTGGACGGTGGCATAAAGGCGAAGGAGCCCCATAGCGCGTCCCGCCTCGATAAGAGCCTCAAGGGTGGCTCTGCCAAGGCCCTTTCCCTGCCACTCGGGCAGAAGCCTGAAGGCTATCTCTGCGCCGCCGAGCAGGTCGAAGGCGTATATCACCGCCTCGCCGACGAAGTTATTCTTCTCGGTTGCGGCGTAGGTGACGCTGACTCCGCGGGCAAGCTCCATACGCGCCGAGCGTATGAAATATCCGTCCTCGGCGTCGGGCGCATCCCCGCGGAAGTCGTAGCCCCAATATTTGTTGACCTCGCTGTCGCGGCAAAGAGCGGCGTAGGGCTCGGTATGCTCGTCGAGCAGAGGCGAAAGGGTTACGGCGGCCACCGAGGGCAGAGGCAGCTCCGAGAGGAGCGAGGCCTCACTCTGTGCCGTCACGCGGAAGCATTCTCCCTCCGCGTCGCTCATATCCACCGAGGTGTGTCTGAAGTAGCCCACGGCAGAGAGGAGCTCCTCCCTCGGCACGTCAACCAGCACCAGAGGCACCTCCTCCTTCACCGAATATGCTCGAAGCTCCTCAAGAGCACCGTAGCCGTCGGCGCCGTCAATAAGGGCGATCGGATATGCGAAATAATATCTGCCGAGCTCAAAGATACGCACGAGCGCGCAACCGTTTGATATACAGAGGGCAAGCTCCACGTCGGGGTTATCCTCGGCCATCTGCAGGCAGCTCTCAACCACCGCGGTAATATCCTCAGCGGCCTCAGGCAGCAGGGACAGGAGGTGCTCGGCAACCTCAACTCTGTTGTCGGGGGAAAATTCCTTAAAGCTGATCATAGATCTCCTCACCGGGTATCGCGACTCTGGTGCTGTTCTTCTGGGGCGGAATTATCTTCAGGGCCATTCTCGTGGAATAGACACCGTCCTCCGCCTTATACTCAAATCCCTCGGTGAGGAATTCTGCCAGCCTTGCGCACGACTTGAGTCCTATTTTATTGCTCTCCACGCCTGTGGAATCGGTCTTGATACGGTTGGTGAACTTCAGCACCAGAACGTCACCGAGCTTGGAGAGGTGGAGCGATACGGGATGCTCCTTATCTGCGTATTTGTAGAAATTGGAAAAAATATTGTCGATGATGCGCATAAGATTCGGAGGGTCTGTGACGATGGTGGTACCCTCCTCCAGAAGATCGTCCTCCTCTTCCACGTCGGTTATATAACCGCTCTCGGAAAGCAGGAGAAGATGCTCGGTCAGGAGCTGCTCCAGCAGGGTCTGCGCATCGTATTCCTCAAGCGATATTCCGTCGCCCGTGTTTCCGAAGGCGAGGAAGTATCTGAACATATCGTCCGAGAGGTTTTTGAGCCTCAGCGCCGTCTTCTCGCAGGAATCGACGTAGGACGCCATCTGCTCCGGCGGGAGCTCGTTTTTCATCATATCAAGATAACCGAGTATGACCGTCAAGGGTGTCCTTATATCGTGGGACATAGAGGTGATAAGGTCGGTGTTTGCGTCCCTGGCCTTTCGCTCCTTGCTGATGTTATCCAGCATATTCTGGCGCATAAGCTCAACCTCGGAGGCCAGCTTCGATATATCGTCGTAGCCCTCGACCTCGATGCTGTGGCTGTTGTCACCGTAGGCAACGACGGTAACGTCACTGCCCAGTCTCTTTATTCTGACGATTATCAGGCGCAGATAGCCTATGATGATAGTGGACATAGCCAGCATGGCAGCCACAAGGCTGATTCCGTTGCCCAGATCGTAATAAAGCATCTCGGTAAACTCGGATATAGATGCAAGCAGAGCTCCGTCGCGGAATTCAAGGACGTAAAGCCCCGTCTGCGCCGCATATTCCGCAAGCGTACCGCCGTCCGAGGGTAAGGGCGGCTCCGTCGCGGCGGCCCTGTCAGTATAACCGATGTCGGTGCTGAAATAAAGGCTGCCGTCCTTATAAAGAGTCAGGTACGTATAGCCCTTTTTCTCGACCCAGTCGCCGATACTGTCGGTATCACGGAAGGAAAGCTCCTCTACGTCTATATACGTCTGCAGCTCGCCGATATAAGCCTCCGTCCGCGCCCGCCGGTGCTCGGGAGTGGCATATACCGTATCTATTATCTGATAGGAAACGAGCCGTCCGATGACATAGACCGCCGTTCCCGCCACGATCCCCATAACGGTGGCGAGGACCATACCGACGTACAGAGAGATATACCTGCGCCCGAAGGTGAAGGGGAGCTTGTCGTAAAGACGCTCAAGCCAACGTTTAATCAATACTGTAGCCCTTTCCCCAAACGGTACGGATCAGCTTCGGCGAGGAGGGATCGTCCTCAAGCTTTCTGCGCAGATTAAGCATATGTACCGTAACGGTGTTACCCGAGGAGCGCAGAGGCATCTCGCCCCACACCTGCTCGTAAAGCTCACCGGGGCTTATAACTCTGCCGCGGTTTCTGGCAAGATATATAAGTATCTCAAGCTCCTTGTCACGCACGTCAACGGGCACACCGTTCTTGATGACCTCGCGGGTTTCGGGAACGACGGTAACGCCGCCCCAGAGGTGAATGACCTCGCCGGTGCCCACGCGCTTGACGCTGTAGCTGTTATATCTTCTGGTAAGCGCCTCCACCTTCATCAGAAGCTCGCCCGAGGAGAAGGGCTTTACAAGATAATCGTCGCCGCCGGAGGAGTAGGCGATCTCCTTATCACCCTCCAGGGACTTTGCCGTAAGGAACAGGATAGGCACGGCGGAGAAGGTACGAATTGTAGCGGTAGCCTCAACGCCGGTCATAACGGGCATCATAACGTCCATAATACAAAGATCGACGGCAGTATCCGCGCGGAGTATCTCAACGGCCTCGGCACCGTTAGCCGCCTCGAGAACGGTATGGGACGCCTTCTCAAGCAACAGACGGAGCACGTTACGGATCTCAAGCTCATCATCAACTACAAGTATTCTCATTTTCTTTCTCCTTTGTGTGCGCACCTGCGCGGTGTGCAAAAAATAAATATTTTCAAGTAATAGTATATCATAAACTTTTCGCAATTTCAAGGGGATAAAAAACTAATCTTAAAAAAGGGGGGTGGCAAAACGGCGTCGGTTATTCATTAAAATGTCGCATTTTTCTTCATTTTTGTAGCGGGCATTTCTCTTTTTAGACTGTAAAATCCAAGATTTTGCAAATTATAGTTTACAATTATCCCCTTCGACAGCGGTTTTCGCCTTTTTTCTGTCGAGCTGTGGAATACAATAAAACGTGTAGAAAAATTGCTCAAAAAAGGAGAACAACCGATATGGACAAGCTTACAAGCAAGCAGGACAGCGACCGTGAAAAGAGGAACGGCGGATTTTTCCGCGGTATTATTGATACGGAAAGACGGCGCAGGGAGGAGAACCGAGGCTCGCTGGTATTCGATCTTGCCGTGATCGCGCTCGGGCTGCTGTTCTCAAGATGCCACGTGGTCTTCGGGGCACACCCGTTAGGTATTGCGCTGATCTCGGTTCTCCCCGCCTACGTTTGGGCGGCGGCCATCGGCAGTGTTGTAGGCGCGCTGACGCTTGGCACAGGCGGCCTTATTTACGCCATCGTATCCGCGATAACTCTGTTTTTACGAGTCATAATTTCAGGCGGAGGCAAACGGGAGCAGGACTCGCTGTTTGGCGAAAATCTGCTGCTGCGGATGTCGGCGGCGGTCATAGGCGGCTTCGTTGCCAGCGTTTACGAGCTGTTGCTGTCCGGCTTCGGCCAGACGAGTATTCTTTACGGAATATCTATGATACTTCTGCCTCCGCTTCTGACCTTTGCCTTCTCGGGGCTTTTCGGCTCAGGGATAGGCCTTGAGGAGCTGTTACACTCCAAAAAGGAGATCTTTTCTCTGTCCGGCACCGACGACGGAGAGAAAATGAACAAAATTTTCTTCCAGGGCTCGGCGCTGATGCTGCTGTTTTTTACCGCCCTCTCTCTCGGAGAGCTCGAGGTCTTCGGTATCTCGGCGTCTTACATATTCGTGTCCTTTGCTACCCTTCTGGTATCCCGGCGCTTCGGTGCGCTGCGAGGGCTGGCCACGGGCTTTCTTTCCTCCCTTGGCGTCAGTGGCGTCTACTCGGTGTCCTTCGCGCTGGCAGGATTGCTTTCGGGACTGCTTTTTGAGTTCGGGATCGGCTACGGTCTGCTGGGCGGCGTTATGGCGCTTTCGGCCTGGAGTGCTTACAGCTCAGGGCTGTCCGGCTTCCTCGCTACCCTGCCCGAATATCTGATGGCGGCGGCATTGGCCACCCCTCTGCTGCGCGGGCTTCCGGTATCTAAAAAGGAGGAGGTGACGCGGGCGGTCAAGGAAAGCGCCACAGAGATGGTGGGCACGATGGCTCTGGCCTATAAAAACAGATACGTCGGCGCATTGGACGGCCTGGAGGTGTCGTTGGTTTCTTTGGCATCGGTCATCAGGAATCACGGCCCCGCCTCCGCGGAGCTCGGCAAGGAGGACTACGCCGCGATCATCCGTCGCGTATCCGAGGACAGCTGTAAAAGCTGCGGCGAGCGGGGGCTTTGCGAGAGCGAGGAGATACGCCCCTGCGCCCTGAGAGCCGAGCGGCTGGCAGATATTCTCGCCTCCGGCGGCAGGCTCTCTGCCGAGCAGATAAACACCGACACCGAATTTTGCGCCAAGGCACACATGATCGCCGAGGAGATCAACAGCGCGGCCTCTGCGGCGGAAAGAGAGCGTTACCTCCGGCTTGAGGCCGACGGAACGGCAGAGGAATACGAGCTGATCGCCAATCTCATAAGCGAGGCACGTAGCAAGGACGATGCAGAAAGAGCGCAGAACTCTACCCTGAGCGAGGCGGCCTCAGAGATCACGGAGCGCTACGGCCCCGGAGAGAGCTCGGTGCGGGTATTCGGTGAGAGGCGCCATCACGTTATACTTGCGGGTGAGGACGCAGACGGAACGCGGATCACATCGGGACAGCTTAAATCCGAGCTCGAAAATATGCTGAAGACCAAGCTCACCACCCCTGAATTTTTCCGCAGAGATACCGTCGCGCTGATGGAATGTGACAGTGCCCGCTCCTACGCCGTGGAATACGCCACCGCCACCGCGGCAGGCGACAGCAGCGAGGTTTCGGGGGACACGGTCTGTACCTTTGAAACGGCGGATCACCGCTTCTACGCCCTGGTATCCGACGGAATGGGACGGGGCGAGGCCGCAAGGAGCGCCTCGGAGTTTGTCGCGAAATTCCTGACTCGCGCTCTTGATTTCGGAGCCACAAAGGAAACTGTGCTCCATCTTCTGAATTACAGTATGCGCCGAGGGCGAGAGGAATGCTCCGCTACGGTGGACCTGTTCGAGCTGGATCTGATACGAGGTGACGCGATGTTCCTAAAGAGCGGAGCCGCCATATCCTACGTTAAGCGTGACAGCTCGATTTTCCGCATACGCTCGGAAACCGCCCCCATAGGCCTTATGAGAACCATTGACACCGAACGCGTAAGAGTGGAGATCAAGCCCGAGGACTACGTAATAATGATCTCCGACGGCATAAGTCAGAGCGGCGAGGACGTCACCTGGCTCCTTGAGCTTCTCTCGAAGCCCGTAAGACGGCCGCTCTCCGAACTGGCAGAGCTGATTCTCGCCGAGGCAAAGGCGCGGTCAAAAAACGGCGATGATATGAGCGTTATTGCGCTGAAAATCGTCAAAATATAGGGATTATGTAAACAAAAGATAACAAAAGAGGGGCAAAACGCCCCTCCTCAAGCAAGCTTGTCAGTTGCCGCCCATTTTCTTTTCTACCATATTTTTTATGCACGCAACGCGCGTCTTCATAAACTTCTTTGCCTTGTTGGTGAGATTTATCATTCCTGCGGCGGCAAGAGAAAAGACGGCAAGACCTATATATGGATGCTTTTTTGCTTTTTTGAGAAACATAGCTATCCTCCTCGGGTATTACTCTTTTTTCAGGGCTACGCGGACCGCGAGCCCGACCGCATTTATTTTTCCCGCGAGGCGTAAAATTATTATAGCAATTGACAAAGATCACAAATTAGTGTAAAATAAAGACATAAAGAGATTTCGGAGGCAATATGAACTGCTATATCTGTGGACGAAGGATCCCCGAGGAGGCGCAGGTCTGCCCCGTGTGCAAGACTCACGGCGGTGCGACCGAGGACGTAGCCGACAGGCTCGGACAAGCGGCCGAGGCGATGCGCGCGCGGGATTTCGTCAAGGCTACCTCAATATATCACAAGCTGGCAGACGAGGGCGTCCCCGAGGGAGAATGCGCCTACGGCGATATCCTTGAAAACGGCATCCTGCTGCTCAAGGACCTTGATCTGGCGATGAAATATTTCTACGCCGCGGCAAGGAAGAACTCGCCCCTTGGCGCCTACCGCTACGGAAGACTGGCTTCGCGTACCAGCGTCAGAGCCGCCGACTTCTGGACGGCTTACTCAGCCCTACTCGGCTGTGCCACAGCTTACCGCGCGGCCTCCGAGCTTTACGAAAGCCGCGGCGACGAGCATACCGCCGCCTATTACTGCGCCCTTTCCGCCGAGGACGGCGATCCCGAGGCTACGGTGGATATGGCGAAGATGTACGCTGACGGCGTGGGCGTTCCAAAGAACGAAAGTCACGCAAAATGGTATATGGATAAGCTGGGAATGCCGCCGATCTACGCCCTGAAGCTGGTATATCGACTCAGAGGCGCAACGGCGGAGAAGCCTGCCACTATCGCCTTTGTTAATAGAGAAAAGATACTCCGCGCCCTGCTGACGGATGCGGAAAAATACAAGCTCCCCACAGCGGAGCTGGGTATATCAAAGCTGTTAGCCCAAGGCGGCGATGCGAGCGATATGTTCCGCCACGCCGAAAGGCTGCTCCGAGGCGTTGGTCTGAATACTCCCGAGGTCGGTGAGGCGCTGAAGCTGCTGGCAGAGGCGGCAGATGCGGGAAGCTCGGCGGCGGCACGTGCTCTCGGCGACATCTATATGAAGGGCGAGCTTGCCGAAAAGAACACCGAGGCAGCTCTCGACTGCTACAAAAAGGCGGCCGAGCTTGGCGAGGGCTCATCCTATGAGATCCTCGGCGACATTTACTCCGAGGGCAAGCTCGTCGATGCCGATTACCCTCTTGCGCTGGAATACTACACCGAAGGGGCGAAGGAGGGGCACGCCGCCTGCCGCTTGAAGGCGGAGGAGATCATCACCGCCAGAGAGGACTACTTCAACCGCGCCGCCGCAAACGCAGATGACCCGACCGAGGCCTTCCGCTGCTTTGCCGTATCGGCCTCCATGGGATACCTGCCTGCCTACTGCCGTCTTGCGGATATGCTGGAGCGCGGCTGTGGCATCGGCAAGGATCGACGGGCGGCCTTCCTCTGGTATGAATACGCCCTCGGCGAGGGCGACGAGGAGGCGAGATACCACCTCGGCAGATGCTATGCGCGCGGCATCGGCACACGCTTCGACTTCAGGCGGGCGGTGGAGATCCTTTCCGCGGCGAAGCGCGCCGGAAGCGAGGCGGCAGATGCCGAGCTCTACCGACTTTACGAAAACAAATACAAGGCTATGCTCCGTTCGCTCTATTCCTCCGCTATGCGACTGCTCTACCAAAAGAAGCTGGATATAGCAAGAGAACGGCTTGAGGTCTGCCGTGAGATGGGGCACCCGGCGGCAACCTATACCCTGGGCTGTATCTGCGAGATGGGACTGGGAATGCCCACCGACAGAGGCAGAGCCGAGGAGCTTTACCGCGAGGCAACGCGGCTTGGCTTCCGCGACGGGAAGATGAACTACAAGCACAGGATCCTTAAAATGGGCAGATGAGCCCAGCTTACATAGCTTAGGATTTTACAAAAATATTAGGCGTTTTGCAAGCTTTACTTTGCAAAACGCCTATGTTTTATTTAGTCTGAGGGAGAGATGATTCTCTGTCATCCATAGTGGTTACCGTAGGATAGGTGATCAAAGTTTCCAGCGCAATCTCATAATACGTTGTTTCGCGGAAGTAGGATTCATCATAATAGTCGAAGATCTCCTCTGTCCTCTTTGCCACGTATTCCTCATATTCCTCCTCGGTGTATTTCGAGGTGTCGACCTCGAACTCCTCGGCATACTGCAACAGATACTCGTCTATATACTCCTGCTTCAAGGCGGCGAGCCTCTGCTCAAATTCCTCCTCGGTGGGGGTTAGGTTTTCCTGCTGCATTATATAGTAGAGGATAAGTCTTTCCGCCACAAGGCTCTCCGAAAGGCTGCGAAGATAGTCCTTCCATTCGGTTTCGGAATAGTAAAGGCCGAGATAGGCCTCTGCGAAATCGTCGATGTTGTCGTAATACTCGGTATCGTCGATTCCGTCGTAGTCGGAGTCATAGCCAAGAGAAATACTGCCGCCGGTGTACTCATACTGATAGAGCACGTCGTCGTAATACTCGCGGTAAACGGCGTCAACCTTGTTCTGAGGGTACTTTAAGATCTTTGCATACTTGAGATAATAAGTCCACATCTCCTCTTCGATAAGAGCGCGGCGATTCTCCTCGTAAGCATCCATCAAATAGGCCTCGGCGTAGGCTCTGTACTTCTGCCAGAGCTCCTCGCCCTCGTACTCCATAAGCTCCTCGAGGGTTATGGGGCTGTCATCCTCGGCGAGCTTCTGCTCTATATACTCGTTGGTGAGGTTAAAGCGGTACTTGCCGTCCGCGTCCTGCTCATAGGTATAATCGGGAGTGTCGTAGATCTGAGTCTGTACTATGATGACCTCAAAGTAAGCGGTCTGATTTGCCAGGCTCGACGAGCTGTAATCATAGGGGAAGTAGCACTCAACGACGTAGGCGTTGGGCTCCTTTTCGGTAACGAAATCGACCTTGAAATTGATGTAATGCTGGGTCTTTCCGTTCTTTACGGTATCGAAGGCAAGCTCCTCGCCGATGGTTCTGCCAAGCAGGCGCTCCTTAAAGCCCTCGCCCATCTTTTCATCCACCTCGTCGGAGGACATATCCACTCTTACGGTGGTGCTCTTTTTAGCGTCGTCCTCGTCCTCACCCTCTGTGTAGAGAGAGTAGCTGACGTAAGCTATCTGGGTTTCCTTAACCTCGCCGCTTGTAATCTTGAAATTAGTATAGCCGTGAGGCATCTTTCCAAGCAGATTAAGCTCGAAGCCGGGAACGAAGCTACCCGAGCCTATGGTAAGAGCGGTGGGTGACGAGTTGCCGTAGTTGCACATACCCGAAACGCTCAGCTCCTCGCCGTTCTCGTCAAGGAGATAGCCACGGTACCAGATATGAACCACGTCACCGGGGGTAACCGGCTCGGTCTTTTTGTAGGCGCCGTCAAATTCGGGCTCGGTCGAGGCGTCCCTCGCCAGCATATTAAGCATAGCCACGTCGGGGTCGATGTCCTTGGGAAGGGCGATATCGATGTCCAGAGTGTAATCCTTATAGGAGCCGGCGGAGAAGTCAACGTATTTCGTCAGATCGGCGGTGGTGTACTCAAAGTTCTTGTCGTCTCCGTCGGAGAGCAGAACGATGGGCAGCACGATTGCCGCCGCCACCGCAAGGAGGGTGACCACAGAGATCACTACGGTAAGTATGCGCTTTTTCTTCGTCATTTTGCTCCATCGGGATGCCACCTTCGGTTCCTTTGCCGAGTGGACCTCCTTGTCGGGGCCAATATTTTTCTTCTTCATAAATAAAATCCTTTCCACACCTCGGGGGCGCAGCATTCTACATTATATTATATAACCGTCGCATCATACAAAGGAGTCGGCGAAATCAGTCGCCAGCTTGTCGCAACGCTCGTTGTAGTCGTGTCCGTTATGGCCCTTGACCCACACGAAGCTTACCTCGTGCAGCTCGGTGAGGGCATAAAGGCGCTCCCAAAGGTCGGGGTTTTTCAGCTCCTCGCGGCCTCGCCTCCAGCCCTGCTTGCGCCAGGAATATACCCAGCCCTGCGTATAGGCGTCAACGAGGTACTTGGAGTCGGAATAGAGGGTCACGGCACAGGGCTCCTTCAGCGCAGAAAGACCGGCTATCGCCGCCATAAGCTCCATTCTGTTGTTTGTGGTCTCGGGCTCGCCGCCCGAAAGCTCGCGCTCATATTTCCCGTAAACGAGAATTGCGCCCCAGCCGCCACGTCCGGGATTTCCCCGACAGGCGCCGTCGGTATATAACGATACTTCCTTCATTCCCGTCTTCCTTTCGGTAAATATCAGCGAGGGGATCGCCGCCCTCTCTTTTTGCGCAAAACGAATTTCTTTTTACATTTTAAGAAAACGGACGAAGGGTCTTCGTCCGTTTTCATTTTCCACCTGCAGGACTCGCAGGCAAAAGTGATTTTTATTCAGCGTCGGTCTCTGCCTTGATGGAGTAGGTGAAGGTTCTGAAGCTGATGACCTTGGTTGCGCTCTCGCCCTCGCCAACGGTGGCGTAGGATACCTCAAGGTCGCCATCCTCGTTCTTTGCAATGTCGGTAGCAAGCAGATAGTAGAACAGGCGGTTGCTCTGAAGGGCAAGGCGAATGTTGATCTCGCCGTACTGCTCCTCCCATACTCTGTAGGTGGCCTTACCGATGTCCTTCTTGTATTCCTTGAAGACCTTGTCGGTAACGACAAACTTGGTGGCATCCTCAAGAGCCTCAGCCTTAGCCTCCTCTGCGGCCTTCTCTGCCTCGGCCTTCTTCTTCTCATTCTTCTTCTCGGAGAGAGAATCGTTGTACTCGTAGTCTGCGTCGTAAACGCCGGCGGCTATATCCTTCTCGACGTATAAGGTAAGAGCAGCAACCGCGTCGGACTCGAGAGCCTTTGCAGCGGCGTAGATCTTGAGCATAGGATCAATAGCAGCCTTAGCCTCCTTCTCGAGGCCTGCGTCAACGTCCTCGCCTACCTGAGCTACGAGGTATGTGTTGAGATCGCCGTAGTAGTCGTAGTTGGTGGTGCTGGAATCCTTATCGCCGGTGTAGAACTCATTCTCATAGCCCTCGTAGAGGTGATCAACGAACTCCTCGACGAGATCTGCGGGATAATCGTGGATGACAGCGTACTTCTCAATGAGCTTCCAAACCTCTGCGCCCACCTTCTCGATCATATCGTTGTCGTAGGTGTCCTTGAGCTTCTTGTAAATGATGTCGCTCTTGTACTGCTCAACGATAACCTCGGAGATAGCCTTTGCATCTGCCTTGGTAGCGGTGAGAATGCTTGCGATCTGCTTATCGATCTCGGCATCAAGAGCATCGTCGTAAGCCTTCTTGGTGGTTTCCTTAGCGGTATTCTGCTCGTCAGTGGCATTGTCGCCTGCCGCGGTTACGGCATCAGCCGCCTCGTTATATGCCTCGTGGAGATCATAGAGGGTCTTCTCGGCGTTATCAACGGTAACCTTAAGGGTCTTAAGAGTATCCTCGTCCTCGCCCCAGGTCTTAACGAGAGTTTCGATCATAGCCTTGACGGTCTTATCGCCGGCCTTGTACTCCTCGCTCTCGAAGATCTCAATAGTGGTGGCGGAAATGTTCTTGCCGAGAATGTTCTTCATAATAGAGGTAGCGGAGATCTCGGGAACGGATACGTAATATACGGGGTAGATGTAGTAGGTGAGCTCCTTGTCGTTGAGGTCAACCTTGGAGCTGGTGTTGTGTCTGTTATCAGGCTCAATGCTGTTGGAGGAGGTGTAGGGAGTGTGCTTTACGGTAACGTAAGCCTCGTCGGGCTTCTCCTCTACGATCCACTGAACGGTGAACTCGGTGTAGCTGCAAACAACGCCCTCGTTCTCATCAACGGTTTCGGTAACCTTGAGGGTATAGTTCTTTGTTGCGCCCTCGCCCTCACCCTCGGTGATATACGCCTTGTTGCCGACGGTCATAGTAACCTCGTCGCCGCGAAGGTAGGTAGCGAGAGGGGTATCTGCGGAAAGGTCGATCTCCTCATAGTTTACGACCTTGGTGTAGGAGTCGTAGGTGGGGTTGTTATCATCGTCAAACACGGGGTTGCCGTCCTCGTCAACTGCGGGAAGCTCGTAGGTCACCTTGTAGGAAACGACTACGGTGTCGGGGGTCTTGGCATTCTCGCCCTCACCCTCGGTCTTGGTGTTTACCGCGGTGCCATTGGTGGTGTTGATCTTATACTCGGAGAACTCCTTGCCCTCACCGATAGCAGCGAGAAGCGCCTCGGCGATAGCAGACTGAAGCTCGTTATCCTCATCGTAATCAACGAGCTGAACCAGGTGATTTGCCTTGGTAGTAGAAGCGGTAACGGTGCTGTCCTTCATCTGAGAGGTGTAGAACACGTTGCCGTCTGCATCTACGCAGTAGTAGCAGAAGTAAACGGCGTCACGCTCGGAGGGGGTGCCGTTCTTGATCTTATCCTCATCGCCGGCAGCCTTGATCATAGCGGCGGTAAGGGTGGCGTAAAGGTCATCAACGACCTTCTGCGCGCGGACGGTCTCATCGGTGGTAAAGTCCTCGTCCTCGACCTCAATTGTTGCAAGCGCTTTCTTGAAAGCGTCGGCGTCGAATACTACGTAGCCATCCAGATTCTCTTCCGCGAAGTTAAAGCTGCCGCAGCTCGCGAGAGAAAGAACGAGCATTACCATAGCAACGATCGCAGCGATAATTCTCTTTTTCATATCTTTCATCCTTATATAATATTTCAATTCGGGCAGGCTCTGGGACCTGCCCTTTTATTGAGCAAAGATAATTATAACATACTATTTCGGAAAATGCAAACCTTTTTTATATATTTTTATATATTTTTTCCATTTATAAGGGAAAATCGGTGTCCGAAGCAGTATCAATCTCCGTATCCTACGTCGGGATTCAAGGATACGCCGTTGAGCAGCTCGGTGAAGTTGCGCACGATCTTCTTGAAGGCAAAGGTGGAGATATAGAAATCATCGACTCTCATCACCGTCTGGCCGGAGCCGCCGGTCTGAGTGATGCTGACCATAACGCGTCTATCGTCTATGCGATAGAACTCGTAGACGTAAGGATAGGGCGAGGAGTCGGTAACCGTGAAGGAAATTCTCATCAGTCGGTTATCCTCGCTTGCCAGCGCCTTTTCCTCGGCGGTCAGAGTGTCGCCGTAATAGGTGCTGAACATTACCGTCAGGAAATCCTTGAAGTTGGACGTTCCGAAGGTATCGTGGCCGTAGGTAAGGCCCTGATTTCCGGTAAGACCCGCAACCTTGTTGTAGATCGCCGCAAGGCTCAGCTTCGTGAGGCCCTCGCTCTCGATATAACGGGAGAAGGCGGTCTCGGTGCAGGCACCCGTCATAGACACGTTGACGGTGAGGAAATCGTATTCCTGGCCGCCGCTCTCGGGCTTTTCGGTCAGATGCTGGTTGCCGGAGATCCATACGGTTTCGTGAACCATCTCAAGGTTATAGCTGCCGTACAGGTCGTCCATATAAAGATCGACGGTCATATTGTCGATATCCTCGTAGCCGACCATTACCAGACTGCGCCTTGCCCAGAAATCGGCAAAGCCGTTATCAAGGTAATCAAAGGTCGCGCCGTCTATCTTCACAATTATATCGTACATATCCGAGCCGACGTATCTCATTCCGTCCTCGTCGGGCTCGCTGATATAAAGCGTGAAGCCGAGATTGGAAAGGGATATATAATCGTCTGCAGAATCGGCATCGTCCTCCTCCTTGGGAGCAACCTCAATGCCGCGGGGCAGCTCGAAGTAGACGGTGTAAGCGTAGAGGCCGTACTTAGCCATATTTGCAGGGGTGATTCCCACGGCAACGCACTCAGCACCGAGAAGTCCCTCGGAATACTGGGAGGTCTCGCCGGAAATTCCGCCGAGCAGCTTCACCACCGTCTCGCAGGCGGAGGCGTTCAGCGCATAGCCGTAGTTCTTGTGGCCTGCGGGGAGAGTGTTTTTATACAGGGACTCGCCGTAGAAGGGATCTCTGTCCGAGGCATTGACGAACTCGAAGGAGGTCATAAGCTCGGAGGTGACGTAATATTCCACGGTGTCGAAGGTGTAGGTATCGAAGTTCATCATCACCTGACAGTAGATGACGTCCTCAAGCGCCTTCAGCTCACCGGTGCTGCCGGTGCCCTTACCGAGGAGCTTTTCCTTGATGGTAAGGTCGTCGCCGGAAGTGATCTCAGACAAAGCAACGGTGCGGCTGCTCTCGCTGCCGATCTTTACTCCGTCAACCATATAATAGTAGCGGTAGGTAACCACCGAGGACTCGGTGACGGTATCAGTATATACGCCTCTGCCTGCCTCGTCGATCTCGCAGATAAGCAGGATCTCGGAAATAACGTAGGTATAGGCCTTGGAGGTAGCGGTATTCTTATCGTAGGTGACGTCGAAGGTGACGTCGGTATCCCCGATGCTCTCTGCAGACAGAGCCGCTATCGCCGCGGCGGGAACGGTAGCGTCGGAGAGATCAAGGATGCCGTGAAGGGGAGCCTCGTTCTTCTTCTCGCCGCCAAGGTAGAGGTCGTAGGTCACCTTGAGCATAGTGGCGCTCTCACCGGAGGCGGTGTAGGCCGCATCGGTAAGGTATTCGCCGTTTGCGGTGAGAATTGACTCAACCGCGGTCACGTGATAGGTGTAGGTGGCGGTCTGCCCGTCGCCGAAGTCTACGCTGAGCGTATCGGAGATCACAGAGGCCACGATCTTGTCCTCATAGCTGCCCACAGCCTTCCCCGTAAGGGCGGCGGCAAGTCGGGAGAACTCGGGATAATCCTTAATATCGTTGAGATTTACGGACAGGAGCTTCTTTGTGCCTCTGTTATAGCCGTCGGTGCTGTCCTCATCCAGAGCGTCGTTATCGTAGATGGGAGTATCAAGACTGCCCCTGCCAACAACGGTTGCTCCGGCAACGACTCTGTCGAATATACCGTCACCGTCGTCACGGGATTTGGAGTAAACGCGATTCTTCCACTGCTTATAATCCGAAGCAAGGAAGGGCTCGTAAAGGCCGTCAGCCTCAAGTCCCTCCGCCACAAGTCTTGTGTGCAGGAAGTCCTCAAAGCCGCCGAGGGCGTAATCAAAGCGGTTGTTGATACCGGTGTAGATATAATCTCTGCCACTGACGAGGAAGTAATAGCCGATTCCGGATATGAGCCTGTCGCCAACGAAGATAACGATGGTCTGCTCCTCTCCGTCACCGTCGACGTAGGTCACCTCGATACCCTCTCTGTCCTCCTCGGAGAGACCGTAGCGGGCAAGGGCGGCGGCTCTTTCCTCGGGATCGGATCTATCGGGCAGGTCTATTCTATCACCGAAATACATAAAGCCGAGGGCGTTTGCAAGATAAGAGATCTTATACATCTTCATGCTGTCGCTCTGGTCTATAGAGTAAAGAGCGGTGTAATCGAAGCCGGACTCGTTACAGATCTCGGGGTAATATACCTGAGTTTCGCCGTTTTCGTCAACGTAATAGAAGATGAAGGGATTGGTGCCGTCGTTGCGGCTCATAGAGAAGGTGCCGTTGTGGCTGTTTACAACGATCTCCCTGATGGCCGACTCGTAAAAGACGGGATAGGCCACGGCGGAATTGCCGTATACGGACTCGCCGTCACGGATCTGCGGGGGCTCGGTAGTATCGGTATCCGAGGGAGAGGATGTGGCGCCCATCACCGCGCCGATTATCACGTAAGCGATGATAAGGAGAGCCAGAACGGAGGCGGTAACGATTATCGCCAGCTGCTTTTTTCCAAGGGAGGTTTTCTTATTGATTATCATTTCTGCACCTCCTTACAGGAATTTGCGTCTTATGCAGACGGCAAGTCCGACGATGGCTACTGCCACGGGAATGATCATCAGCACAACGGTGATTCCTACGGTCTCGCCGGTGGAAAGACCGTTCACGAATACGCCGCTGTTCTTGGTGGTATCGGTGCTGTACATCGCCAGGTCGGCAAGAGGCTTACCGCCCATGCTGGGTGAGTTATATGACGTGCCGCCAAGCTCAATGGAGGCAAACTCGTCGGTACGGGCGATATTCTCCACAAGGGAGGACACCACCTCATAGTTAGCGTAAGAGGCGTTGCCGAGAAGGTCCGCGCCGAAGAAATCTGCACTTCCGGTGCAGAACAGGTAGGAGAATTTCTCCTCGCCGGTATAGGAATCCAGCTCGATCCTCGTGCTGACCGCGGCAAGGTCAAGCTTGCCCTCCGCCATCAGATCAACGTAGGTGTCTGTGTCGGGGTTTTTCTCATAGGCTCTCGCCGTAGCGTAGGTGGATATCAGAGGAGCGTAGTTTCTCGACGCGGCGTAGGTACCGGCCTCGGGAGCGGAGGTCGCTCCGTCAAAGGAGCAGCCAACGTAGCCGGTATTGGCAAACACCATAGGGGGCGCGGAGGTCAGCGCGGAGAAATCTCCGTAAATTCCGTAGCCGTAGCTCTCGTCGTCGGTGTTGTATTCACCCACCAGAACGGAGTGGGAATCGCCCATATAGTTTTCCTCGTCCCTCACCTCGGCGGTGCTGAAATCAAAGCCCCACTCATAGAGAAAGCTGTCGAGGTTGGGAAGAGCTATACCCTTATGGTCACGGGCAACCATAATAGAGCCGTGAGCCGAGATAAGATAACGGTCAAGCTTCTCGGTATCGGTAACGTAGTTATACTCGCCGAGCCTGCTCTCATCAACGGTGAAATCGCGCTCGGGATCGTTTATGATGAGGAGCACGCAGTCCTCGGGAACCCTCTCCACGGAGGCGAGCTCCAGGGTCTTTACCTCAAGACCGCGCTCGGTGAGCAGGTCGTAAAGATAGGAGAGCTCAAGCCCCTCCTCCCTCTCGGGATCCGCGGGGTCGAAATAGGACTCGCCAAGATCGGTAACGAAGTAAGCCGCGGGACGGTTTACCGAAGCGACGGACATAATGATGGAGGCCATCTTATACTCGCCGTTGTAGGAATAAAGCTCGTCCTCGGAGGTGATCCAGAAGTTCTTCGCGTTCACGACTCTGTACCTGTCGCCGTAGGAGATTATTATATCATCCGGGGCGATCTCGGAAAGAGAGGTGGGCTTATACTTGGATACGGCCGTGGGGTTCAGCTCCACGTTGGCGTAGGACACCTTGAGATTATCAAAGCAGTCCTGCATCTTCAGAGCCATAAAGTAGGTGACTCGGGTGATTTCGGACTTGACGAGGATGTCGGGGTCGGTGCAGAAGGTAATCTCCACCATCCGCTCGTCATCATCCAGCTTATCGATGAAGGAGCATTCCTTCTTCATCGTTTCCGAAAGGGTATACAGCCCCTCGGAGGTCGTATCGAGATACAGAGAGTGGCGCAGACCGAGGTAGGTGAACAAAAGATTCAGCAGCAAGAGCAGAATCACGGCACCCGCGCTGATCAGCGCTATGGCTCTCGTCCTCGTTATTTTCCATTTTGAATTTATCTTCATTTGCAAATTACCTGTTCTTCCTTCTGACGGTAATGAACACGCCCACACCGGCAATTATCACCGGTATAGCGATAAGCAGGGCTGTATAGAGCCTTGCCTCTCCCATCGTGAGATTTTCGAGTACGTCATTATCGTAGACCACGCTACGACAGCCGTAAGGCATACGGCCGTGTCCGTAGAACACGTCAAAGAGAGAATACAGGAAGTCCTTGTTAGAATATCCGTTGGTTACGATGGCATCGGTGGCGGTAAGGTAAACGCTGGGAACGACCACCAGCTTCGCCGACGAGCCGTCCTTGTTTTCCACCTCGGAATAGGCCGCCACGGCGTAGGCACCCTCGGAGTCAACGGTAGCGCCGCCCGCCTGACAAACGGCAGAGGCGGAGGAGCGAAGCAGAGGCTGAGCCTGTCCGGAGAGCTTTAGGGCCGCCACGGTGCGTACTATTATACTGCCGTCGGCATCGGCGATCCTTTCGCTCATAGCGGAGGGGATATCACCCTCGGCATAGTCGCAGACGAGAGTGAAGCCGTCGGTGGTTATACCGTTGTCGGAATCCTTGACGATGGCGCTCTCGCCGTCCTCGGTGCGCATGACCTCAATGCCGAAATCGGCAAGGAACTTCTCGAATACCACAAGCCGCTTTGCCAAGGGGTCGAGGGTAACGAGCATAGCGCCGCCGCGCTCCGCATAGGAGGTAAGACGCTCTATCTCCGTCCTCAGGGACGAGCCCTCCGCCGCGCGCTCAAAATCGGTAAGAGGGTTGCACACCACCACCAGCGCCGCATCGTCGGGGAGCTCCTCCTTACGGAGGTTTACGGTGTCAACGTAATAGCCCGCGCAGGCGAGCACGTTGTAAAGTGAAATGTTGGGAGTTTCGCTGTGACCTACGGTGAAATAGGCCGTCCCGTGCTCGCTTGTGAGCACCCAACCAACCATAGAGGCGAAGACCTCCTCGCCATTATAGGAGGTAATATACATCTCCTCGTCGAGAGTATAGAAATCAACGAAGCCCTTGCCGGAATACATATCCGTGAGCACGCGATAATTCCCCTCGCACTCAAAGATGACCGAGGTCTTGTCTATCACGTTTTCATTGCCTCGCATATCCTTCTCATAGCGGGAGGTATCAAAGAATTTACCCTCTGCGTCGAGCCTGGTCAGCACGTTGATATAGCGGAGCTCGATAAAGCCCTCATACCTTTCGGCAAAGGCCTTTGCAGTCCTGTAAACGTAAGAGCCGGTGGAATGGTTCTTGATATCCGTTTCCGGCATACAGAAGGTGACGGTGACCTTCTTCTCCGCGGCAATTGCATCGGCAAAGAGGACGTCCGAGGCATCGCTTATGGACAGGTCGTCCTCAGGCTCGTTATAGATATAGAGCCCGAAATAGGCGTCCAGCGCATAAACGATGACGTTCAGGAACACCACCGCGGCTATCACTATTATCACCAGCAGAGCCGAGAAGAAGTTACGGCTTTGCATCAGTGACGAAAGCTTTTGCTTGAAATTATTCATCTGTACCACCTTCCGTGATCAATTGTAGCGGCGGCGGTCGTAGATCCTCATCGTGAAGTAGATGAACACCGCAGACACGGACAGATAATAAACGAAGGAGGCGAGGTCAAAATAACCGTTGGTGAAGGTCTGGAAGCGAGTGTAGATGGACAGGGCGTCAAATACGTAGCGCAGCCAGAAGGTGGTGGGAAGGAGAGCCGAGATGATGCCCACCGCAAGGAAGCCGAGAATGATGGCGATAGTGCCGACGGCGGCGGAGAGCTGGTTCTCGGTGAGAGAGGAAACGAAAAGACCTATGGCGATGAACACCATTCCAACAAGGAGAAGGGCGATCACGTTACCGAGCAGGGTCGCGACCTGAAGCTCGGCGTAGGGGATAAGGATAAGGAAATAGAGGGAGGTGAACACCATAGCGCCCGCAAACATCGTATATGCCGCGAGGAACTTTCCGATAACCATTGCGGGAATGGACACGGGAGCGGTGAGTATCAGCTGCTCGGTCTTTGCCTTTCTTTCTTCGCTGAAGGACTTCATCGTAAGGATGGGAAGGATTATCGCGGAGAAAAGAAGCATAAAGGCGAAATAGGAGGTCACGTCGGCGCTCATCGAAAACAGCGTGGTATAGCTGAAGAGCGCGGCGGCAACCGCAAGGAATATAACGAGGAAGGCATAGCCTATCACTCCCGTGAAATAGGAGCGCATTTCTCTTTTATAAATAGCTAACATATCTTTTCTCCTTCACTTATACGGACTTGGTTGAAAAGTTCCGGGACGCGCCGCTCTCGGAGCGATCCACGAGTCTGATGAACACGGACTCAAGGTCGGTGCCCACGGGCATCAGGCCGACGATGGGCCAATTTTTCTCTGCGCAAAGGCGGAAGAGGCTCTTTCTCACGTCCACCCCGGGGGCAGACTCGATATTGAGCACGAAGGCATCGCCCTCTCTTGCGCCGGTGGCCTCGACGTCCTTAACGCCGGGGAGCTTCTTGATGGCAGCGAGAGCGTCACGCTGGGGAGCGCAGAGCTTTACCTCATAGAAATAACCGTCCTCAATGGTCTTTACCATATCCTCGGTGCGCTCGTCGGCGATTATATGTCCCTTGTTGATTATAATGATCCTCTCACAGACCGCCTGCACCTCGGCAAGAATGTGGGTGGAGAGGATAACGGTGTGACGGCGGCCGAGATTTCTGATAAGATTTCTGACCTCAAGGATCTGCTTGGGGTCAAGGCCTACCGTAGGCTCGTCGAAGATAACGACCTTGGGGTCGCCCACCAGAGCCTGAGCAATACCCACTCTCTGCTTATATCCCTTGGAGAGGTTACGGATAAGCCTGTCCTTGACGTCGGTGAGCTTTACCACCGAAAGGATCTCCGCAAGATGAGCCTCGCGCTCCAGCTCACAGCCCTTGAGCTCGTATACGAAATCGAGATACTCTCTGACGGTCATCTCGGGGTACACGGGCGGCTGCTCGGGGAGGAAGCCTATGCACTTCTTGGCACCGATGGGATCGTCAAGAATGTTTATTCCGTTTATGTATGCCGCGCCGGAGGTGGCAGACAGATATCCCGTAAGAATATTCATCGCCGTACTCTTTCCCGCGCCGTTGGGGCCCAGCAGACCGACGATCTCGCCCTCCCCTATCTCAAAGCTGACGCCGTTCAATGCGTAGTTTGAGCCGTATCTTTTGACTATATTTTCAGCCTTTACCATTTTTCGCCCTTCCTTTGCGCACTTTCTCGCAAATAAGAAAATATTTTTAGCATAAAAAGCTCGACCGCCCAAAACGCGAAATTCCGGACAGGCCGACAATCATACTCAATGATTATAGCATATAAATATAGACAAATTATGAACAAAATATATAAAATACAAATATATTTACGGACAAACCGTTAAAAAACGGCGAAAAAACAGTTAACGGAAAATCCGTCGGCGTATTGCTTTTCAAAAAAAAGAGTGGTATAATATAAAAAAACAGGCTGAGAGGTACGGATCATGAAGATTTTATACGGAAAGTACGACAACAGATACAAGGCAAATCTGCACTGTCACACCAGACGCTCCGACGGCAGAGCGACCCCCGAGAGAATCAAGGAAGAATACCTGAAGAAGGGCTACTCCGTAGTCGCATACACCGACCACGAGGTGCTTATCGACTGCTCCGACCTCTGCGACGAGAATTTCGTGGCTATCAACGCCTGCGAGTTGAGTATTGGCGGACCGAAGGTCGACACCGACAGCCCCGCCCCCTCCGGCAGGGTTGCCCATATCAACTTCTTCGCGAAGGATCAGAGCAACACGGTAACCCCCTTCTACAACGACAATTACTATCATCCGAAATTCGAGGATATGCGCCCCTTCGTCAAGCCCGGCGAGGAATTTGAGCGCCGTTACACCCATGAGCGTATAAACGAGATGGTAGCGAGAGCCCATGAGCTCGGTTACCTCGTTTCGCTCAATCACCCCGTCTGGTCTTTGCAGACTGCGGAGGACTATCTCGGCTACGAGGGTTTTGATTTTATCGAGGTACACAACACCGGCTGCGACGTCGCCGGCTTCCGCGAGAGTGACAACGCCTACAACGAGATGATGAAGGCAGGAAAGAAGATCATGCCCGTGGCAGACGACGATAACCACAATATTTACGAATTTTCCGGCCCCCGTACCGACTCCTTCGGCGGCTGGATAGTCCTCGATGCCCCGAAACTCGACTACCCCACCGTTATCTCCGCTCTTGAGCAGGGCGACTTCTACGCCTCCACAGGCCCCGAGATCCATTCCATCGTTCTCAGCGACGAGGGTGTGCTCACGGTCAAGTGCTCCCCCATCAAGCGCGCCTTCCTCATCACCCAGGGCAGACAGCAGAGCCAAGCATACGCGCCCGAGGGCGAAACGATCACCACCGCGAGCTTCAAGTTCAGGGTCGCGGCTCTCCGCTTCCGCATAAGACTTGAGGACGAATACGGCAAGTGCGCGTACTCTCAGATATACGAGCTGCCCGCAGAAACTCCTCGCGTCGATGCGGCTCCCAAGGCATAGATCTTGCATTTTTGACAAGTAGAGTTTACACTTTCACTGTTTTGGAGCAGATATGATGAATATTTATCTTGACGAAAACAAAAGGTTTTTCAAAGCGAATATGCACTGCCACTCCACCAATTCCGACGGCAGAGCCACCCCTGAGAAGATAAAGGAAGAATATATGAAGCGGGGCTACTCGATAGTAGCCTATACCGACCACGACCATATCGTGAGCTGCGCCCATCTTTCGGACGGTGACTTCCTCGCCATCACGGGCTATGAGCTTGACATCACCGACCCTAAGATCCCCTGGGATTCCTTTACCCGACAGGTGGTGCACACGATGCATATGAATTTCTACGCCCTGGACCCGAACAACGATACGACCCTCTGTATGTCCGCCGAGGCCGACAAGAAGGGGCCCGAGGAGGTCAGAGCGACCGTAAAGTACGACGGCAGAGCCGATATGCGCGTCTGGTCACCCGAGGGTATCAGCCGAGTTGTGGATTACGCCCATGAGCAGGGCTTTCTCGTTTGCTACAACCACCCCGTTTGGTCGCTGGAATACGAGGCGCAGTATCTGAATTACGGCAATATAGATTTCGTCGAGGTGTTTAACACCGGTTGCTACAGAAACGGCTTCGACGGCTATGAGCAGATCTTCGACGTTATGATAAAGAACGGCAAGCACGTTGCCGCCATCGCCGCCGACGACAATCACAACGCCCACGGCTTTGAGGGGACGAAGTGCGATTCCTTCGGCGGTTGGATAATGATAAACGCAGACAGTCTTGACTACGGCGAGATAATGCAGGCTCTCCGCGAGCACCGCTTCTATGCCTCCACGGGGCCGGAAATATACTCTATCACCAGAGAGGAAAACCGCATCACCGTCAAGACCTCACCCGCAAGGCGTATCGCAAAGCAGACCGAGGGCAGGCAGGCAGCCGTGAAATTTGCCGAGGAGGGCGAGCTGCTCACCGAGGTCACCTTTAAGGTGCGCCCAAACGAGCGCTTCTTCCGCATTACGGTTGAGGACGAGAGAGGAATGCGCGCATACTCCCAGCTTTATCCCGGACGCGACGACGTCACCGAGCTGTAAATATTTACTTGACAAAATCTCTTCACGGTTGTATAATACTGTATTATATATGCCTGCGCCGGGCGCAGAAAGGAAAGACAAATGATAAACGATAAGAAAATAGTTTTCTCGGGAGTTCAGCCCTCGGGAAACCTCACCATAGGTAATTATCTCGGAGCTATCAAGAATTTCTCCCGCTTCTCTGAGGATTACAAGACCTTCTACTGCGTGGTGGACCTCCACGCAATCACGGTAAGACAGGTGCCCGCAGATCTGCGCCGCCGCACCTACGAAACTCTGGCGCTCTATATGGCGTGCGGTCTTGACCCCACGAAGAACACCCTGTTCGTTCAGTCCCACGTTCCCGCCCACGCGGAGCTTGGCTGGATACTCGACTGCTACACCATGTTCGGCGAGCTTTCAAGAATGACCCAGTTCAAGGACAAGAGCCAGAAGCACTCTCAGAACATCAACGCAGGTCTGTTCACCTATCCCTCGCTGATGGCGGCGGATATCCTGCTCTACCAGACCGACCTTGTTCCCGTAGGCATCGACCAGAAGCAGCATCTGGAGCTTGCCCGCGATATCGCCCAGCGCTTCAACCAGATCTACGGCGATACCTTTACCGTTCCCGAGG
>CAZABU010000002.1:44330-73165 GCA_964483225.1 uncultured Ruminococcus sp. | reverse complement strand
TGTCTGCGGTCATCTCACCCTTGCCGTCAACGAACTGGACGAAGGGAAGGTCGTATCTTCTGCCCACGCGGGAGTCGTCCTCACCGAAGGCGGGAGCGATGTGTACGATACCGGTACCGTCGGACATAGTAACGTAGCTGTCGGCGGTGATGTAATGCGCCTTCTTTTTCTGCTTTTCGGCACAGGCGGCGGTGCAATCCCAAAGGGCGGTGTACTCTCTGCCCTCAAGCTCGATACCCTTCATCTCTGCGAGTATCTCATAGGCAGCCTCGCCCTCCTTTGCAAGAGGTGCAAGAACCGAGTCGAGCAGAGCCTTCGCCATATAGTAGGTGTAGCCGTCGCAGGCCTTAACCTTGCAGTAGGTGTCCTCAGGGTTTACGCAGAGGGCAACGTTAGAGGGCAGGGTCCAGGGGGTGGTGGTCCAGGCCAGGAAGTAAGCGTCCTCGTCCTTGCAGGCGAATCTCACGATAGCCGAGCGCTCCTTGACGGTCTTATAGCCCTGAGCGACCTCGTGGCTGGAAAGGGGAGTACCGCAGCGGGGACAGTAGGGAACTATCTTAAAGCCCTTGTAGAGCAGACCCTTGTCCCAGATCTTCTTCAGCGCCCACCACTCGGACTCAATGAAATCGTTGGTGTAGGTGACGTAGGGGTTGTCCATATCAGCCCAGAAGCCGACGGTGCCGGAGAAGTCCTCCCACATTTCCTTGTAATTCCATACGGACTCCTTGCAGTGCGCGATGAAGGGAGCAAGGCCGTAGGCCTCGATCTGGTCCTTGCCGTCGATGCCGAGCTTCTTTTCCACCTCGAGCTCAACGGGCAGGCCGTGAGTATCCCAGCCCGCCTTACGAAGGACACGCTTACCCTTCATGGTGTGGTATCTGGGAACCATATCCTTGATAACTCTGGTCAGCACGTGACCGATGTGAGGCTTGCCGTTTGCGGTGGGAGGACCGTCGTAGAAGGTGTAGTCCTCGCCCTCGCGGCGGGAGTCGATGCTCTTTTCAAAGATGCCGTTTGCCTCCCAGAACTTGCGGGTCGCCTTTTCTCTTTCAACGAAGTTCAGGTTCGTTGAGACCTTTTCGTAGATTTCCATATTTTTTCTCCAAAAGATATTTTTTGCATAAAAATAAAAAAATTCCGCCCTTACGGAAACGGAATAAACCACCTATTTGCCGCATCTGACAATACGCGCCTCCGTTACGCCGAGGCTCGCGACGTACCTTACTCACCGGGTAGGGGCTTTCACGCACGCGGCTCTGGAGTGATATTCGCACCGTTGATCCTCGTTTGGCTCGCACCTACCGCCAACTCTCTGGTCCGTCTCAATCGGGCTACTGTCTCCGTCATAGCTTTCGATAAGGATATTATAGTACATAAATCCGATTTTGTCAAGTAAAAACAAAAAAATCTTTTTCGTCCCCGCGCGACTCCTTGATTTTCACTCTGCGCTGTGGTATAATTGTCGGTGAGGTGATGAAAATGCTTGATGCTGATGCACTCCGTGAGCGCCTTCGTGAGATTGGCGTTTCGGCTGAGCTTATATATTATGGGGTCACCGACTCCACGAATCAGAGGGCGCGGGAGCTTGCCCGTAACAGAGAAAAAAATACCCCTGTCATCATAGTGGCCGAGGAGCAGACCGCAGGCCGCGGCAGACGGGGGCGGAGCTTCTTTTCCAAGGCCGGTGTGGGACTCTATCTGTCCTTCCTTCTCTATCCCGAAAGCAGGGGCGCCGACGCTACCGCGATGACTGCGAAGGCTGCTGTGGCTCTGCGCCGCGCGATAGCCTGCGTATCAGGCCTCAAGTCGGATATAAAATGGGTGAACGACCTATATAAGGGCGGCAGAAAGCTTGCGGGAATCCTTGCAGAGGGCGAGATGGATTCAGAGGGAAAAATGTCGGCTTTAGTGGTGGGAATGGGAATAAATGTTTACAAAACCACCTATCCCGAGGAGATTTCGGGTATTGCTACATCCATTGAACAGGTGTGCGGAAAGCGTATAGATAAGGTGGAGCTGCTGGCAGAGCTTGCGCGGCAGATGCTCCTTTGCGAGGACACGCAGGAGCGTATATTTGAGGAGTACCGCACGGCATCCTTCCTCCTTGGTCGGAGCATTACCGTCCACACAGCGGGCGGCTCTTATCCCGGACGGGCAGTAGAGCTTTTACCCGATTTTTCTCTGCTTGTCGAGCGTGAGGACGGTAGCCGAGAGCGCGTCTTTACCGGCGAGGTAAGCGTGAGGGAAAATAAATAAAAAGCAGAGATGTCGCATAAAAACATTGGGCAGAGGTACCTATATCGGTGCTTCTGCCCTTAGCCGAGTCTTAATAGGTTGAACTCGGTTTTATACGGCAAATATTCCGTCATACATCAGGAAAGATTATTGTAATATCCGCATATTACTGCAAATCTCTCCCTCGTCTGACAAAATATTTGTTCGCTTAAAACTTCTATAGAACCTAAAAAGCTTGCGGTTTTAGATAATTTTTGTGCTTCGGTGACGAAGCAATATACAAATATTACGAGTTGCCGAAGTGCGAAAAGTGCTGAAACCGCTGATTTTTAGGCGAGTTCAACCTATTAAGACTCGGCTAGCTTTATTAATTTGTGACTGTCATAGACTCAAAGCGTCAGTACTCGGTCAAAGTCGCCCTCAAACTGCGCAAGATGCTCGGCTCCCCCAACGATGCAGACGGAGTTGCAGTCCAGAGTGCGGTCGATAACATCGGCAACTCTCCGCAGCTGCTCGGGTGTGGTCGCAAGAAGATCCGCGCGGAGCTGCTGCTCCTGCTCCTCGGTCCATCCGAGAAGAAAGTCGGCGACGGAAAGGGCGGCGAGAGTTTTCGGGGTGGTTATGATATCGTATTCGCCGTAGGCGCCGATGATGAATTTGGTGATATCTGCACCGCTGTCGGCAAGTTTGCGCAGATAGTTCGCGCTGTCTGCAAAGCAGCCGAGGCTACGCTTCGGCGAGGGGTCGCGGAAGGAATAAAAGGCACTCATTCCGTTCTTTCTTGCCACAAAGCCCGCGCCGTAAGCGCCGCCTCCAACACGTACCGCGGTCCACAAATGCTCGTAGGAGAGAATAGAGCGGGCAACGCGCAGCGCACCCCTCAGCTCCCTTGCGTCCTCCGTCTGTGCACCCGTGACTGCATAGGCCACCTTGGTGGGGATCTTGATAAACTCGCGGCAGTGACCGAGGGGCGGAATATGCCGCGCCGTAAAGTCCTCTCCTGCAGGGAAACGAGCTACCGTATCGGCTATAAAGCTCTCCTCCCGCTCACCGGCCACGGCGACGGTCATACGGTTTCGGGTTGTGAGTCTTTTCAGCAGAGTGGCAAGACGCTTCGACAGCGCCCCGAAGTCACCGACCTTTATAAGAGCACAAAGTCGATTATAGGCCTCGAAGCCTTGCGTGTATTCCGCAAGAGCACCGCCGGGAGCGGAAAATGCCTCCACTCGGGCAATGGCCGCGGAGTGTCCTGCCTCGATTACGTCGTCTGCAAAGGCGCTCTTTTCCTGCCTGCACATCTCCTCAATGGCGGCAACGTCCGAAAAATCGGTATGCAAAAGAATTTCCTCAAGTATATCCGTAAGCACCCCCTTGTTGGCCTCCAGCACACTTGCACCCACACGGAGGTAAGGCGTCGCGACGCCCTTTCGCTCGGTTCCTATAAAGCTGAAGGAAAGGTTACCGAGCTCGGCTCTGATACGGCTCTGAAGCTCCAGCGGCGTGCTTCTGTCTGTGCCGAGCTCCTTGAGCATCTTTGTGAGCAGGCCGAGGTCGCCAAGCTCCTCCTCGGTGAGGTCGGAGGCGTTGAAGAACAGGTAGGCGTATATGATGCCGTCGGTCTTGACATCAACCGACAGCGTCCGCGCACCGTCTATTGTTTTCTCCCTCTTGTCGACTCTTTTGTAGCAGGGGTCGATGTCGGAAATGGACAGGGTCGGCAGGCTTGCACGAGCCTCCTCGGACTCCTCGGTGCTTTGCCACGCCTTCAGCCTATCATCCTCTTCAATAACCTGCTGAAGCTCGGCAGGGCTCATTCCGTCAAGCAGCTGCGCAAGCTCGTTCTCCTGCTCCTTGGCTCTCCGCTCGGAGAGGGTGGAGTCTGGAATCATGGCTACTGCGGCGGTGTGGGGACAATCAAGAGTCATTTTTCTCAGCGTCTGCTCGAAGTAATCGCTCTTTATGAGCTCTCTTATCTCGGCAAGCGCACCGTTAAAGAGCAACGCCTCCTCGGGGTTCTGACCGTAATGCCAGACGCCGAGCATCGAGAGCGCAAAGGATACGCCCTTCGGGAAGGAGCCGAAGTCACGCTCTCTTGTGGAAAACTCGATGCTGTTCAGTATTGCCGTGAGGCGGTTCTTGTCGATACCGCCATCGATCACCTCGCAAAGGGCCTTTTCCACGAGTGCTGCGGCAGGCTCGATGGCCGAGGGAGCCATATCCCGAAGCTCTATTATCACGGTCTGCTCGTAGGATTTTGATACGTACATTCCCACGTCGCGGCAGAGCCCGGAATCCAGAAGTGCTCGCTTCAGCGGCGCGGCGTTACTGCCGGCCAGATAGTCGCAGAGCACCGCAGCTGCAAGACGCTCGACCTTGCCGGAGGATTCCGAATCCGAGAAAACGTAGCCCAAAAGCAAGCGCGCCTGCTGCCCGTCGTCCTCCTCCTCGGACACCTCGTAATATATGCGCTCGAGTGGGAGCCTTACGGCCTCGCTCTTTTTGTATTCCACGGAAATATCCCGCTTTTCAAATCGGGACAGATGGGAGTCGATGAGCTCGAGGGTCGGGCACAGATCTACCGAGCCGTCGAGGATTAGCAAAGCGTTAGACGGGTGATAATATTTATCGTAAAGCGAAAGGAAGCGCTCGTAGGTCAGCTCGGGAATTGCGTCGGGGTCGCCGCCCGAATCGTAGCCGTAGGGCGTACCCTTGAAAAGCGCCTTCAGAAGCGCAGTGTTGCCGGCCTCGTCGGGTGAGGAGTAGGCCCCCTTCATTTCATTATATACAACGCCCGTGCGAGAAAGCGCCTTTTTCTCTCCGTCGTATTCAAGATGCCAGCCCTCCTGACGGAATATGGCGGGATTGGTCTTGAAGTTCGGGCGGAACACGGCGTCAAGATAGACGTCGGTCAGATTCATAAAATCCCGCATACAGCCCGAGGACACGGGATAGACCGTGCGGTCCTCGTAGGTCATAGCGTTAAGGAAGGTATTAAGCGACCCCTTCAGCAGCTCTGCAAAGGGATCGCGGAGCGGAAATTTCTCCGAGCCGCAGAGCACCGAATGCTCGATTATATGGAAAACGCCGGTGTCGTCCTCCGGCAGCGTGGCAAAGGAGATGGCAAAGGTCATATTCTTGTCCTCGCGGTCGAGGAAAAGCAGCCTTGCCCCCGTCTTGTCGTGTGTAAATTCATATACCGTAGCGCCGATCTCCGCAGCCTGCCGCTCCCGCAGGACGGTAAATCCGCAGATGGACTGGTTCATTTTCAGTTTCATATCCTTCTCTCCCGATTGCTTGTTGATATAATTGTACCACGGCCACGGTGAAAAAGTCAATAACCGACAGAAAATTATATTTTGATTGAGCGAATGATCACAAAATGCTCAAAGCCTTGGAAATCGGCGGAAATTTGCCGTTTGCTATTGCATTTTTGATCAGATTGTGATAAACTGAATGCGTAATTTGTAAACCCGGCACAAAGGTGTCGAAGACTTGCAGATAGGAGCTTTTAATATGAAAAAAATTGTGATAATAGGTGCGGGCGTCGTTGGAGGACTCGTTGCGAGAGAGCTTTCGAGGTATGAGCTTTCCGTGACCCTGCTTGAGAGGTGCTCCGACGTGGCCCTCGGTGCGACCCGCGCAAACAGCGCCATCGTTCACGCAGGCTATGATGCAAAGGAGGGCAGCCTCAAGGCAAAACTCAACGTCCGCGGCTCCGAGATGATGGAGCAGGTGTGCGCCGAGCTTGGCGTAAAATACAAGCGCAACGGCTCCCTTGTCGTAGGCTTCTCCGACGAGGATAAGGAAACTCTTGAGGGGCTTCGCCTTCGCGGTGAGAGAAACGGCGTAAAGGAGCTGCGCGTTGTTGACAGAGAGGAGCTTCTCTCTATTGAGCCTAATGTTGGCGAGGGCGTTACCTGTGCTCTCGTTGCTCCCACCGGCGCTATCGTTTGTCCCTACGAGCTGTGTATGGCCTCCGTTGGTAACGCTATGGATAACGGCGCTGACCTGAAGCTTGGCTTTAACGTTGTTTCTATTGACAAGACTGACGGCGGCTGGGAAATCACCGCCGAGGACGGCAGAACGGTTACCGCCGATTACGTAATAAACTGCGCTGGCGTTTATTCCGACGAGGTGGCAAGGCTTGTCGGTGACGACAGCTTCTCGGTCTATCCCAGACGCGGAGAATATATGCTCCTCGACCGTGAGGCGGGCGACCTCATCACTCATACGATATTCCGCTGTCCCTCCAAGATGGGTAAGGGTATTCTCGTTTCCCCCACCGTGGACGGCAACCTTCTTCTTGGCCCCACCGCCGAGAATATAGAGGATAAGGAGGATACCTCCACCACCGCCGAGGGTCTTGCAAAGGTTCGGGCACAGGCGGGTGAGCAGGTCAAGGGTATTGCCTTCGGAAAGGTTATCACCTCCTTTACCGGCCTTCGCTCCGTGGGAAGCACCGGCGACTTCATCATTAATATGCCGAAGGAGGGCTTTATCAATCTCGCGGGCATCGAGAGTCCCGGACTTTCCTCCTCCCCCGCGATCGCCGAGCATGTTGCCCTGATGCTTAAGGAGGACGGTGTAGCTCTCTCCGAGAAGCCCGATTTCAATAAATTCAGACGCCCGGCTCATTATTTCAAGGAGCTCGACCGCGCGGGTAAGAACAAGATGATCGCCGAGCATCCCGAGTTCGCTCACGTTATCTGCCGCTGTGAGACCGTCACCGAGGGCGAGATACTTGAGGCCATAAGAACCAATCCGCGCCCCACCGACGTGGACGGAGTAAAGCGCAGAACGAGAGCCTCTATGGGCAGATGTCAGGGCGGCTTCTGCACGCCTTATATAATCGAGCTCCTTGCCTCCGAGCTTGGAATAGATTATACCGAGGTCACTAAATTCGGCGGGAATTCCAAAATCAATATCGGTAAAACTAAAGAGAATTAAGGGTTAAAACCGCTATATTTGGAAAGGAAAGTTTACAAAATGACAGAGTTTAACGTGGATTTGGTTATAGTTGGCGGTGGCCCTGCAGGTATGGCTGCCGCAGTAGCGGCTTATGACGAGGGGCTGCGCGATATACTGATACTCGAGCGCGACGTGGCCCTCGGTGGTATCCTGCGCCAGTGCATACACAACGGCTTCGGGCTTCATCGCTTCGGCGAGGAGTTGACGGGTCCCGAGTACGCCTATCGCTACGAGCAGATGGTGCGCGAGCGCGGGATCCCCTTTATGACTGATACTATGGTCGTTGAGGTCAGCCGTGACCGCGTTGTTACCGCTATGAATAAGGAGTACGGAATTTTCAACGTAAATGCAAAGGCTGTCGTCCTTGCTATGGGCTGTCGCGAGCGTCCCAAGGGCGCGCTCAATATTGCGGGCCACCGTCCTGCGGGTATCTATACTGCGGGAACCGCGCAGAAGTTCGTTAATATGAAGGGCTATATGCCCGGCCGTGAGGTGGTAATTCTCGGCTCCGGCGATATCGGCCTTATAATGGCGAGAAGAATGACTCTCGAGGGCGCAAAGGTAAAGGCGGTCTGTGAGCTTATGCCCTATTCCGGCGGTCTTGCCAGAAATATCGAGCAGTGTCTTAACGATTTCTCCATTCCTCTGATGCTCTCGCATACCGTCGTTGATATCCACGGTAAGGAGCGCCTTGAGGGCGTGACCATCGCCCGCGTAGACGAAAACCGCCACCCTATTCCGGAAACCCGTGAGTATATCCCCTGTGACACCCTGCTGCTCTCCTGCGGACTCATTCCCGAGAACGAGCTGACCAAGGGCGCAGGCATCGAGCTTGACAGAGTTACCAGCGGTGCCGTCGTAAACGGCGACAGAGAGACCGAGGCGGAGGGTATCTTCGCTTGCGGAAACGTGCTTCACGTTCACGACCTCGTTGACTATGTGTCCGAGGAGGCTGTGATAGCCGGACGCGCGGCGGTAAGATACGTGCGCGGTGAAACCAAGCGCTCCGAAGGCATCAGACTCTCCGTTGACGGCAAGATCCGTTACACCGTACCTCAGATGATTACCGAAAAGGTTGATACCACCGTTTATTTCAGAGTTGCGGATGTTTACCGCGACAAGAAAATCGTCGTAAAGGACGGCGAGCGCGTTCTGATATCCAAGAAGAAGCAGAAGCTCGCTCCCGGAGAGATGGAAACGGTGAAGCTCACCGCCGAGATGCTGGAGTCTGTTGAATCCGGCGCCCTTACCTTCTCGGTGGAATAAGGAGGAAGCTATGAAAGAAAGATTTTTAACCTGTATAGTATGCCCCAAGGGCTGCCCTCTGCACGTAGTTTTTGACGAGGAGGGGAAAATCGCCTCCGTCAGCGGCAACACCTGCAAGCGCGGTGTAGTTTACGCCGAGGACGAGTGCACTCACCCCAAGCGTACCGTCACCTCTACCGTAAGGCTTGAGAACGGTGACGTTGTAGCGGTAAAGACCGCAGGCACAGTACCCAAGGAGCTTGTTTTCGAGGTAATGAAGAGCATAAATTCGATTCGTCCCGCAGGACCTCTCAAGGTTGGTGACGTTGTTATTTCCAACGTATGCGGAACGGGGGTTGATGTGGTGGCGACCGCCAATTCGTGATGGGCTGTCGTATTTTGCCCATATTGCGCGTTCTCTCCCTCTCGACGTAGGTAACTACGCCTTCGGGTCGCAAACCCGCAATCTGCATCAAAATCCGAAGAGCCCCACCCACCGAGGAATAAGGTGAGCAGGGCTGTCGCTTTTGCGTAATCGCGCGTTCTCTCCCTCTCGACGTAGGTAACTACGCCTTCGGGTCATAATCAAAAAAACAGTTTGTTTTCTTCGCTTCTATAAGCGAAGCGGCGTTTTGACAGCGAGGACGGATTTTCCGGCGGAGCCGAAACGCAACGCTCCGAGGCTCCGTTGCGGAGCGTGCCAATACTGAACTAAACTAAACTATACTATACTATACTATACTGTACTATACTATACTGTACTTAACTAACCTAACCTAACCTTACCTGGGGAGCGGAAATGGCGCATTTTTGTACCCCAAAATCCGAGTTTTCCCTTGATATACCTAGGCTGCCGTTGAATTTTCAATAACGTCAAATTTCAAGAAACATCGAGCATGTGATGAGCATGAGCGATTCCCGATGAACTCCTGAGCGTTTTACGCATTAAAATTCGAGTAAAAAGAGTAAAAGCCGCGAGATTTTTCTCGCGGCTTCTGTTATATCTTATTGAGTTTTATTTCGGTTTAAACTATCCCACGCTCGGCTTGCGCAGTATCCCGTCTGCCGCGAAGAGTATCGTTTGAGGCGAATGCTTTACGGCCGCAACGAAGCGGCGCACGGTATCCCTCGTTGATCGGCTTGATCGGTTTGTCTGCGATGGTGAACGCCCGTCTGCTCGTTTTTCGGGGCCATATTTTATCTCCCCTCGGTTGATAAGAATATCCTTGCGCGCTGGATTTTGCATACATTATATAAAAGAACGCGCAGGTAATCCGGACGGTTGTTTGGCTGCTCACAATCAGATAAACAGCTCGATCACAAAAACCGTAATGCAGGCCGCTAGGGCGACCACGGGGAGCTTTGCCCCGCGCAGGGACAGAATAACCGCTATTGCCAGAGCGGCGAGAGCCGACCAGATCGAGGCGGTGGCGCTGAGGATCGCGGGGAAGGTCATTACCGACAGAGTGACGTAGGGGACGTAGTGCAGGAAGGAGCGCACGGTGGTATTCTTTATCTCCCTGCGTATCAGCACCATAGGCGCGACTCTTATAAGATAGGTGACCGCCGCCATAACCAGAATGGCGAGATAAACGTTGTTGACTGTCATTTTGCGTCCTCCCCATCTTTATTTTCTGCGTCGCAGACCTCCTCCTTGATAGGGAAGAGAATGGCCGCGCCGAGAGAGATCGCCACTGTCAGCAGGATTATTCTGAAGCCCTCGGTAAAGCCGTCCCAGCCAAAGACCTCGCAGGCGAGGGTGAGCAGGAAGGAGGAGAGCATCGAGATGGCTACAAGGCCTGCGATAACCCGACTTTTCTTTGCGGGCGGGAGGATTATGGCGAGGAACATCGCGTAAAGCGCAACTCCGAGGGCCGAGGTTGCAGAGGCCGGCAGTATGTTTCCAAGCAACGCACCGAGCAACGTACCGAGCACCCAGCCGGGGGCGGCAACGCTGATGGCGCCGTAGGTGTAGTAGGGAGATAGCTTGCCCTCATAGGCCGAGGATATGCCGAAGATCTCGTCGGTGATACCATAGCTCATCAGCAGTCGGTGGACCACCGAGGTCTCTGGGAATATCTTCTGCGAGAGCGAGCAGGACATAAGCAGATAGCGCATATTAATAACCAGCTGGGTGAAGGCCAGCTCAATATAAGTGGTTCCCGCGCCTATCAGCACGATTGCCGCCGCCTGTCCCGCCGAGGTGAGGTTGAGCAGGGACATAAGGCTCGCCGCAAAGGCCGTGATGCCTGCACCTGCCGCCTTTATACCAACGGCGAAGGATACCGCAAAATATCCGAGAGCGATCGGAACGCCGTCGCGCATTCCGCGGAGGAAATTCGTTTTTCTTCCTTGCAAATAAAACGCCTCTTTTCTTAAAACAAAATACTATACTATTTTATAACAACCCGCGTCCGTTGTCAAGACGTGTCATTAAATAATGAGCAAAAAATAAAGCGCAGGAGCGGGGCAGACCCATCACTCCTGCGCAGCTTTTCAATTTTAAGGTTAGACTACTCCGTCGGGGTCAATGCCGTTGTCTTCGTTGAACTTGTTCTCGATCTCCTCCTCGGTGGCATCATCGGGAAGAAGCACGGGAAGCTTGTTGACAGTCTCGAACATAGGCTTGTGACAATCAAGACAATAGGAGATATTCTCACCGGCAGCCTCGGTGGTAGCCTCAATGTTGACGCTCCACTCGCCGGCGGTGTGCTCCCACTCGACGATCTCTGCCTCGAGAATGAAATCGCAGTACAGACATTCGTAAGACTCGGTCAAGCCGTCGGTCTCGGTGCCGCAATCAGCGGGAACCGCTGCGGTATAAGGATTCTCATAATCGTATTCGTGAGCATCGGGATTAATAGGAGTACGCTCCTGAGCTACGTGGATCTTGTCACATCTCTGGCACTTTGCACCGTCGGTCCAACCGGTGTGAGAACAGGTGGCGGGAGTACCGGCGAGGACGATGATATCCTCCTCAAGACAGTCGGTGAGAGGGAGGAGCGTGGGATCGCCCTCTACGGTAGCGCATATGGAGCATACCTTGTATGCGCCGTGACCTGCAACCGCACAGGTAGACTCAACAGCCTCGTAGGAAACCCAGGTGTGTCCCTGACCGTTATTCAGCGCGGGAATGACCGCAGGCTGCTCAATAGTTGCATAGCAAACGGAGCAGTGGGTTCCACCAACGGAGCCGGGCTCGGTACAGGTGGCCGGCTTATCCTCGCTGGGTACGGGGGTGTGAGGGAGCATATCAATCTGAGCGCGCTTGGAAACCTGAAGGAAACAACGGTTACACTCGGAGCCCTCGGTATAGCCTACGCTATGGCAGGTGGGCGCGACAGCGGGCATTACCTTCAAATCGTGTCCAAGTGCTTCAAGGACGTAAGCCTCGGTAATAGTTTCGCCGCAATCGTCACAGACGACCGCGCCGGCAACACCGGCATCTACACAGGTGGGTGATTTAGCACCGATGACACTCGTGTTCGCATGTGCGCATTCTGTTGAAAACATACCCATACCCGCCATGATGCCGACAACTGTGGCCGCAGCAATCAAGAGGTAGAGGAATATGTAGAACTTTGTCTTGAATCGCATCTTTCTCATATATTTTATTCCTTTCGGAGATTTTGTTTATTTTATTCTACACTAAAAATAATATAAAGTCAAGAGCAAAAGCCCTAAAAATTAAGAAAGATTAAAAAAAAGTCGCTCGCGTACAAAAACACGAGCGATAATTTGTGCAACATAACTAAAAGGCGGCGCGGTCGCCGTAGAACAGCGGTCATGCATGGATTGAGGTTGATAATACGGCACACCGCCCGGGCTTGACAGCGACTCAGCGCTACGTTGTCTTGCTTTGCTTTGCATTCCGTCGGTGAGGCGCCTTGGCTGCTTGCGCGCAAGGCCGACGTTAAAAGCATCAAATTCATAGCACCTTGCCTGCGCACACTTGGCTGAAAACTCGCCAAAGCGCCAAAAATGCAAAGTATAATTGACAAAAACAACGTTTTTCACACTAAGATGTGGATTCGCGTGTGAGATTTTTCATCCAATTGAAGCGATTGATTTTGACTGCCGCGACAATGCATTTGAGCACCTGATCGCATTTCAGACATGCGAAGACGATCCACGGAGCTGCCCCCAGCCTTGTTGCTATGAGGGCCGAGGGGATGACTACGCAGAAAACGAAGAAAGCATCGTTTTTGAGTACGAAGGTCGTATCGCCGCCGCTTTTCACAAGTCCAAACAGTCCCGTGGCCTGGTAGCAGGTGCCGATGACCGTGACCGTGATCACGTTTATGAGCGAGCGCGCCTGGCTCGCTGCCGCCTCGCTGACACTGTAAAGCGCGATAAAGGGGTCGCGCAGGAGTCTGATGCTGAGTCCTGTCAGCAGTCCCAGCCCCACGAATATGACCTGGACGGTCCTTGCGTATTCGCGCATCAGCTGCTCCTTACCCTCGCCGATGGTCTTTCCCGTTATGATACCGACGGCTCCTGACATTCCGTTCATAACCACGTAGGTCAGATTGTGCATCGCGTTAGCTATACTCAGTCCTGCCACCACGCCCTCTGCACTCTGCCTGCCCATTATTGCGGAATTGGAGAGCATATTCGCGGCCCAGACCAGCTGACCGAGGACGATGGGAGCGCCGTATTTTATCATATCTCGCAGCAGCGTTCTGTCAAGGTGAAGCAGCTCCCGAGGACGGAAGCGCAGGGTCTTTTCCACGATCAGCGTATATACCGTCATGACCGTCGCCTCGATTATACGCGAGAGCAGCGTCGCTATGGCCGCGCCCTTAACACCCATTGCCGGAAGCCCGAGCTTTCCGAAAATAAACAGGTAATTGAGAGCTACGTTGGATATCAGAGATACCAGCGATACGTAGAAGCCGATCCTTGCGTTCTCCACACTTCGCATAGCCGCGATCAGCGACTGTGTGATACAGAAAAATACGAAGGAGAAGGAGGTTATCCGAAGATAGGGAGCGCCGACCTCTATTATTGCGGCATCAGAGGTAAAGAGGGAGAGCACGGTGCTTGGCATCGCGGCGCAGATCACCGTCAGTACAGCGGCAAAGATCACCGAAGCGCGCATACCTATGGAAAGTATCCGTCGGATCGCACCCTTGTCACCGCGCCCCCAATACTGAGCTGCCAGAACCAGCATAGCGCTTTCGATTCCCGCACTGAAGAGCTGGAGCAGAGTCTGTATCTGACCGCCCATATATACTCCCGAAACCGCCGCATCGCCGAGGGCTCCGATCATAATATTGTCGGCCAGGGTGACCGAGAAGGTTATGAGATTTTGCAGTGCTATCGGAACGGATAGCGCGACCAGCATTCTGTAAAAGTTTTTATCCTTCGTTAATATCATGGTCCGTCCCCTTGAAAAAAGTAATTATCCCCACGAGAGGGCGTTTTTGCATATTTTGCGCCGCACGGCGGCACAACCCTAGGGTTATTTTTGCCCGTGCGGCGCACGTTATTCCTTTTTGTTTACAATCCTCCGAAGATGCGGTGATCCCGTCCGTTGAAAACGAGAACACGACAGCCCGTGCCGAACATACGCGAATATATGCGGCCGTCGTATTTTTCGAGCAGCTCGTTGGAGCTCAAGTTGCTGGATATGATGGTTGCAAGCCCTCTGTTCTGACGGGTGTTGAGCAGATTGTAGAGGCAGGAAACTGTGAACGCGCCTCCGAACTCGGTGCCCAGATCGTCGATAATGAGCAGATCGCATTCAAGATATTTCTCGCTTCTGTTTTCTTCCTTGCCGTAGCCGTTTTTGAACTTGTCGTACTCGAAATCCGAAATGATATTCTGCGCCGAATCGTACACCACGTCGTAGCCCATCGAGATTATCTCGGAGGCGATGGCGGTAGAGATATGGGTCTTGCCGGTACCGGTGCTGCCGAGAAGCAAAAGATTTCCCTTCTTGCTTCTGAAGCTCTTTACGTAGCTCTTAGCCGCAGCGACGATGGCTGTCATTTGCTCATACACCTTGGGGTCGTTTTTATACCAATCAAGGTCGAAATTGTCAAAGCACTGCTTGTCGATAAGATGTCCCATACCCGACGATGCGATGGTAGCTTTTACGAGCGCCTCTCTGAAGCAGGAGCACATCTTTGCTCCGTCAATAAATCCGCTGTCGGAGCAGAGAGAGCAGGTGTAATGCACGTCGGTGTAGTCCTCGGGGTAGCCGAGGGCCTTTATCAGCTCGCGGCGCTTTGCAACGAGGAGCTGGTTGCGCTCTCTGAGGGGCGTTATGTCGCCGCCTGCACAGGCGGTCTTGAAAAGCAGAAGCCCCGTGCCGGAAAGCTCGCCGTCTATTTCGTTGATCTCGGGGGATATATCGCGGAGCATCGCCGAGCGGGCGTCTGCGGTTGCCCTCGCCTCGGTACGTCTGCGTTCGATCTCCGCCTTCACCTTGGCGTAATTTTCATAGCTGTACATATTAATTACCCTTTCTTGATGCTTATAGCTTGTAATGTGGGTATACCTAGCCGAGTCTTAATAGGTTGAACTCGCCTAAAAATCAGCGGTTTCAGCACTTTTCGCACTTCGGCAACTCGTAATATTTGTATATTGCTTCGTCACCGAAGCACAAAAATTATCTAAAACCGCAAGCTTTTTAGGTTCTATAGAAGTTTTAAGCGAACAAATATTTTGTCAGACGAGGGAGAGATTTGCAGTAATATGCGGATATTACAATAATCTTTCCTGATGTATGACGGAATATTTGCCGTATAAAACCGAGTTCAACCTATTAAGACTCGGCTAAGTTCAGTCCTCGTCGTCGCCGAAGCTCCTGCTGAGTGCGGCGGCAAAGGCCTCGTTCACGTCGAAGTTACCGTAACGCGGCGTGGGGGCCTCCGAGAGGGGCTTTCTTCTTGCATTCTGCTTTTCGGCCTTTTCGCAACGCATAGTCGCGCGGTCAGCCTCCAGCTTTGCTTTACATTCCTCCGCGGTACGGCAGCCCGCCTCGTGCCAGGCGGTAAGAAGCTTGTCCATATAAGGGAGCGATACCTTCCGCAGATTCATAACGCATACGTCGTAGGCCACCTTGACCACCTCTACGGAGTATCCAAGCTCGACCGACCATCTGCGGATGTGCTCGCACTCGCGCTCTGAGGGGATCCTGCCGGTGATGCCGAGAAGTCTACGGTATTCCCATTCCACGCCCTCGAGGTATTCCTGCTCCTTGATATACTTTTCCAGCTTTTCCACCGAGTCGAAGCCGCGTCCGACGAGCTTGATCGCCTCGTCGCGTAGCCTCGATGCGGTAAGACGCTTTTTAGGCGCGAGGTGAGCCGCAAGGACTATAACGTATTCATCGGTCAGAGAGTACTCGGTCATCAGCGCGGTCAGCATTTTTGCCTCGCTCTGATTGAGTGCCGCACGGCCCATTAGTCGTGCACATTCGTACAAAACGGGGGCGAGGTTGTCCTTGTGAATGATCTCGGAGGCCTCCGTTGCCGACAGCTCGGACAACTCGCCGCGGCGCACCTTGCTTTCGTGCTCCTCGGTCACCGCGGGAGTGTTGCCGTCGTATTCGGCTATCACGCCGGACTCAAGCCAGAGGGTTACTGCCGCCTTCGCTCTTGCGGTGGACGTCCTTGCAAGTCGCGCGAGCTTGGCGGTGTCACTTCCGTCTATATCGAGGTTGACGAGGGCCAAAAGCACTCTCAGCTCCTCTGCCGTGGCGTCCGCAAGCTCTGCACAGTCGCAAAACCTTTCCGGGACGATTATGTAGTGGGATTTACTCATCACAGTCCTCCTCGTTCCTGACCTTCAGCTTGTACGCCAGGGTCATAAGCGAGTCGCCGAGATGTATGTTTTCAACGATTACGTTGGGGTCGTCGAGAGAGAGCTCCATGTTTGCAAAGTTCCATATTCCCGCAACACCCGAGTCGGCCAGCGTTTTTGCAACGCCGTAAGCTTCCGACTTCGGAACGGTGAGCACTCCTATGGTGACGCGCTCCCTGCGGCAGAAATCCGCAAGCTCGTCGGAGTGATATACGGGAATACCGCAGATGCTCGTCCCCACAAGAGCGGGGTCAACATCGAACAGCGCCAGTCGCTTTACTCCTCTGCGATCGAACATATGAGTCGCCGCGAGGGCACGCCCAAGATTTCCCGCACCTACGATGACTGCGGTGAAGCCCTGAGTAACGCCGAGCAGCTCGCTGATCTTCTCGTGCAGATATTTTATATTGTAGCCGTAGCCCTGCTGACCGAAGCCGCCGAAGCAGTTCAGATCCTGCCTTATCTGAGAGGCGGTCACGTTCATGATCTTTGAAAGCTCTGCCGAGGAGATCCTCTTTCTTCCGTCGGCAAGCAGGTCGCCAAGATATCTGTGATACCTCGGCAGTCTTTTTATGACCGCGGAGGAGACCACCGGCTTTTGAGCCTCGGCGATCCGCCTGTCGTAGGTTCCGTGTATCTTATCAATGCTTTCCATTGTCATACCTTCCTTTATGTAAGAGGTGCTATGGAGTCCAGGGCGCTGGCGTTGAGAGATGCGTCGGCCAGGTTGCCCGCCATGTATTCGTAGTACCCCTGTGCGGCGATCATAGCACCGTTGTCACCGCAGAGAGAGATGGGGGGGATATAGAGCCTTACTCCCCGCTTTTTGCATACTTCTGTGAGTCTGCGGCGCAGATGGGAGTTTGCGGCAACGCCGCCCGACACCGCAAGCTCCAGCCCGGGGGTTGCCTCCAGAGCGGCATCCAGCTTCTTCGCCACTGCCTCCACGGCCTCATAGGTATATCTGGCGGCGAAGAGCGCGCGGTCCAGGGGCTCTCCGGACTGCTCGTATCTGTGGAGCAGGTTTATCGCCGCAGTCTTGAGGCCCGAGAAGGAGAAATTCAGAGAGCCGTCGGCGAGGGCGGGCGAGGGCAGGCGCATGGACTGGTCCTTATAAGCGGCGGATTTCTTGTATCCGTTGTAAAAGTCCGAGGCACCATCGGCAGCCTTCTTAAAGCCCTCGGCGGAGAGCTCGTCAAAGCCCTGTCCCGCAGGGTAGGGGATACCGATAAGCCTGCCGATCTTGTCGAAGGATTCTCCGATCGCATCGTCGAGGGTGGTACCGATCATTTTATCCTCGGTGTAGCCGTCTATCTTATATATCGCGGTATGACCGCCGGATGCGGCCAGGGCGATGAAGGGCGGCTTCGGAGCGTTTTCCAATCCGGAAAGATAGCAGGCGGCAATATGTCCCTTTATGTGGTCTACCGCCACGAGCGGAATGCGATTTGCCACAGCCAAGGCCTTTGCAAAATTGACGCCAACAAGCAACGCGCCGATAAGACCGGGGTTGGCGGTAACGGCGATGAGAGAAACGTCACTAAGCGCGATTTCTGCCACCTCAAGAGCCTCGTAGGTTATACGGGAGATGACCTCTGTATGCGCTCTGCTGGCAATCTCGGGCACCACGCCTCCGTAAAGCCTGTGGGTCTCAATTTGTGATGCCACGATATTTGATTTTACTGTGAAGCTGCCGTCCGCCTCTCTGCATACAACCGATGCGGAGGTTTCGTCACAGGAACTTTCAAAAGCAAGAATATTCATTGTGTTCTCCAAATGCGTTTTGTAGTTAAAAGCGCTCCAAAAATAGGCGAAATGTAAATACAAGTTGTCAAAACTCGGGAATTTTCGCTCTATCGAGCAACATTATTACTGCGTCATCCGTGGGATTTTTATAGTAATTTTTGCGCTGAGAAATCTCCTTGAAGCCGTGGGCACGGTAAAGAGCTCTTGCGGCGGTGTTCATAGAACGCACCTCGAGAAAAACGGTTTCGAGTCCCCGCCCGCGCTCGGTTTTCAACGCGAAGGAAAGGAGCCTGTAACCCACACCGCGCTGACGCTTGTCCGGCGCGACGGCAACTCTGTATATCTCCCCCTCCGGGGCGATTATCTGCCCCAGAACGTAGGCGATGAGCCTGTCACCCTCGGTGGCAACAAAGCACATTCCGTGCTCGTGGCAGACGTATGAAAATATATCCTTTATCCCCCAGGGGTCGGTGAAGCATTCTGCCTCAAGCTCGGCGATTCCCGAGGCGTCCTCGGGGCGCGCACGTCGTATATCCATCGTCATTGCTCCTGCTATTTCTACATTTATATAAATTGGTGTGCCTGCGTGATCAATTAGTTAATAAGGCCGTGCAAGGTCGTCCTTCCGTTCGGTAAAGGGCGGCCCGGTTTTGTGACCGTTGTGAGGTGGTGCTTAAAGCGACTTTGCGATCTCCTTCAGATAAGCCCGAAGTCCCTCGGCGGTTTCGGGGTGCTCAAGTCCGCGGCGGATATTCGCGGTGAGGAAGCCGAGCTTTGAGCCCATATCATATCTGTCACCCTCGAACTCCAGAGCAACAACACCGCTCTCGCGGGCAACGGTGGCCATAGCGTCGGTGAGCTGATACTCGCCGCCTGCGCCCGGGGCAAGACCTTCGATAACCTCAAAGATATCGGGGGTAAGCAGAACTCTGCCGAGAATGGAGAGATTTGAAAATTCACAGCCGGGCTTCGGCTTTTCTATCATATCGGTACAGATGCTGACGCTTTCGGGCTCGCCGACAATGGGCTCCACCTTCAGGGAGCAGTATTTTTGCAGATCGGCGACGGAAACGGGCTTGACACCTACCACGGGCTTGCCCTGCCTTTCGTAAATCTCCATCAGCTGTTGGCAAACGGGAGTTTTTGAGAAAATGATATCGTCGCCGTAGAGAACGAGAAAGGGCTCGTCCCCGACGAAGCTGCGGGCTCTGCCAACCGCATCGGCAAGGCCGCGAGTCTGCTTTTGTCTAAGGAAATATATATTTGCCATATTGGCTATCCGCCGTATCTCCTCAGCCTCTTCGGTCTTTCCCTTTGCGGTGAGGGCTGCGGCGTATTCGGGCGAAAGGTCGAAGAAATCCTCCATCGCGTCCTTGTCGCGGTTGGTTATTATGAGAACGTCGGTGATGCCGCTCTTTACAGCCTCCTCCACAAGATAGTAGACGGCGGGGAGGTCAACGATGGGCAGCATCTCCTTGGGGACAGCGTGGGATATGGGGAGCATTCTTGTGCCGAGTCCTGCGGCGGGGATTATCGCTTTTGTTATTCTTTTCATTTTTCTTGTCTCCTTGCAGATAACGGAATTTTATACTTCATAAAAACGAAAAAATTATATTTTTCGCCGATATGTACGATGATAAATCTTTGTTTTTTACCAGAATCCGATCAAAGCGCCTCGGCGGCCTCCGAGGCGATTATTGCCGCGGCCTCCTCAATGGAGCCTGCGACAACGGCACAGCCGGCAGCCCTTACGTGACCGCCGCCCCCGTGGGATACGGCTATCCTTGCCACGTCCTGTCCTGTGGAGCGCATCGAGGCCTTGTAGGCGCCGTCGTTGCTTTCCTTAATTATAAATGCGATCTCTGCGCCTGCCACGGAGCGCACGACGTCAATGCCGGATTCAAAGTGCTGAATGTCGATGCCCAGCGCCTCGCGCTCGGAGAGAGTAACGGTGGCGTAGGCCACTCTGCCGCCTGCTGCGGTTTTTATCTTCGATGCGACGAAGCCTTCCGCTTTGAGCTGCTCGGGAGATTTCGTCATAAACAGCTTATGATTTATGTCGGCGTGATCAATACCGTAGGAAAGAAGCCTTGCCGCCGCAAGATAGGTGCTGTCGGTGACACAGGAGAAGATGAAGCCTCCGGTGTCCGAGCTTATGGCCGCATAAATACGCTCGGCAATACGCCGATTTATCTTCAGTATTCCGCGCTCCTCCAGCTCTGTCGCAACTCGGTAAAGCATCTCGCCGGCGCTGGATAGATCTCCTACTGTGTAATAGGGCGCGAATGGGGTGCCCACGGCGTGATGGTCGATCATCAGCTTGACGTCGGCGACTCCGTAGAGCGAGCCGAGCTGTGCCGGAGATGCAACGTCGATGCAGACGGTCTGATAGCCGGCGGTGTCCTCGGCGCGTTCAAGCCCCTCGGTAAGAAAGGCAAGCCTGTCGGGTATAGGATCGGCGCAAATGTATTTCGCCTCCTTGCCAAGAGCGCGGAAGATCTCGCAGAGCGCCGTGCCTGAGCCAACGGTATCGCCGTCGGGACGCACGTGCATCGCAACCAGCGGCGCCTCTATCCCGAGGAGCGCGTCGGCACATTCGGAAAGGGTCAGTGCCTTAAAATCATTCATCCTCGGAAACCTTCTTTTCTGCCGCGTGGATCTCCTCGAGCTTCTTTGCGATTCGTGCGCCGTGCTCGATGGAGCCGTCCTTCAAGAATCTGAGCTCGGGAGTGATGCGCAGGTTGAGCGTAGTCGCCAGGTGGTGGCGAAGCATGCCGGTGCACTTCTTCAAGCCCTCCGCAGCCTCCGCCGTATCGCCGATGCAGGAGAAATAAACGGTAGCAAATTTAAGGTCGGGCGCCACCTCTGCACGGGTGATGCTGACGAAATTGTTGATGACCTTGGGCTCTCTTACGTCGCCGAGGGCGATGGCAAGCTCCTGCGCTACCGCATCGTTAATTCTGCCTCTTCTGTATTTTGCCATTTTTGTCCTTTCCGCAATCGGATAAAGTGTTCCGATCACATATATATTGTCCTGCCGAGCCCGGATATATGCCGACTCGGTTTTTTGTTTTCTTCATTAATATAATCCTCGGCCAGGCGGCGGGCACCGACCCTTGCCGTATCTATGATCTCAACGCCGGGAAGCCGTCCTGAAAGCTCGCCCGAAAGGTGAGAAAAATGAGTGCAACCGAGGATAAGCGTGTCTATTCCCATCGCCCTCAGCCTCGTTGCGATTCCGTCGAGGAGTGCCGCCCCCTCTGCATCGAGAGAGCCGTCCCTGCCGCCTCTTTCCACAAGGCTCACAAGTTCCTGCGTTGCCAACTCGCTAACGGGAGCATTAGGGCGCAAAAGGCCGATCTGCCGCGCGAATTCGTGAGAACGGACGGTAGCCTCGGTGGCTATTACCCCCGCGTGAGTGCCGCAAAAGGCCTCAGCCGCGCAGGAAATTATCGGAACCGAGATAGCCCGATCCTCGGGAGAGAGCAGATGATGGACCGTAGATGCAGTGCAGCAGGCGATGAGTATTCGCGTCGCGCCTCTGCCGCGAAGTCTTTGTATATCACGGCTGACCAGCCGCTTTAGTTCGTCCTGGGTTTTCGTGCCGTAGGGGGCGTTTTTTCTGTCTGCCAGATAGGCGATATCCGCATAGGGAATCCTCGCTCGCAGCTCCTTGTATGACGCAATACCTCCGACACCGCTGTCGAAAACGCCGATCAAGCGCCGCAAACCTCGGAGAGCAGGGCGTTAACGGCCTCGCGCGGGGTTATGCCGCCATCGTCCAGCATAGCGGGGTAAAGACTGCCCTCTGTAAAGCCGGGCATGGTGTTTATCTCGTTGAACAGCAGTCTGCCGTCCTCGGTGAGAAAGAAATCGAATCTTGCCGTGTGGCGTATACCGAGATAGTCACGGAGCGCCCTTGAATAGGCCCGTATGGCATCGCCGTATGCTTTGTCAAGGGGTGAGGGGCAGATCGGCGAAAGCTCTGACTCCTCTGAATACTTTTCTTTGAAGCTGTAAAACCGCCCTTTCGACGGGATTTCGCCAATTTTTGTGAATAATTCTTTACATTTTAGCCCGAAATACCCGCATTCAAGCTCGGATATTACTGGCGATAATTTTTCAATAATAACCCTTCCGTCAAAGGCCGCGGCCTCGGCGTAGGCCCGGTCAAAATCCGAGTCCTTATGTACCGCGCAGGCACCGACAGAGCTGCCGAGTCTTGCGGGCTTTATAAACATCGGATAACCTAGATACAGCTCGGCTCGCCGCCGCGAGATATCTTTGCCGAAGCTCTCGCTGCCGTCCACGGAGTATATCCAATCCACGGTCGGAATACCCAGCGCCTCGGCGCAGAGCTTGGTGTAGGCCTTGTCTGACGCTACGGCGCCCGCGTGGACTTCGCAGCCGACAAAGGGGATATCCAGGTGCAAAAGGGCGCCTTGAATACCGCCGTCCTCGCCAAGGTCACCGTGGAGAAGGGGAAAGGCTCCGTGAATGGGCAGAAATTTTCCGTCGGCAAGAATACCGCCTCGGGAAAGTGCCGCCGGACTTGGTTTTTCCCACTCGGTGTCGGGCGGCATCAGGTAAATATCGCCGTTTTTCGCGATATAAAGGGGGTAAATATTAAAGAGATCGGTATCAATGAGCGGATAGAGGAATTTTGCGCTCCTCACCGACACCTCGTGCTCTGCGCCCCGACCTCCGTAGAGTAGGGCGACGTTCTTCTTTTTCTTCATCAAATCACCTCGCCGCAGTATATGAGGGAGGTGAAAAATCAGTTACGCTTCGCGCTTTAGCACGGCAACTCTCGGATTGCCCGAAAGGTCCTTTATTATTTCGCAGGACATCGCGTTTTCCTCGGCGATGCTTTTTATAAGCTCGCTCTGGTCGTAGCCTATCTCGTAGGCGATAAAGCCGTCAGCGTGTATCACGTCGCGGTACATAGGAGTGATCGCGCGGTAGAAATTCCCGCCGTCCTCGCCGCCGACGAAGGCTGCCTCCGGCTCGTAATATATCTCTCGCTCAAGGCCGCGATATGCGTCCTCGGTGACGTAAGGCGGGTTTGAAAGCACGGCGAAAAATTCACCGTCCACCGCACCCTTCAGCGCGTCGGCCTCCACCGTTGCAAAACGCTCGCCGACTCCGTTTATTTCACCGTTTTCACGGGCAACCGCCAGTGCCGCGGCAGAAATATCCACTCCAACGGCCGTGGTTTTCTTCGTGTTCTTCAGAGTAGATATCGCCACGCAGCCGCTACCGGTGCAAAGGTCGAGAAAGCGAGCTCCCTCGGGCAGATTTTTTACCGCAAAGTCCACGAGTATCTCGGTGTCAAACCGAGGAATAAGGCAGTCGGGCGTCACCTTGTAGCGCTCGCGGTAGAAATCGACCTCACCGAGAATATACTGCAGGGGCTCGCGGGTGGCGCGCCGCTTTATTGCGGATATAACGGCGCCGTCCTCGGTTGCCGCCCTGCGTGTCAGAATATCAGCCTCGGAGAAATTGCCGAAGCGTCTGAAAATGGCGCGCGCATCGTGCAGAGGCTCTGCAACGCCTGCCTCGGAGAGCAGGAGCGCCGCCTCGTTAAGCGTCATTTTCACTCTCGCCGTCCTCGGCTTCTGCCCGGGCGACTTCGGCGGCCTCGACAGCGGGCTCGTCGGTGCTTTCCGCGACCTCGACAGCCTCGGCGGTTTCCTCACCCTCGGGCTTGCTCTCCCAGGGCCTTGCCTCAAAGAACTCGCGGAACTCGGGGAACTCGTCACGCAGAGCGCACTTGAGCGAGATTATCGCAACCTCCAGCATGTCCTCGGTGGGCTCCTTGGTGGTGATTCTCTGTACCCAAAGGCCGGGTGCGGAGAGAATACGGGTCAGGAAATTATCGTGCTTGCCTGCCAGGAGTATCAGCTCGTAGCCAAGACCCATAAGCAGGGGGAGTATCAGCAGACGGATAAGGGTGTATAGCCACATTCCGAGACCGGGAATAAGTATTTTTATAAACAGACCCGCAATAATGCCGAGCAGTATCATAAAGAACATATAGCTCGTGCCGCAACGGGGGTGGAAGCGGGTGTGCTTTGCCGCATTTTCGGGGGTGAGCTCGTCGCCCGACTCGAAGCAGAAGATGGACTTATGTTCGGCGCCGTGGTACATAAAGGTGCGCTTTATATCCGGCATCAGCGATACCAGAGAAAGATATCCGATGAATATTCCCACCTTGACAAAGCCCTCAAGCACCGCGGTAAACACGCCGAGAGATAGGTCAAAGAGCCAGCCCAGCAGCGCGTTAACGCCGTAGGATATCCAGCCGGGCAAACAGACGAACAGAAGCACCGAGAGGGCAAGACCGAGAACGGTGGAAACCACCATAATGATATCGGTGATGCGCATACCCAGCTTTTTCGTCAGCCATTTTTCAAACCGTCCGGGCTCTTCCTCCTCAAGGCCGACGGCCTCCGCAGATGCGCCCATTGTCTTTACGCTGAGAATCATCATTTCAACAAAGTTGATAACTCCGCGCAGGATAGGTAAATTCAGAATTTTATGCTTTTTTCTGACGGAAACGAAGCTGTCGTCAGTAACGACGATGCGCCCGTCCTCCTTGCGGCAGGTGGTGACCGTGTGCTCGCCCGCCTTCATCATTACGCCCTCCAGCACAGCCTGACCGCCGACGCGGCCCCTGCGGCAGGAAAGCTCGTTACATTCCTTTTTCATATTTTGCCTCTCGCTGCGGAAAAAATCCGCTTTTTTACACCGCCATCGCCAATATGGCACACTAACGGATTATATCATTATATCATACTTTTTCCGAAAAATAAATAGTAATTTTCAAAAATTTACAATTTTCGGTTTTCGCCCGGCGGCTTGTTGGCCGCGGCTCCGTTTTTTCTAAAAGAAAAAGAGCCCGAGGGAGTCGGGCTCTTGCGTTGGTTGCTTGCTATTTCTCTGCTTTTTCGATTTTTCCCTCAAAGAGATTCTCGAATTCTTCCAAAGTTCCTTGGGTTATAAGATCCTTTTGACATACGAAATACGGATCTCTGTCTTCATAATCAAAAACAAAATAATACCAGTCACCGTAGTCAATAATTCTTATTATGCTACTCAACATATGGAAGCGTTCCATTTTTTCGCATTCGTGTACGATAGTTTCCTCTTCCAAATCTATATACACTCGTTTCGGCATAAAAATCTTCTGATCGCTTTTGCTGGGAGGTATCATTGAAAAAACAACAAGCATAACAAGCGGTACGAAGCATATAGCGAATAGTGGTTTTACGTAAATGGAAAGAAAAGTTACCGGCACAGAGAATAAAATCGCCGTAAAAACAGAAGCGATTGTCTGCATTTTGATTTGTTTTTTTAATAAAAATTTTTTGCATTCGCCTGATAAATTACCGTTAAATTCTATCATAATAGCACCTCGTGAGCAAATGTAATCGAAAATCAAGGTATTACAGGTGGGGTCGGCGCCTCATATTCTATTGGCTCGATTTCGATTCCGAATATGGGCAAGATACCGACTGCCGATAGATCAAAGGCAAGAGCACCTATGGCGAATCCTTGAAGTGCGGTTACTCCTAAGTAAGAAACACCTATGCCTTTGGCAGCACCCAAAAATACTCCACCGGTTGCTACTATTGCGCCTCCGGCGGCAAAACCAAGGCTGGCTCCGATTACAATATTTTTAACTTTAGCTGCTGTTGTTAAACTTTGCGATGGTTCTTTCGATAAAGAATTGTCAACAGTTGGAGGATTATTCTCGTTTGAAGCCGCTCCTAATATAGCATCTGACTTTGCACCTAAAAGTCCCCCGGCAATTGTTGTAACTACAAAAATACCAAGAATAAGCCACGGGAACTCCCCCGAACGGTCAACATACATAATCGGGTTGTTGTTACAATAGGCGAACATATTGTTGCCGAGAAGACCTTGGCCGGTTGAAACATATCCGTCGGCGTTTATAAACCTAAAGGTATTCTGGTCATAATACCTTGCGTTGAGGTAGTAGAGTCCGAGGTCGTTGTCAAAGTAATAGCCTCTGTACTTGAAGCTATTGGTCAGCGCTGTAGAGGTTTCATAGCCTGCGGTAACGTGCTCGGTTATTTCTCCCCAAGCATCGTAGGAATATCTTACAATCTTCACTCCGAGGCTGTTGTATATAGCTGCAATATCACCGAAAACGTTCTTTTCAAACCAATAGACGTCCCATTCGCTCTGCGCATAGCGCGCGTCCGTTGATTTATTATACCACATCTTTATCTGAAAGTAAATACGTTTTGGGATTTTTTCTCCTCCGTTCAGATAAGCGAAGAAGTTGAAGAAGTCGGTCGATTTATTTTCCGCTCTGCGGTTGACTTTTCTTTAGTTATATGATAAAATAAAATGGTTAAAATATTTTTACTCGGAGGAAGCGACATGATTTTAGTGGAAAGAGTTTCGGTAATGAATTTGGAGAATGCCATCAGGGGTGCGAGAAATCCCATGAACAGCTGGGCGCGAATGGATTCCGCCTATGACGAGGACGGCAACTTCGTTCTCGGAGAGAATGATCTCTCCCTTGCCTCGAGGCTGGCGAAGGCAGGCTCCGATCACAGAAAATTCCTGCGCCAGGTCATCGTTTCTATGGATATAACCGCTCCGCTTTATTGGTGGAAGGAGTTCGACACCTACAAGGTTGGTACGGTGGCAAATTCCACCTCCACTATGCACAAGATCCAGGCAAAGGAGTTCTCCCGCGAGGACTTCTCCTGCGACAGAATGAGCGAGGACTGTCTTGCGGCTCTTGACGCCGTCATCGCCTACCTTGAGTCCGAGAGAGTGAAGTTCAACGAAACGAAGGAAAAGCAGCACTGGCATAATATGATACAGCTCCTGCCCTCCTCCTTCAATCAGATGCGTACCGTTACAATGAACTACGAGGTGCTCATCAACATTTACTATGCAAGACGCCATCATAAGCTCGCCGAGTGGCACACCCTATGCGAGAGTATAGAAAAGCTGCCCTATGCAAAGGAGCTTATCCTTGTAAAGGGTGAGGACTGATACCCGAAAGGAAGATAAAAATGAAAGATGGATTTATAAAGGTCGCAGCCTCCGCTCCCGCCATAAGGGTAGGGGACGTGTCGGGCAACTGCGATTCCTGCGTGGCCGAGGCAAAACGCGCGGCGGAGAGCGGAGTAAAGGTTTTGGTATTCCCCGAGCTCTGTCTCACCGGTGCTACGCTCGGCGACCTGTTCAGACAGTCCCGCCTGCTTTCTGCGGCGGAGCGCGAGCTTGACAGATTCATAGAACTGACCGAGGAGCTTGAGGTGCTTTCCTTCATCGGTCTGCCGGTTAATATCGGCGGTGCCGTATATAATGCCGTAGCCGCCGTTTACAAGGGCGGCCTGCTCGGTATTGTGCAAAAGACTGTGCTCTCCGCAGAGGAAAAGAGATGGTTTACCCCTGCATCGGAGGGGGCGAGCTCCGTCGTGTTTACCGGCAGAGAGACCCGTATGGGCGGTGAGCTTCTATTCTCCGAGGACGAGAGCTTTACCGATCTGATAATCGGTGTTGCCATCGGTGATGAGATATCCGCGCCCATCTCCCCCGCACAGTTCCACGCCTTGGCTGGCGCGACTCTTATCGTGAACCCCACAGCCGCCCCCTGCGCCGCAGGCAAGGCAGAGGTCACAGACATCTTTATGCTCTCCGAGAGCCGCCGTCTTTGCGCGGCGATCGTTACTGCCAACGCCGGCATAGGCGAGAGCGGTACCGACGGTGTATATTCCGGCTATCGCGGAATTTATGAGTGCGGAAAGAGCCTTGGCAGGTGCGGCGATTTTTCCGACGGAGGGCTTCTTATATCCGAGTGCGATATGGCTCTTACCGTTGCGGAGAGGCTCCGTCGGGGTGGCTTTGAGGGTAATGATGACGACTACTGCTATTCCTGCTTCACCCTTGAGGAATCCGATACCACCCTTACCAGAAATATTCCCACCTCGCCCTTCATTCCCGAATGTGAGCGAGAGAGGGCAGAGCGCCTTGAGCTGCTTTTCAATATGCAGTCGCGCGCCCTTGCCGAGCGTATAAAGCGCGCGCGTTCTACCGGTGCCGTACTCGGCGTTTCCGGCGGTCTTGACTCCACCCTCGCCCTGCTTGTGGCGGCCAAAGCTGTCGAGCTCTGCGGGCTTGATTCCGCGAGGGTTATTGCCATAACCATGCCCTGCTTCGGTACCACCGAGCGCACGAAGGGTAATGCGGAGAAGCTTTCCGAGGCTCTTGGAGCTGACCTTCGCTGCATTGATATCAAGGCGGCGGTGACTCAGCATTTTGCAGATATCGGTCACGATTCCGAAAACTATAACGTGGTCTTTGAGAATGCCCAGGCGCGTGAGCGTACGCAGATTCTTATGGACGTGGCTAACGCAGAGGGCGCTCTCGTTGTTGGAACGGGTGACCTCTCCGAGCTTGCTCTGGGCTTTGCTACCTACAACGGCGATCATATGTCGATGTACGGTGTCAATGCCGCCATGCCCAAAACCCTGATGCGACATATGGTTGCTCACGCGGCAGATAATTACGAGGCCGGAGGCAGGACGGCTGTCGCGGAGGTGCTTCGCGACGTTCTCGCCACTCCCGTAAGTCCTGAGCTCCTTCCCCCGAAGGACGGCGAGATCGCACAGTGCACAGAGGGTATCGTCGGCCCCTATGAGCTTCACGATTTCTTCCTCTATTATCTCGTGCGATACGGATTTGCTCCCGAGAAGATATCCAGAATGGCAAAATACGCCTTTGCGGGAACCTTTGACGCCGATACGGTTGACGGCTGGCTGCGCATTTTCCTGCGCCGC
>CAZABU010000002.1:0-44320 GCA_964483225.1 uncultured Ruminococcus sp. | reverse complement strand
AGTTCAAGCGCTCCTGTCTGCCCGACGGCCCTGCCCTCGGAAGTGTAACACTTTCGCCTCGCGGTGGCTTCGTTATGCCCTCCGACGCGGCCTTTGAGGAGTGGATGAAATAAAAATGAACAATATCTTCGACCTTTTCAAGAAAATAGAGGCTACGCCTGCGGCCGCACCCGTCAGCTTTATCGTGGTGGGGCTTGGCAATATCGGCAAGCAGTATGAGCGCACGCGGCACAATGCAGGATTCCTGGCCATTGACCACCTTGCAGAGCGCTGGGGTACCCGCATTGACAGAGTCAAGTTCCACGCCACCGTTGGCGAGGCTACCGTCGGCGGCACCCGCGTTTTGCTGATGAAGCCTACGACCCTTATGAATAATTCGGGCGTTGCGGCAGGTGAGGCGGCGGCGTTTTATAAGATACCCCCGGAGCGTGTTCTCATACTTCACGATGAGATAAGCTTTGATCCCGGCTTCATACGCATAAGGCGTAAGGGCTCAGCGGGCGGCCACAACGGCCTCAAAAGCATCATAGCACATCTCGGCTCTGAGGATTTCCCGAGGATCAAGATAGGCGTCGGAAAAAAGCCCTCGCCCGACTATGATCTGGTGGACTTCGTGCTCGGCAAATTTCCGGAGAGCGATCTTGCGAAGATCGCCGAGCGCTTTGCGGATATCGCCGCTGCCACCGAGGATATCATCGGCGGGAACATCGACGCCGCAATGAACAAGTATTCTAAATAACTATTTTTGTAAACATAACTTCACATAACGCTGTGAAAAGCAGCAGAATGGACGGTGTATGAAGCGACTGACCGAGCTTATAAGAGCGGATGGAGAGTTTGACGGCTTTGTCGGTTCACTCAGAGCGAGCTTTCATTCCGAGGAGTGCCTGCCGATCGCGGTAAACGGTCTGACCGGCGGCGCTGAGGGGGCCTTTATTGCCGAGGCTGTCCTCGAGGCAAGGCGGCTGTCCGGCGCTCCCGTGCTTGTTGTCACGGAGAGCGAGGCCGAGAGGGAGAAGCTTGTAGCCCTGCTCACCGACAGCGGCCTTCGCGCCGAGAGCTACAAAAAGCGCGACCTTGTCTTTTATAATATCCGAGCCTCTCACGACGTTGACCGTGAGAGGCTATCGGTGCTTCATAGCATAGCCGAAAACTCCTGCGACGCGGTGGTTACCACCCCCTCGGCCGCGTCTATCTACACACTTTCTCCGGCGCGGCTCCGTGAGCTTGCGGTGGGGGTAAGCGTCGGACAGATCCTGCCACCGGAGAACCTATGCCAAAGTCTTGTTTCTCTCGGCTTTGCCACGGTGGACACCGTGGACGGCAAGGGACAGTTCTCCCGCAGAGGAGGTATAGTTGATTTCTGGGGCGGTGAGACCGATGCGCCCGTCCGAGTTGAATTTTTCGGTGACGAGGTGGATCGCCTTGTCTATTTTGACCCTATAACCCAGAGGAGCGTTGGCCCCTGCGAGGGTATGGAGCTTTTGCCTGCCGCCGAGGTGGTGGTGAATAAAGAGGCAAGGGCGCGGATGCTGGCAGAGGTGGAGAAGCTTATCGCCGCCGCGAGGGACGACCTCACCCGCGAGAAGCTTGTGCGCGAGCGCGGAATACTCTCCGCAGACGGTACTGTGGACTTCCGCGACAAGTATCTCGGCCTTATCCACGGCGGAGAGTTTGACCTTTATTCACACCTTCGGGAGTACAGACGCACGGTGACTCTCATCGTTGGCACCTCTGGCTGTGCAGACGAGCTGAAAAAGCATACCGAGTATATAGAAGGCGAGCGCGCAGGGCTCATCAGCTCCGGACTGGTTTCCGAGCGTGCCGCAAGCTACGTATCGGGGCTTGCCGGTTATCGGGAGGCGCTGGAGGGCTCACTTACCGTTCATCTTAATCCCTTCTCCGGCGGTGTTGGCACGGTGAAGCTCAGCGGCCTTTTCGGCTTCCGCTGCAGAAGGACGGTTTCCTACGGCGACAACCCCTCTATGCTCAGAGAGGATATTACCTCCCTACGCAAGGGCGGCTACCGCATATTGCTCGCCTGCGAGAATGAAACAGGTGCTAAGTCGCTTACCTCGGCTCTGCTCGATGACGGCTACGCCGTTTCCGCACTTTCCTCCGTTGAGGAGGTCAGAGCCGCCGAGGCCGGCAGAATATTCATCACCTGCTCGGATATCCAGGGCTTTGACCTTATCTCTCCGAGAATAGCCCTCCTTTCGATGAAAAAGGACACGGGCAAGGCTGTTATGTCCAATCGCCGCCGTCAGCGTATCCTCCGTCAGGCGGGTGCGGGAAAGCGGCTGATGAGCTACGCCGACCTGTCGCCCGGTGACTACGTGGTTCACGCAAATTACGGCATCGGCCTTTTCGAGGGAATGCAGACGGTGACCGTGGACGGTATCACCAAGGATTATATTACCATAAAATACGCGGGTACGGATAAGCTGTTCGTGCCCTGCGACCGCCTTGAAATGATAGGCAAATACATCGGAGAGCGGGACAAGGACGGCAAGGTCAAGCTCTCTAAAATGGGCGGAACCGAATGGCACAGAACGAAATCCCGCGCCAAATCCGCCGCTAAGGATATTGCAAAGCAGCTGATAGCCCTCTATGCAGAGCGGCAGAGGCGCCCCGGCTTTGCCTTCCCCGAGGATTCCGACCTTGAATACGCCTTTGCAGACACCTTCGAGTTTGAGGAAACTGCGTCCCAGAGCCTTGCCATCTCGGAGATAAAGGCGGATATGATGCGGCCGATACCGATGAACAGGCTTCTTTGCGGCGACGTTGGCTTCGGAAAGACCGAGGTTGCGCTCCGTGCGGCCTTCAAGGCGATAATGGGCGGAAAGCAGGTGGCAATTCTCGTTCCCACCACCATTCTCGCTATGCAGCATTACAGCACCGCCCTCTCAAGAATGCGTAATTTTCCCGTGACTGTGGAAATGCTCACCAGATTCAAGAAGCCCTCGGAGCAGGCCGAAATCCTTCGCCGCACAAAGCGCGGTGACGTTGATATACTTATCGGCACTCACAAGCTCTTATCAAAGCAGCTGGAGTTCCGCGACCTCGGCCTTCTCGTTATCGATGAGGAGCAGAGATTCGGTGTTGCACAGAAGGAAAAGCTCAAGGAAATGGCGAAGAACGTTGACGTGCTTACCCTGACGGCAACTCCAATACCGAGAACGCTGAATATGGCCATGAGCGGAATCAGCGATATATCAATTCTCGACGAGGCTCCCGGCGAGCGCCGACCCGTACAGACCTATGTTCTCGAGCACGACGATACGGTCATTTTCGACGCTATTCGCCGCGAGCTTTCCAGGGGCGGCCAGGTGCTTTACCTTTATAATAAGGTCGAAACCATCGATCTTGTGGCCGGGCGCCTTATGGGTGAGTTCCCCGAGGCCAGGATTGCCTACGCCCACGGACAGATGGAAAAGGAGGAGCTGGAGGATATATGGCAGCTTCTCGTCAGAGGCGAGATAGACGTGCTGGTATGCACGACGATAATCGAAACCGGTGTTGACCTGCCAATGGCGAACACGCTGATAATAGAAAACGCCGACCGCTTCGGACTTTCCCAGCTCCATCAGATACGTGGGCGGGTCGGAAGAAGCGAGCGGCAGGCATACGCCTACTTTACCTTCAAGCCCGGAAAGGCTCTCTCGGAGCAGGCTGAAAAGCGGCTTACAGCCATCAAGGAGTACGCCGAGTTCGGCGCAGGCTACAAGATAGCCCTGCGTGACCTTGAGATCCGTGGCGCGGGCAATCTTCTCGGTGCGGAGCAGCACGGATATATTGAGAGCGTCGGCTACGACCTCTACGTCAAGCTTCTCAACGAGGCTGTGCTTGAGGAGCGCGGTGTCTACTTGGAGAGCAGGGCGGAGGCTGTGGTGGATATGAAGATAAACGCTCATATACCGCAGACCTACGTTGAATCCGCCTCCGAGCGAATGGAAATGTATAAAAAAATATCCTTGATACAGACCCCCGAGGATGCGGAGGACGTGGCAGACGAGCTTATTGACCGCTTTGGTGATATGCCGAAGCCGGTGGAGCGTCTGCTCTCCGTTGCGCTCACAAAGTCGCTCTCCGAGCAGGCAAGCATCGAGCGCGTGGAGGCACGAGGAAACGTGCTAACCTTTACGCAAAGGAAGCCGGATCTTGCCCTTTGGTCCGAGGTGTTTGCCTCCTTCCCCGGAATGCGCTTTACACCGGGTGGAGGCAGTGTTGTCTGGCGTGCGTCGGGTGACGTTTCTGCTGAGGCAAAGCGGGTGCTTATCTGCTACAATAATGCAAGGATTGGTAAGGAATAGAAAATGAAAGACAAGAAAACAGTGGCAAAGGCTATGCCGAGCGCGAGTCCGGGGAAGAAGCAAAATAACCGTTTTTTGACAATATTTGTTTGCATTTTCCTCTCTTTCGTTATAGTTCTCGGCGGTACGCTTGGGATAATCCTCGGCGTGAGAAGCGCGAGGACACTCGCGAGCTATGGCGGAACCTATATCGACGAGGGAACTCTGAGCTTCCTCGCCTCTGCCTATAAGCCCGAATATATGGCGTCGCTGGAGGCGTCAGGGGTGAGAGTCTACGACAGCAAGTATTTCTGGATGACGGAGTCGGAGAGCGGCAAGACCTACGGCGAGCTGCTTAATGATAGCTTCCGCGAATACGTGGCAGGGCTTCTCGTGGCCTGCGATCTCTATCTCAGCTACGGTGATTACGGCAGAGAGGAGAAGGCTGAGGTGAGAGCTGCGGCAGAGCAGGTGCTGACTTACAAGGCGGAGGGTTCCAAGGAAAAATTCAACGAGCTCGCCGAGAGATACGGCTTCGATTACGACGATTTTCTCAAGGGCTGTGAGATCCTCTACAAGGCCGCCGGCGCAAAGACGATGATCTACGGCGAGAGCGGTGAGAATCTCCCATATTACCCTACCGAGTGTGACAAATATCTTGAAACCTATACCCACGTGTCGCTTCTCTTTATACGTACCGAGGAGACCTTTCTCCTTGATTCCGAGGGCAATCCCGTTTACGAGGACGGCGCATACGTGATGCGTCCTTTGACCGATGAGGAGCGTGCAGAGCGCGAGGATCTGACCGCCCGTCTGCGTGCCGCAATTGCCGCTCGTGAAAACGGTGAGGACGGCGCGATAAGCCCGGAAATGTTCGAGCTTTACCTTGATAAAAGCGACGGCGATAAAGAAATGCTCGATAAGGGCTACTACTTCAATCCCGCCGCCACCGAGACCGCGAGCTTTTATTCCTATCACCCCGCGATAGTCGATAAGGCATACGCTATGGAGCTTGGCGATTTTGCCGAGGTGGAGTGCTCCGTGGGGCTTTGCTTCATATATAAGTACGCTCCGGTAAGCGGTGCCTATTCCGATAGCGAGAATCAGTTCTTCTCGGACTTTTACTCCGATGCCGCGACCTACCTCTACGCCCTCTCTCTCTCCGAGCTGTCCGAGGACGTGAGATTTACCGAAAAATACGAAGTGATAGACGTGTCGCTTATCCCAAAAAACAACGACCTCGTTATAAACGGATTCTGAAAGAAGGCGAATTTAATTGATAATTGAAGTTATATTTATAACGTTTATTGCCGTTGCGGTGCTTTTGCTGACCGCTGTTCCCGGATACGTTATGATAAAAAAGAAAATGCTTAGCGAGGAATGTATCTCGGGATTTTCAAAGGTGCTTCTTTTCGTCTGCCAGCCCTGCCTCGCGGTCTACACCTTCAAGAGCGCGGAGTATTCTCCGGAAAAGCTTGCCGACATAGGAATATTCGCTCTGCTTTCGGTGGGGATAATGCTGCTTATGCTATCGGCGGCCTACCTTGTGCTGAGAAAGAAGTGCAAGGACCCGGTCTACCGCATTATGACCATCGCCACCTCCTTTGCTAACTGCGCCTTCTTCGGTATTCCCGTCATTGAGGCGCTGATGCCCGAGCAGGCACCGGGTATGATAATCTACACCACCGTTTTCGCCGTGGTGATGAACGTTTCGGGCTGGACCCTCGGCTCTGCGATTATCGCCCAGGATCCGAAGTACATTTCCCCGAAGAAGATATTTATCAATCCTGCGATGATAGGCACCGCCGTGGCGCTGATACTTTTCGTGACCGAGCTTCCCATTCAGGCGGATCTTATGAGCATGATAACCATACTCGGCAAGATGTGCTCGCCGCTGTCTATGCTGATAATGGGTATGCGACTTGCCACGATGAAATTTTTGCCGATGTTTACCGACCTGCGTATCTATCTTACCGTGGCGGTAAAGCAGCTGGTGATGCCGGCGGTGGCCTTCCTCGCGGTTGCCTTTTTGCCGCTCTCTCTTGAGCTGCGCTCCGCTTTCTTTATTATCTGTGCCTGTCCTGCGGCGTCGATAGTGTTGAATTTCGCGGAGATAATAGGCGAGGGCCAGCGTGAGGCGGCAAACACCGTCCTGCTCAGTACCATTCTCAGCATAGTTACAATGCCGATTATGATGATGCTTCTGCCGCTGATGCCGTTGTAAACAAAAAGAGCGTTTCGCAACGAAACGCTCTTTTTGTCATTTTACAGCCGATCGCCTCAGCGGCTCTCCAACTTTGCCTTTATCGCCTCAAAGGACTCCTCGCTTATATGATGCTCGATCTTGCAGGCGTCCGCGGTTGCAACGTCCTCGGATACACCCAGAGAAACGAGGAACGCGGTCAGTAGCCTATGCCTGCTGTACATCTTGTTGGCAACCTCGGCGCCAACGTCCGTGAGGGTGATGTAGCCGTCGGAGTTGACGGTTATATATCCGCCCGACTTCAAAAGCCCGACGGCGCGGCTGACGCTTGGCTTGGAAAATCCCATATGGTCGCAAATATCAATGGCTCGCACGTTGGCCTTCTGCTGGCTGAGCAGAAGTATGGTCTCAAGATACATCTCGCCCGATTCCTGAAGATTCATTCCGCCACTCCTTTCATTCTTATTAACATTAGCATACCACAAAATCCGAAAAAAATCAAGTGTTTTTTTCGTGAGTGCACCGATCCTCGGCGACAGTGGGATTTTTAGCAATTATAACCAATTTGCGCGGAGAAGTTTGTCGCATTTGACGAATGAATAGCGGTTGACTTTCGCGTAAAATGTATGTTAAAATATGGTGAAGCGCAAGAGGGCGCTGAAAATGCCCATTTGACGCAGGCGTAAAGGAGAAAATTATGAAAAACAAGCTCACTGCCGAGGAGCGCACTGCGAAAAGAGCAGAGCAGCGCGCCGCAGAAGCCGCAAGGAGAGAGGCTCGCTTTGCCGAGCTTGAGCAGCAGTTTGACAAGGAGGTCGCCGATGCCCTCAGGGCGCATTACGCACTTTATACCGATAGGTTCTATAAATGGCTTGCAGGGCTTTACGACCCCTCCGTTGGCGGCTTTTATTTCAACGATATTGCCAGAGATACTGAGGGCTACCTCCCCGACGTGGAATCCACAAAGCAGGCGATAACCTTCTTCCAGCTTACCGGGCTTACCACCGATTATCCAAGCCTCATCGAGGCCTACCCAGAGTGGATGCGCGAGCAGATAAACGGCTGGGTCAGAGGGCTTCAGTCCTCTGAGGACGGTTATTTTTATCACCCGCAGTGGGGAAGGGACATCGTCCCTTCAAGACAGGGTAGGGATCTCGGCTGGGCTACGGCGACGCTCGAGGATTTTGGCGCGGTGCCGATATGGGATGCTCCAAACGGAGTCAAGGGCGAGCGCGGAGCGCCGAGTATGATAAGGTCGGCGCAGATGTCTTCGGATGCTTCATCGTTTTCGGTCTATCCCGAACGGCTCAGAACCGTTGCGGACTGGAAAAAATATCTGGTTTGCGAGCTCAACGGTAACGAGGATCCCAAGGATCTTACGCCGAATCTTATACGCACTAATTCCTATAGTATCGGCAACACCGTCGGTGCGCAGACGAATCAGATACTTGCAAGGGAAAGATTGGGCATTGAGTCGGGAGAGCTCGTCGACTCCGACGGCGACGGAATCGCTGACAACGGCTTTATCCGTACCTTTGAGGAGCTTTTCAACGGCTGGATGTTACCTTATAACGGCCTGTGGGAGGAGTGCCTTTCCCTTGATGAAAACGGTAATCCTGTCGCCGATAGCAATGGCGTTACCTACTACAACGCGATAAACGGCCTGATGAAGACCTCCGGCTCATATAATAGCCTCGGCATAAAATATCCCCACGCCGAGCGCGCTTTGGAGATGGCGATATATATGGTGAAGTTCCTTGGCGAGCACGAGGACGGCTACCCTGGCCCCGATATTATGGGCAAGCAGCCGTCAAACTCGGTTGACGTCTACAACCCTTGGGTCAGCGTTGGCTCGTTGCTCTCAAACATAAAGAGGTTCTACGACCCGGAGCTTGCGGCGGATATTCGCAGGAGCTTTAAGAGCAACGCGGCGGAAATGATACGCGCCACGACGGAGAAGACCCGCGGCTTTGAGAAGGCAGACGGCTCCTTCGGTTACCGTTGGGGAGAATGCGGAACCGTATCGCAGAGGGCGAAGGTCTCGCCTCCCGGCTTCAAGGGCGGCGACGTAAACGGCGGCTGTATTGCCGTGAGAGGTATCACCGTGTGTATGTGTACGGGTCTTGGAATTAAGATGATCCCCATATACGGCGCATCGGACTGGGACGTTTGTCTTGAGATATTTGAGGAGTCCAACAGAAGGGCTCAAAATAATAAAAAGGCTTAAATCAAGGAGAATTTAATTATGGAAAAGAAGCTTACCCCCGAGCAGAAGGCGGTGATAAGAGCGGAAAAGCTAGCCGCAGAGGCAAAGGAAAGAGAGGCGGATTTCGCCGAGGTGGAGCAGCTGATCGGCAAGGATGCGGCGGACGCTCTCCGCGACCATTACGCTCTTTTCGACGACAGGTATTATAAATGGATGGGAAGCCTTTATGACCCCGAGATTGGCGGCTTCTATTACTCGAAGAGCGCACAGAACAACGAAGGGTATCTTCCCGATCTTGAGTCCACAAAGCAGGCCCTCGCCTTCTTTACCAATTCCGGTATGACGAGGAAGTACGCTTCCATAAATGACGCCTATCCTCAGTGGATGAAGGATCAGATCATAGCCTTCGTAAAGCCCCTTCAGTGCCCCGAGGACGGATATTTTTATCATCCCCAGTGGGGCAAGGATATTATTCCCTCGAGATTGTCCCGCGACCTCGGCTGGGCGACCTCAACGCTGAAGGACTTTGGCTCGAAGCCCAAGTGGGATACTCCCAACGGCCATAAGGGCGAGTTCGGCCCGCCTCCTGAAAGTGCGCTGGCAAAGAGCGCAGGTGAGGGCGAGCAGGGGGCGTCCGCGGCAGCCTCGGTTTATCCCGAAAGACTCAGGACTGTTGAGAATTTCAGAAAATATCTCGTCTGTGAGCTCAACGGCAACGCGGACCCCGACGATCTTACCCCGAATCTTATAAGAAGCAAGTCCTATCCTATAGGTAACAATATGAACGCTCAGGCCGGACAGATAAAGCAGAGAGAGCGGCTCGGTATTGAAACAGGCGAGCTGATCGACTCCGACGGTGACGGCATCGCGGACAACGGCTTTATCGCTACCTTCTGCGAGGTGTTTGGCGCGTGGCAGCTGCCCTATAACGGCCTTTGGGAGGAAAATCACGTTCTTGACGCGGATGGCAATCCCATGGCAGACGAAAACGGCGCGGCTCATTACAATGCCATCAACGGCCTGATGAAGCTCTCCACCTCTTATAACTCTCTCGGTGTGAAGCTCCCCAATGCCGCGGCGGCTCTCGATTCAGCCATTAAGATGGCGGCCTTCCTCGGTGAGCACGAGGACGGACGTCCCGGACCCGACGTGCTGGGCAAACGCCCCAACGGCTCGGTGGACGTTTATAACCCCTGGGTCGCCGTGCAGGCAATATTTTCCAATCTTGATAAATTCTACTCCAAGGAGGAGCGTACCGCCCTGCAGGAAAAGCTGAAGGCAAATGCGGCGCAGATGATCCGTACCACCACGGCAAAGTCGGTAAGCTTCGCCAAGGCTGACGGCTCCTTCGGTTACACCTGGAATTTCAGCCCCTCCCGCTCTCAGGCGGCTCCCGTTGCGGTTCCCGAGACCGTAGAGGGCGATATAAACGGCGGCTCTATCGCCGTCTCCGGCATCACGAGAAATATGTGCTACGGCCTTGGAGTCAAGAATATACCCATCTATCGCGATTCTGATTTTGACGTGCTTCTTGAGATTTTTGAGGAGCTTGAGGAGAACAGAAAGCGCAAGGCTGCGGCTAAGTGATTTTTCGATATATATAATTGAAAACGGCGATTTTGTAAATTAAGCTTTGCATTTATCGCCGTTTTTCTTTTTTATTTATCTGTGTGTTTGCTAAAAAACGGTAATGCAGCGCGCACTTTCGCCTCTGCGTTGAGTGCCTTGCGGGTGCGTACGAGAAAATTATTGACTTTACTTTTATTTCATTGTATATTTATATTGTAAAATTATATTCGGCCACGCCGGTCTGTGCGGCGCGGTATATGAGAGGAGATTTATATGAAGAAAAAACTACTTTTGCTTCTTTGTGTACTGGCGCTGAGCTGTGCTGCGCTCCTATCCTGCCTGGTAGCTCCGGGCGGTGGAGGGGGAAACACGGAGGAGGAAGGTGGTCTTGTGACTATCATTCGTCCGGCGGATGCCGACTACGGCTTTGATTACCTTGCGCTGAAGAACGCCTATTTTGCCTCTGCGGGAGTTATGCTCGACGTGTACGACGACGAGAGTCGCGGAGAGGGTAAGGGTGAGCTTATTATCGGCGATGCCGACCGCGCGCTTACCGCTACTGCGAAAAATGCGCTCCTCTCGTGGCTTGTAGGTGACGAGGTGGGCTTCATACTCTATTCCGACGGCTCATCGCTGGCGCTTTGGTGGAGCGACGATTTTATGAAGCAGAACGCTTATGATTATCTGCTGGATAACGTGATAGAGAAGGGTATTACCACCTTTGAGGCCGGTACGGTGAAAAGCGCAAAGGTGTCAAAATCCGAAGCAAAGAAGGCCGAGGAGGAGCTTATCCGCGACGCTGATTTTGCCGAAGCAGCGACTCTTATCGGCCAGGAGGCGGCCGACGCTCTCCGCGCTCATTACGATATATATGGCAAGGAGGTCTATCTCTGGATTGGCTCGCTCTACGATCCCGGCACCGGCGGCTTCTATTTTTCCGACAGTGCTCTTGCAAACGAGGGCTATCTTCCCGACGTTGAGTCTACGGCACAGGCCCTCGGCCTGCTTGCCAATATCGGTATTTTCCAGAAGTATGATAACAGCTACTACAAGGGGCTGCCTGCGGAGATGGTGGCGCAGATAACGACCTTCGTGCAGGGGCTTCAGTCCCCCGATGACGGATACTTCTACCATCCCCAGTGGGGCACGAGCATCAGCACCTCACGACTCTCCCGTGACCTGAATTTCGCAACCTCCCTGCTCACCGCTCTGCGTGCAAAGCCCAAGTGGAACGCGCCCGACGGCACCAAGGGTCAGTATGGCGCGCCCCCTAACGCGACGGCCTTTACCCTGCCGCTCTCCGGTGCTTCCGTTACCGCGGCGGTGGCCGCCGCAGTTGATAGCGCAGAGATTAATGTCTACCCCGCAAGACTGCAAACGTTAGAGAACTGGAAATCCTACATAGTATGCGACCTCAACGGCAACTCCGCGCCCGACGATCTTACCCCTAATAAAATCAGAATCGACTCCTATTCCATCGGCAACGAGCTCACCGCTCAGGCAAAGCAGGTGCTTCAGCGCGATGCGCTTGCACTTTCTCTCGGCGAGCTTGAGGATGGCGACAAGGACGGCTTTGCCGACGGCGGATACGTGGAAACGCTTATAGAAATCCTTAACGGCTGGCAGCTTGAGTATAACGGCCTCTGGGAGGAGAATCTTTCGGCAGGAGAAAACGGCACCGTTGCAGATCCCGAGGGCGCGCCCTATTATGACTCCATCAACGGTCTGATGAAGATTTCCTCCATATATAACGATCTTGGTGTGGAGTTCCCCAACGCGGGCGCGGCTCTCGACCAGGCGGTGTATATGATCAATTACTTCAACGCGGCCTCCGACGGCAGACCCGGCGCAGACCTGAAGGGCAAGCGCCCCGAGAATGTGGTCGATGTCTACAACCCCTGGATCGCGGTGCATCAGCTCTTTACTAATCTCAGCGCGTGCGGTGATGCGAGCACAACGGCGACGCTGCGCGCCGAGCTTGTTGCCAACGCCCCCGCGATGATAAGGACCACCACGGCAAAGACCCTTCTTTTCAAGCGTGACGACGGCTCCTTCGGCTACAACTGGGACGGCAACGTGTATAAGTCCCAGGGAGCAAACGTTGCGGTGCCCGGTATGAAGGAGGGCGACGTGAACGGCTGTACGCTGGCGGTTTCCGGCGTTTCGAGAAATATATGCTACGCTCTTGGGCTTAAGAATATTCCGATGTTCTACGACTCCGACCGCGATGCGCTGATCGACCTGCTGAGCTCGCTCTCTCCCGTGGTAAAGGCGCCCATCGGCGAGATTGAAATTGACCCTGTTGACTTCGAGGACTACGAGGTTGGTGACAGAAACGGCGCCATCGACGCTCTGACCACCGGTCTTGGTACCGGTTATATCGAGATTACCGAGGCCCCCGGCGCCGGCGGCGCGGAGCAGGGTAAGGTGCTTCAGCTGAAGACTCTTTCAAAGGCCGGCAACGACGCTCTTTACTTTGGCGTATCCGGAGCGGGGCAGAGCAGCTTCGTCCTTGAGTTCGACGTCTACTTTGAGGATTACGGCAGCGATATGCTTCTCTTGCAGGCGACTCTCGGCGGCGCATACCGCATCACCTTCACGGCGAAGGACGGATATATCTACCTCGGCGATTCCAACAATATTTCCTCCTCTCCCATAAACAACGACCTCGGTATAGCCTTTGCCGCACGCGAGTGGCACAAGGTCCGTATCGAGTATTACCCCGACGATGCGGCAAGCGTTGCGACTAAGATATATCTTGACGGCAAGCTCCGCGCGGTCAGTGACAACTATATCGGCAGGGACGACAGCCTCGCCACACCCGCTACCCCCAAGACCTCCTACACCCAGGCGACCTTTAACTCCCTTAAGGAGGCGGTACAGACCGTCTACCTTGATAATGTGCTTGCGGTCAGGGATTCTGCTACCTACGAGGAGGAGACGGTGGAAACGCCCTATCTCGTAAAGGACTTCGAGTCCTCGGATAGCCTCTTTGCGGCTGATATCGGCGGTGCGTCCATTTCTGCAGACCCCGCAGGCGGCGAGAATAAGGTTCTCTCATTTGATGAGTACACCGTGGCGCTTCTGCCCACAAGCGTGACCAACCCTAATTATAACTGCTTCTCCCTCGGTATGAAGCTCTACGTGCCCGAGGGCGCCGACGGCGAGGTGGCAAGAATCTACTTTGACAACGGCGATATGAGCTATGCGGTGGCGGCCTGGTCCGTCGTTGCATACACCGATGGCGGCTCCCAGTATTTTGCTATCTACGAGCTGACCTTCGCGGGACGCGGTGACGAGCCTCTTGCCGACGGATTTTTCACCGACGAATGGGTGGAGCTCCGATTTGAGTATTACAGGCGCCAGTACGATGCGGATTATACCTATTGCCGCAGTATTCTGTATGAAATCGACGGCGATGAGGCCACCGTCATCGCGAGAGGCCGCAGCTTCTTTGATATCAACAATATGAAGCGCGATTTCTCAAGCCTCCGCATAGCAAATCCCGCGGGACGTGCCTTTTCCGTGGACGATCTCGTGCCCGAGAAGCTTTATAAAGCGTATATCGACGAGAGCGGTGCTGTCGTACCGGATACCGACGTTCCCTTCGCCTCTGCGGGTGCATCAAGCGACACACCCGCGCAAAATAACCACAACGGAACCTTTGATTTTGAGGGCGTGGCCGACGGCGTTCCGTCCATTCCCGGCCTTGCGACCTCGCCTAACAAGGATCAGTACGGCAACAGCATCGAGGTGGCAAGAGATCCCGAAAACGGCACGAATGGCGCCTTGAAGGTAAGTACCGCCGCAGGAAACGCAGGAAATACGGTCAAATTCGCTTGGTCTAAGGTAGATACCGCAGGCAGCCTTTACGCCGTGCAGTATTCGCTGTACGTGGAGGACTGCGAGAGCGGTGCCGTTCTTCAGGCCTCTGTCAGAGGCGCCGGCGGCGGCAACGAATCCACTATCTTTGCTTTCGGCGCGACTGTATCGGACAACGGTGACGGAACCTACAGATTCTTGATCACCGAGAAGCCGGAGTCCGGTGCTCAGAACACTATACTGACTGTGGATAGCGTGTCGGGCTGGATCACCTTTAAGCTGGTTTACGACTCCGAGTCGGGCACCGCCGGTATCTCCGTCGGTGACACGGAGGGGCAGACCGCGGCTTGCTGGAACGATAGCAACGTTTCCCTTGCTCCCGAGTACTTCTACATTTTCGCGACCTCCAAGACCGTTATCGACTATTACGTTGATAACGTATACTTGAAAAGCGTTAATGAAAGCTGATCTATTTTGAAATATAACATCGGACTGAAAATGTTGTAAATACTACTGCGAATGCGGCGTTTTGTAAAGTTGAGCTTGCAAAATGCCGCATTTTTTTGTTTGGTGACGCCGACTTGCGGTAGTAATAACACGAGTGATCTCACGCTAAACGAGCGCGCGTGGCCCGCAAGCCTTCTTTGCGAACCGCATCCGACGGGACGTGACAGAGGGGGGCGATGCTTTTGCGGCTCTCTCCGGTTTGTTGAATTTGCCTAAATTTTCAAAATAAAGTTTGGCAGGTATTACGCCGTGCGCTCTCTTGATTTTGTAATATAAAATATGTTATAATAATATGGGTCGGAAGGCCCCTGACGGTTTGTATATAAAATTTGGCGCTCGATTTGCGCCGTACATAAAAAGGAGAAAAATATGAAAAAACGAATTTTATCGCTTCTTTGCTTGCTCCTCCTCGCTTGTCTTACGCTTACGGCGTGCCTTGTGACCACGCCACCTGACGGCAACGAGGGTGACGACGGTAAGAAGCCTGCTATCGGCGGCGGAACGATGATGCTGTTCCGTATTATCAAGCCCGACGGCGTGAAGTACGACATCGACTACGATACTCTCCGCTCCGAGTATCTTGCCAACGCCGGCCTTTCTCTCTACATCTTCGACGATACAGACGAGGCGGAGTCCGACGGTGAGCTGGTGTTCGGTGAGACCAACCGTACCATCACCGCTACCGCAAAGTCCATGCTTGAGTCTGAGATCGCGAAGGCTAATAATGATGACGAGATCGGTTACATCATTTACTGTAACGGTAAGTCCATCGCCCTTTATTGGACCGACCACTTTGCGTTCAATATCGCCTATGATTTCTTCCATGAGAATTTCGTGCTCCCCGGCATCGATACTGCCGAGGAGGGTGTGCTGGCTATGGAGACTATGGATAAGTCCGAGTCCAAGGCCGCTCAGGAGGCGATAGATAAAGAAAATGACTTTGCTGCCGTTGAGGAGATGTACGGCGAGGAGGTTGCCAACGCCCTTCGCGCTCATTACGATCTCTTTGACGAGAGATACTACATCTGGATGGCCAATCTTTACGATCCCGGAACCGGTGGATTCTACTATTCCAATAGCGGTCTTGCCAATCCCGGCTTCCTTCCCGACGTTGAGTCCACCCAGCAGGCCTTCGCCTTCTTCGGTAACGCCGGTATGTACCGCGCTTATACCAATGGCGTTGCCGGTGCCGTTCCTCAGTGGATGCAGGAAAAGGCCGTTGAGTGGGTGCGCGGACTTCAGTCCCCCGTTGACGGATATTTCTATCATCCCCAGTGGGCGTCCGTAGGTGCGTCGCGTTTGTCCCGTGACCTTGGCTGGGCTACCACTATTCTTAAGAACTTCGGCTCTCAGCCTAAGTGGAACGCTCCCAACGGTACCGAGGGTGAGTTCGGTAAGGTACCCGGCGTTGCCGCTACCGTCCGCCTCTCCGAAAACTCGGTTGCTACGGCGGTATCCTATATCACTCCTGCGGCGGTGCTTACCGTCGACCAGTTCCCCACAAGACTCAGAACACTTGAGAATTGGAGAAGCTACATAATCTGCGATCTTAACGGTAACAGCGATGTAAACGACCTTACTCCTAACCTTATAAGAAGTAAATCCTACTCCATAGGGAACACCGTTGCATCCCAGTCTTCTCAGATAATTCAGCGAGATAAGCTTGCGGTAGATACCGGCGAGCTTCCGGATACTAACAAGGACGGAATTGCCGACGGCGGCTTTATCGAAACCTTTGAGGAGCTGTTCAATCTCTGGCAGCTTGAAAACGGCCTCTGGGAGACCTATAAGAGCCCCGATCCCACCGACCCCTCAAAGGCCATCGACGATATGGAAAACGGCGTGACCTACTATGACGCTATCAACGGTCTGATGAAGATCTCCGGCGGTTATAACAGCCTTGGTATCAAGATCCCCTATCTCAGCGAGGCTCTCGGAAACGCGATCTATATGATCAACTACGTCAATCTTACCAACGGTAAGCCGGGCGAGGACGTTACGGGTAAGAAACCCAGCAACTCGGTTGACGTTTACAACCCCTGGGTCTGTGTAAACAACCTCTTCACTAACCTCAATAAGTATCATTTGGATCCTGACGCTACCGCAGAGTTCCGCGCAATGCTGCAGGAAAACGCCCTGGAGATGATCAGAAATACTACGATAAAGACGGTCAACTTCAGAAAACCCGACGGCTCCTTCGGCTATATGTGGGAGGGCGTTCCCGCTACCTCCCAGGGCGCACCCGTTGCGGTTTCGGGAACCAACGAGGGTGATATCAACGGCGGCTCTATCGCGGTTTCGGGTATTACAAGAAATATGTGCTCCGCTCTCGGAATTGCAAATATCTCCATATACCGCGACTCCGACTGGGACGTCTGCCTTGAGATATTCGAGAATGCCAGCCCCGTTATCAAGGATTCCGTGATCGTATCCGACGCCGTGCTCCGCGATTTTGAGGATTATGAGAGCGGCACCGCGGATAGCGATATCGACTGTGTTCTCAGCAGCACTATGAACACCGGTTCGCTCACCGTTGTGACTCCTCCCGCTGATACCTCCGGTAAGAATTACGGAGGCGGAAACGCTCTTGAGTTCGTGGCTGCGGCTGCGGGTTCCGGTGATACCGTTAAGTTTGCTGCGGGCGGCGATGGCTCCAGCTGCTATTCTCTGGAGTTTGACGTTTATTTCCAGTCCTACAATATCGACACCGTGCTCTTCCAGATAACGATGGGCTCCTGCTACAGGCTCACGCTCACCTCCGAGAACGGTATGATAAAGATTGGCGACGACAATAACGTCAGTGCCAGCCGAAAGCAGCAGAATCTCGGCGTTTACTTCACTCCTTACGAGTGGCACAGGATAAAGGTCGAATATTACCCCTCTGATGCCGAGAACGTCGTCGCCAAGGTCTATCTCGACGAGCAGCTTCGCGCGGTCAGCACGAACTACTATGGCAGAAACGACAGTCTTGGGACTCCAGTGACTCCCGGCACCAAGTACACCGACGTCACTATCTATTCTCTGAATCCCTGCATCCAGACCGTGTACTTCGATAACATCATGGCAGAGAAAAGCAGCAAGACCTACGTCGAGGAGGATATAGTTAATCCTTATCTCGTCAAGGACTTTGAGACCGATGACAGCCTCTTTAAGTCGGATGTCGGTGGCGCTACAGTGACCGTCGACCCTGAGGATGACGACAATAAGGTGCTCTACGTCAGCGGCAGCAAGACCCTGCAGTTTGTCAATTCCACGGTCAACTCCCCCTATAACTGCTTTGCAAACGAGTTTATGCTCTATGCTAAGCCCACCACCGCGGGCGAGCTGTTCAAGATGTATTTCTCTGACGGTACGGTTGCCAACGCTCCCGTAGCTTGGTCCTTCGTTGCCGAGGGCAGCGGCGCCGCTCAGACCGTATCGATCTACGAGGTGAGCCTCGTTGACGGTAATGAGACTCTTGCCGCCGAGGCTATTGCGACGGATATCCCCACGGGCGAGTGGACCGGACTTCGCCTCGAGTATTACAGATATCAGTATGACGACGAGTATACCTACTGCAAGAGCATAATCTATTCGGGCACCGACGGTGACTACGATGAGATCGGCAGAGGCGAGGCCTACTACGAGATCAATAATATGAGGAAGGAATACGACTACGTTACCTTCGTAGCTACCTCGCGCTGCAGCCTGTACCTTGATAACCTCGTTCCCACCAAGGAATATAAGGAGTATCTGGACGAAGAAGGTGACATTGTTCCCGATACCGAAACGGCCTTCCCCTCCGGCGGCGCCTCGGTTTCCAACTCGGCGGTTGCAGGTCACACCGGCTTCTTCGATTTTGAGGACTCCGAGCTTGGCCTTCCCACCACCAATGGCATGATCACCAAGGTAAATACCTCCTCCTACGGTAACAAGATGGAGATAGTTGAGGACGATACCGGCGCTAACCGCGGCAAGGTGCTCAACGTCGTTACCAAGAAGAGTGAGGCGGGTAGCTCCTCCAGCTACGTTGCCTCCAAGACTAACGTTTCCGGTAACTGCTACGTGCTGGAGTACGACATATTCTTCAACGAGCTTTCGGGCGAGAGAACTCAGCAGTGCTATTTCAAAACCGGCACCGATACAAGTGCTTCTACGATAATAGCCTATAATACCTCCTACACCGACAACGGCGACGGAACCTATAAGCTCCGTTTCTGGGAAAAGGCTGAGGACAGCGCCATTAAGGCTACTATTGCCGAGAACATTCTTGTTGACGGCTGGACCAAGATCCGCGTTGAGTACTACAAGGATGCGGGCGTGATCAAGTTCTACGTGAACGGTGACTTCGTCGGCTCCACCGAGAATTATTACAACGAAGCTAACAAGGGTCTGAGTTACGGTGCCGCATCTATCAGCGGCGTAAAAAATCTGGTTTGTGACTACTATCTTGACGACATTACCGTCGAGGTGATCCAGAAGACCTACGTGGCAGAGTAAAATTTATAACCCTTCTGCGGCGTTTTGAATTATATCAGGCGCCGCAGATGCTTTCTCCGGGCATAATCTGTACTTATATCTGTTTTCAAGTTATATATATTTGACTATAGTTGTTAAAAATGGTATACTAAAATAAAAAACGTAGAATAAGGGAGCTTTATGAAAAAAATAATTTTGAGCGCAGTGCTGCTTCTCGTGCTTTGCTGCACCGTGCTGACATCCTGCCTTGTACCCGGTGGCGGTAATACTCCCGGTGGCAACGGCGACGATCCCCCGACCGGCGAGCTTATGCTCACGAAGATAATTACGCCCGAGGAGGATAGCTACCACATCGACTATAAGGAGCTTAAAGATAGCTATTCCGCAAGCGCCGACCTGTTCCTCTATCTTTTTGACGACGCCGATGAGACCGAGGGCGCCGGCGAGCTGGTTATCGGTGAGACCAACCGTACTATTACGGCTACGGCAAAGTCTATTCTTGATCAGGAAATAAAGAAGGCGAACAACGACGACGAGATCGGTTACATCATTTACTGTGACGGCTCCTCCGTTGCTCTTTACTGGTCTGAGCACTTCACCCGCAATCTGTGCTACACCTATTTTCTCGATAATTACGTCACCCCCGGCAGCGTTACGTTCGAGTCGGGAACGGTGAAGCTTGAAACTATGGATAAGTCGGATGCCAAGAAGGCGCAGGAGGCCATAGATAAGCAGAACGATTTCGCGGAGGTGGCAGAGATCCTCGGCCAGGAGGCTGCCGACGCCCTTCTCGCTCACTACGATCTCTATGACGAGAGATATTATATATGGATGGCAAATCTTTACGATCCCGGCACCGGCGGCTTCTATTATTCCAATAGCGCCCTTGCCGCCGAAGGCTTCCTTCCCGACCTTGAGTCCACCCAGCAGGCCTTTGCCTTCTTTGGCAACGCCGGTATGTATAGCGCCTATCCCGACGGCGTTTCCGAGGCGGTGCCTCAGTGGATGCAGGAGCAGGTCATCGAGTGGGTAAGAGGGCTCCAGTCCCCGGAGGACGGATATTTTTATCATCCCCAGTGGGGTACGGATATTCAGCCCTCCCGTCAGTCCCGTGACCTGGGATGGGCTACCTCCTGCTTAAAGCAGTTCGGCGCAAGCCCTAAGTGGAACGCGCCTAACGGCGTCGCAGGCGAATACGGAAAGGTGCCCGGCACCTCTGCTACCGCCCTTACCCGTCAACTGACGAGTGGAGCCACCATGCAGGCAGTTTCCCTCGTTATTCCTACCGCAAGCCTTACCATAGATCAGTTTCCCACGCGACTTCAGACTATTGAGGCCTGGCGCGAGTACATAATCTGTACGATGAACGGCAATACCGACTCCACGGATACCTCTCCCAATAAGATAAGAACCAATTCTTATAAAATAGGTAACGACGTCGGTGCTCATGACGATCAGGCCATTCAGCGCGATAAGCTTGGCCTTGAGACCGGCGAGTTTGTCGATGCCGACAAGGACGGTATCGCCGACGGCGGCTTTGTCGAGACCTTTGAGGAGCTGTTCAACTCTTGGATCCTGGATTATAACGGCCTCTGGGAGCATAACAAGGTCATCGATCCCTTGACCGGGCAGCTCGTAGATGATCCTACAGGAGAGACCTATTACAGCGCGATCAACGGTCTGATGAAGATCTCTGCTGCCTATAACGGCTTTGGCGTTAAATTCCCCTATGCAGCTGAAGCTCTTGAGAGTGCGGTCTATATGATCAACTATGTACAGACCCAGTCCGACGGCAGACCCGGCGGGGATATTACCGGAGATAGACCTAAGAACTCAGTCGATGTCTACAACCCTTGGGTATGTGTCAATAGCCTTTTGAGTAATATCAAAAAGTACGGCGACGCCTCGGAGGCGACGGCACTTCAGTCCATCCTTCAGGCAAACGCCGTAGATATGATAAGAAATACTACCCAGAAGACCGTCCACTTCAGAAAGCCCGACGGTTCCTTTAGTTATAACTGGGATGAGGGCGGAATCACCTCTCAGGGCGCGATAGTCAGACCCGAAAATGCTAACGAGGGTGACATCAACGGCGGCTCAATCGCGGTTTCCGGTATTACCAGAAATATGTGCTTGGCTCTTGGCCTTAAGAACATTCCCATATATCGCGACTCCGACTGGGACGCCTGTCTTGAGATATTCGAGAGCGCATCACCGATCATAAAGAACGAGATCTCGGCGGCTGATGCTGTCGTCCGTGACTTTGAGGACTACGATATCGGCACCGCCGGCGAGGAGATAGATTGCATCAAGACCGTGAAAATGCAGTCCGGTTATATCGAGATTGCAGAGGCGCCCGCTTCTACCAACGGCTACGGCGACGGTAACGCGCTGAAGTTCGTTGCGGCAAAGACAGGCCTCGGTGACACGGTTGGCTTTGGTGCCGGCGGTAAGGGTAGCGCCTGCTACTATCTTGAGTTTGATATCTACGTCGACCAGATCGAGGATAAGACCCAGACCCTGTTCCAGATAAGCATGAGCAAGGCCTTCCGTCTTACCATAAATTCCGAAAAGGGTAAGGACACCGTGTATATCGGTGACAGCAACGCTTACAGCGATGCGCCTATAAGCAATAACCTCGGTGTGTATTTCCCTGTTAATGAGTGGCACAGGATCAGGGTAGAGTACTACTACGGCGACGCGGAAAACGTGCGCACGAAGATCTATCTTGACGAGCAGCTTCGCGCAGAGAGCACTAACTACTACGGAAAGAACAACGGTGCTCCCTCGGACAAATATACCGAGGCGCAGTTCTATTCGCTGAATCCCTGCCTGCAGACTACATATTTTGATAACGTGTGCGCGGGCAAGTCCGAGCAGACGTACGTCAGCGAGCCGATAGCGATGCCGTATCTTATAAAGGACTTTGAATCGGATGACAGCCTTTATCAGACCATTCTCGGTACTGCTACCGTGGTTACCGACCCCGAGGACAAGGACAACCACGCGCTGTATATCAACGGCAAGACCAACGTATCCTTCCTCGGCACCACACTTTCCGCCTCGCCTAACTGCTTTGCCACCGAGCTTGCGGTGTACGGCGCGGAGATGTCAGAGGGCGAGTACTTCAATATCTATCTCCACGGCAGTAAGACTGCCAAGGCTCCCGCCGTATGGCAGATAAAAATGGTGGACGGCGAGCTCTCGGTCTACGAGGTCAAGCTGGTAGGTGGAGCAGAGCAGCCGGTGAGCGCGCCCATAGCAGAGGGGCTCCCCTCCGACGAGTGGGTGACTCTTCGCTTCGAGTATTACAGATATCAGTACGACGAGGATTACACCTACTGTAACAGTATTATCTACACTCGCGACGGCGACAGCTACAGGGAGATCGGCCGCGGTACGGCCTATTACGATATCAACAATATGCGCCAGGACTACAATTACTGCGAGATAGTCAGCGGCGAGGGCTGCAGCGTCTATATTGATAACGTTATGCCTACCAAGGAATATATCGTATACGTGGATGAAAACGGCAGAGATGTAGAGGATACCGACGTGCCCTTCCCGTCGGGCGCGGCCGACGTTGCAAACCCAGGAACTCCTGTGGATCACGATGGCTTCTTCGACTTTGAGGACGCCGTCCTCGGACAGCTTCCCGGCTTCAGCGCGGATATGAACAGCGACGCCTATGGAAACGATATTCAGATAGTTGACGATCCTACGGGCGCAGATCACGGCAAGGTGCTTGAGATGACCACCGTGAAGGGGGATAGCGGAAACAGCACTATCTACGACTTCTCCAGGGTGAACACCTCCGGTAACTGCTACGTGCTGGAGTATCAGGCATACTTCGATTATGTAAGCGGAGATAAGAGCATCCAGTGCTTCTTCAGAGATGCAAGCAATAAGAATATTGCCGCCTGTACCTTCCAAACCTCCGTTAACGACGCCGGATACAGCATAACCATTTACGGCAAGTCCGACACTGCGTCCACCAGCCTTAAGACGGTGAGCGTTGGGCCCGGCTGGGTGACCTTCAGGGTTGAGTATTATCACGACGTTCATATGACGAAGATATACGTCAACGGTAACCTTGAGGTCACCACCGATATGTACTATGAAAGTTATACCGGCGGCGATGTCCCCTCCCTTGCTCGTATCTTCAGCCTCTCCGGTGCGATATCTCATTATTATCTTGATAACGTGACCGCACAGGTGCTGGATAAAGAATATCAGTAAGAGTCGGTCAACGGCTTTTTTTGCGGCGTTTTGTAAGCATTTGTTTGCAAAACGCCGCATTTTTTTAGTTTTGGTAACGGTTGCGGGGCTGGCGGGTCTACTTGACGAGTTCGTTGCCACGGATAAATGCTTGGCTGCTATATTTGTACGATTTTACAACCGAAGTAGTATATTCATACATTGTATTTTTGAAACAGATATTTTATAATTATTACGGAAAGAAAGTTTTTGATGTGGCCGACGGCGGATCGCCCGGCCCGAAAGGAGAATGTATGAGGACTAAGCTTGCGGTAATACTTGTTATGCTGACTCTTTGCTGCGCTGCGTTGAGCTCCTGCCTTGTGAACAACGGACAGCTCCCCGGCGGCACGAACGGTAATGAAAATTATTACATCATCTGCAACGATTCCGCAGAGGCAAAGCCTGTGCGCGATGCCTTCTACGAAACCTACGGAAAGATGTGCTCGGTGTACGACGATACCGAGACTCCGGACGGACGGATGATAGTCATCGGAGATAACGCTAACCCTTCATCGGTTTATGCCGAGGAGCTTGCCCGTCGCACCCTTTCCGCGACCTCCTACGATGACCCCGCGGGTTATATTATTTGCGAGCACGAGGGGAATATTGCGGTATGGTGGAGCGACGAGGTCTATAAGGACGCTGCCATAAACGCCCTCGTTACCGATTACGTCAAGAAGGAGAATCTTGCTCTTGAGTCGGGATATAAGTCCACGGTCGTGGATTCGCTCTACGCTTACAGGCGTAGTCTTGAGCAGGCGGAGATGGACGGATACTTTGTTGCCGTCGCGGAAGGCCTCGGTCAGGAAACCTCCGATGCGCTCAGAGCTCTCTACGACATATATGACGAGCGTCTTTACGAGTGGATGGCCAACCTTTACGACCCCGGAACCGGCGGTTACTATTACAGTAACAGCGCGCTGGCAAACGCGGGATTTTTGCCCGACCTTGAATCGACGAAGCAGTGCCTCAGCTTCCTTATGGATACCGGAATGCTCAACAGCTACGGTGGCTCTCTTTATTCATTACAGGAGGTCTTCCCCGAGGAGATGCAGGAATCTATCATTTCCTTCGTACACTCGCTACAGTCCTCCTACGACGGATATTATTATCATCCCCAGTGGCCTACCGTTACCGAGAGCCGTTCCCGTGACGTCAACTGGGCGACACAGCTCCTGGACATTTTCGGCGAGAAGCCTCTATACACTACTCCCACCGGAGTTGAGGGCTCCCTCGGCGCACCCGGTGCCTATGCAACCGGTATGACAGGCAGGCTCACCGCCGGCTCAGCTGTGGTTGCCGCCTCCTGTGTGGTGGCGGTGTCCAGCTATACCTCGAAGTATGAGAGCCCCGAGGCCTTCAAGGAGTATTTTGACAGCCTTCCCTGGGGTACGGATAGCTATACCGCAGGCGGCCAGCTTTCGGGTATTTCAAGAGAAATAAGAAACGCAGGTCTTGGTGAATACTGCGTGGAGCTTATGGATGCCGAGCAGGAGAAGATCCAGCAGCAGAGAATCGAGGACGGCCTTGAGCCCAACGGTCTTTGGGAGTACGAGGTGTCCTACAGAGCTGTCAACGGCATAATGAAGATCAGCTCTACCTACACCGTCCTTGGCGGAAAGATAAATTACGCCCAGCAGATGATCGAGGCGGCGATTGAGATGCTTCTCGCAGGTAAGGACGTAAACGGCAAAACCGTTGAGAACGGCGTGTACGTATATAACCCCTGGGTTGCTATCAACTATTGCCTCTCCAATCTCGAGGAATTTGCTTCCGAGGAGGAAATGCTCAAGTATCGCGCTATTATCCGCGAGAATGCAGTGGAGCTTCTGAACTCTACTGTGAGAGACGTTCGACGCTTCCGTATGGACGACGGCTCCTTCAGCATCGTTACTCTTGATGCCAGCGACAGCACAAAGAGGGGCAGTAAATATAAGCTTTACGGCCTGCTTCACTCAGTTGAGGGCTCTATCGAGGGCGACGTAAACGGTACGTCGGTAATTGCCAACGGTCTTATCCGCGAGGTCTGCAGCGCTCTTTACGTCAGAGAGTTCACAGGCAAGAGTACGATTCCGCTCTATTATCAGACCGATTTTGAGAGATATATGGAGATAATTTCCGGCCTCTCCGAGATCGTTAAGCCCCCCATCGAGCTGAAGTCCGAGTACGATTTCGAGGATGAGCTCCTCGGTACCACCAACACCGACATTATGTCTCTTTCCAACGTTCAGATATTCTCTACGGGCGCGGTAACCATCGCCAACGACCCTCTGGGCGATAACGGCAACGTTCTTCGCTTCGTTAAGAAGCCCTATACCGAAAAGGGTGATAAATTTGCCGTTGCCGCTAACCAGAGCGTTAACTCCTACTGCTACGTGCTGGAGTGGGATATGCTTGTGGATGAGGTAACGCCTGCCGCAGGCAAGACCTCCTCCGTCATTCTCCAGATCAAGCTCGATGACGCGTACTGTCTTGTCGTCGAGTGGAATAACGGAAAGCTCCGCCTCTCGGATATGGACAACAACGTTAACGTGTTTACCGGTATAACCACCACGATGGACGAGTGGCACACCATCCGTCTTGAGTATTACCCCTCGGATTATGACGCTTATACCAAGATCTATATTGACGGCGAGTATGAGGGTGCCAGCAATAACTTCAGCGGCAAGGCCGTCGGCAGTAAGCCCTCGATCAACTATCGCTCCGTAGAGTTCTTTGCACTCAGAGCGGCTGATTTTGACATCTATTTTGATAATATCATTATCGAGAAAAATGCCCAGGATCCTAACGTTGAGGAGGAGAAGCCCGAATTCCTTCCCAGAGTCGAGTTTGACTTTGAGGACGAGGTGCTCGGCGCCACCAACAGCGACATTCTCTGCCTCTCTAACGCGAATATGAAGGGCGGTCAGCTCACCGTTACCGAGGACGAGGATAACGATTATTGCCAGGTTATGAAATATTATACCGCGGCTACCGACGTGGGCGGCGATTACGTTTATTTCCGCACCCCCTCCAGCAGTAACGACGATTGCTATGCACTTGAGTGGGATATGAAGGTTGAGGACGTGGTTCTCGCAGAGGGGAAGACCTCCTCCACGATGCTCCAGATAAAGCTCTCCGATTGCTATTGGTTCGTGCTTATCTACGAGGGCGGAGAGCTCCATCTTGCCGACGTGTCCGGCTCTGCCGCCACTCCCGTGCGTATGGTGGATTCCGACGGTGATGCAATAACCGTTCCGCTTAACGAGTGGCATAAGTTCCGCGTTGAATACTATGCCGAAACCGGCGAGATCCTTATCTTCCTTGACGATATGGACGAGGCCGTATATACGAGCAGTAACTTCGTCGGCTCCGAAGCAGAGGGCGCCGTTCCCGCGAATGAATATAACACCGTTTGCTTCTATGCGCTGAAGGCATCGTCCTTCACGGCTTATTTCGATAACGTGGTTACCGAGAAGCTTGCAACGGATGCCGAATAGCAAATTGTATGCCGAGGAGGCTGTCCCGTTAAAAATTCAGGGAAAGCAATGTCAAACCGTAGGCTTTTCAACCGCCGTTTCTTGAAAAATCACAGAGGTATCGCTTCACGGTGCCTCTGTTTTTTCATTCTGTTATGCCTGAATGCGACAGCCCTTTTGCGCGACGTTCCCGCGCATAAATACGGCGCTGATATTGTAACGCTATTCTCATATTTATATTCTGCATGATAATATTGTTTATTGACATCGCTTTTTAGGCATGGTATAATATTAATATAAGTATTAATTTGTTGCGTCGCGGAGCTCCCCTGACGCTACGGAGGAAAAAATGAAAAGAAAAATTTTGCTTTTGCTCGCTGTGGCGGTGACCTGCGTGCTTGTGCTGGCCTCCTGCCTCGTTACCCCTAACGGTAACGGCGATGATACGTCCCGCGACAATTTCACTATAGTGCGCCCCGACGGAGGCAATACGATGATGTCCGTCAGAGAGGCATACTATAACAAGTACGGCCTGATGATCAACGTCGTCACAGCCGACTCAGATCCTATGGAAAAGGAGATCGTTTTGGGCGCGACGGCAAGACCCATCTCCACCCATGCAAAGGGGCTGATCAATTCGGCGATCTCAAAATCCTCGCATAAGGACGGCGCGGGCTTTGTCGTTTGTAAGCAGGGCGAGTCCATCGCCGTGTATTGGAGCGACAGCTACATAGAGCAGATGTCCATAGATTATTTCATCACCGAGTACATCGAAAAGGACAATCTCGCCCTTGAGGATGGCTACGTTTACACCAGCGTGTTCTCACTCGCCGAGTACAAGGAGAGTGTCGAGCAGGCTCTGGAAGACGAGTATTACGAGAAGCTTGCGGCGGGGCTTGGCGCTGATGTGGCCGAGGCTCTCGGTAACCTTTACGGCATTTACGACGACCGCCTCTATGAGTGGATGGCAGGGCTTTACGATCCCGGCGTTGGAGGATACTACTTCTCCAACAGTGCTCTGGCAAACGAGGGCTTTCTTCCCGACCTTGAGTCCACCGTGCAGGCGCTCAGATTTATTGCAAATACCGGTATGCTGAACAATTTCGGCGGTGACGTTAACGCTCTTGACGAGCTTCTTCCCGATGAGATCCGTCAGAGCTTCATCCGCTTTGCCCACTCCTGTCAGTCGCCCGAGGACGGTTATTACTATCATCCTCAGTGGGGACCCGGCGCGTCGGCGCTGCGCTCGGGACGTGACCTCGGCTGGGGCGTTGCACTCCTTGCCATTTTCGGTGAAATCCCACTTTACGACACTCCCTCTGACGTAAAAGGCAGCCTCGGTGCTCCCGGCGGTACTCAGACCAGCATCCTTACCGACAGGCTGGGAGGCTCCGCTACGGTTGCGGCCTCCAAGGTGATAGCTACCGCCACGGTGGCAGACCGTTTCTCCAGCGAGGAAAAGTTTATCGAGTATTTCAACAGCTTCAAGTGGGCTAACCCCATTGTAGGAACCACCGAGGGCTCAAGCTACCACCCTTCCGGAACCCTTGAGGGACAGAAGTCCCAGATCAAGGCGGCGGGCCTTGGCCCCCTTCTTATAGAGCTGCTTGACGAAATGCAGGAGACCGTACAGCAGAATCTGCGTGATAAGGGTCTGCCCGAGAACGGTCTTTGGGATCCTCACAATTCCTATGATGCCATCAACGGTACCATGAAGATCGGCTCAATATACAGCTTCTTCGGTGCCAAGATGAATTACACCACCGAGATCATGGAGTGCGTCATTGACATAATTCTCCTTGAGGAGGCGGACTTTGACGGTGAAACTCCCGGTGCCACCATAACGGTGTATAACCCATGGATCTCCGCAAAATATCTGCTTAGCAATATGAACGAGCACGGCAGCGCCGCAGAGGCAACTGCATTCCGCGCTCTTATCCGCGACAATGCGGCGGATATGATAAACGCTACCACCAGAAAGGCTGCTATCTTCAAGCGTGACGACGGCTCCTTCAGCATTTACAGCACCGGTAAGGCTCCCGCAAGTCAGTACGGAGCGCCCATAGCGGTGAAGGATACCATAGAGGGCGACGTGAACGGCGCCTGCATCATCTCCAGCGGTATTGTGTCGCAGATATGCTCGGTTCTTAACGTTTATGAGTACATCGGCTTAGAAACGTTGCCTATGTTCTACGAAAGCGACCTTGACAGGTATCTTGATATAATGTTAAGCGCCTCGCCCGTCGTTAAGGACGATATAGCCCTCGAAGACGAGCCGATCACCTTTGAGGATTACTCGGACGGAACGGAGTCCGGGGATATCGCGGGCCTCGTGTTTACTGAAAGCAGCGGCAGCTTCACCGTTGCAGAGGATACCTCGGGTAAGAGCGATTACGCGTTGAAGCTCTCCACCGTGCCCGGCACGGCGGGCGACAACTTCACCCTCCACTTTGCAAATCCCCGTGATACGGCCCTCTGCCACGCCATGGAGTGGAGAATGTGTATTGACAGCGCATCCACGGATTGGGCCACCTTCTTCCAGATCAGGCTTGATAAGTGCTATATGCTCTCCTTCGTCTACGAGAACGGCGCCATAGAGCTCTATTCCAGCGCGGATACGAATAAGAATCTGGAAAACAAGCTGGGCATCGGCGTAGGCTTCGGCGAATGGCACACGTATCGTGTAGAATACTATCAGACCGAGGATTCCGTCATCACCAAGGTGTACGTTGACGGCGACCTCCGTGCTATAAACGATAACTACATAGGTAAATCCTCGGGCAACACCCCGGCCTCCAACTGCGAGAAGGCGGTGTTCTCCTCGCCCAGCCGCACCGAGCTCGTTGCTTACTTTGACGACGTAGGCGTTGAAAAGCTGAACCGGGCTTACGTTGATGAAGCGGTGGTCGATCCCAACAAGGTAAAGACCTTCGAGGATCTCGAGGAGGGGAAGCTCCCCACCGGCGTTTCTACCTCCGGCACGGGCTTTGCCACCGTTACCGACGATCCCGACGGCTCGGATAAGGCCCTTATGCTCTCGGGAAAGGGTAATACCTACTTCTCCGCCTCCGCAAGCGGCTCCACCAGCAATTGCTTCGTCTTTGATTCCGACGTCTACGTTGAGTCGGGCTCAGGAGTTGTGGGACGGATTCTGATTGCCAAGGACTCTGACTCCGTTATCGCGGGCTACGCGCTGTCGGTTGACGGCGATACCGTGACGCTGCTGGAGCTCAGCAAGGATGCGGCAAACGGCGACGTCTTCGGCGAAGCTCTCGGTGAATTCTCCACCGGCGAGTGGGTGCATATCCGCATAGAGTATTACAGGTATCAGAGGAAGGCCATTGTGACCGTTGACGGCGCCGAGGCTGTCAGCGAGGTCTATTACAGGCTTGCGAATATTGGCGCGAGCTTCGCTCAGGCAAACGTTACGTCGACCCAGGGCGCGGTGTTCTATCTTGACGATCTCACCGCAGAAAGAATTAATAAGCCCTACGTAGAGGGCGGCACCGAGATAGAGGACGATACCTCCTTCCCGGAGCTTGAAGGCCAGGACTACACCTCGGTTTCCGGCGGAGCGGGCTATGACGGCACCGTCAGCTTTGAGGGCTACGAGCAGGGTGACACCGAGATTTCCGGCGTGACCATATCTCCCAACGGCGAGCCCGGTAATAGCGTTACGGTAGATCAGGATCCTACGGGTGACGATATGGCGCTGAAGCTCTCCACGGTCTATTCCGAAAATTCGGGTAATACCGTTAAGTTCGAGGCGGCCGCCGGCACGGGAAGCGTTTACGTGTTTGAAACCGACTTCTATTATGAGTTCGTCGGCAACCGCAATACAAACGTAAATGAGATTTATCTGAAATCCGGCAGCATATCCGAAACGGGCGATACCGTTTTCTCCTTCACCGTAAGAGTGGAGGCCGACGGAACCCTCTCGCTTGTCGAAAAGGGCGCCGCCACGCCTCAGAAAACTCTTATAACGGGTATTTCCGTTGGCGAGTGGCATAAGCTGCGCATAGAGTATAACTCGGCTACCGCAACCGCTACGGTTTATCTTGATGACGGAGCGGGCGTTACCAGCACGAATTACCATAAAGCAGATAATACAACCCTTCCGTTTAACTACGTGGCCATACTGGCAAATAAATCCACAAACGAGATACTGTACCTTGACAACGTGAAGGTTACAGTTGAATAATTCCTATAATTTTGCGGCGATTTGTAAGCTTGGGTTTGCAAATCGCCGTCTTTTTCTTTTACACAGGCGGCCTTTGCTTGGGAAAAGCATGTGCCGTGTTTTCTGTACCGAGCGACGTTGATCCTGCCGAGCGCTCGCTTCCCGTAGATTTAAGACGGACCGCCGTGAGGTCAGCTTGCACAAAAAAATAAAATTTTTTTTGGTAATTTTAGAGGTAGACAGTAAGCGCGGGCATATGTTAAAATAAATCGAGCGCGCTCTCACGCGTATATTATGTAGAGCTTTGATGAATGGAAAAACGCGCCGCAATGCAAGAAGTTACCCCCATAAAAAACACGGCCTTGGGCCTTAACGGAGGAGCTATGAAGAAAAAACTGATTACCCTGTGCGCCATTTTGATACTGGCGGCCACAACCCTGTGCGGCTGTCTGCTCGGAGGGACTGCGGGCGAGTCCGAGGGGCTGATTTACAACGCAGATACCGAGCTTTATATTATCGTTGCCGACGAGAGCGCCGGCCTTTACGTCGACGACTTGTTCAACAAGCTTGCCTTCGTGCTCAATTCTGCGCCGATCATGCAGAGTGATGCTTATGAGAAGCAGAAGCACGAGATCGTGGTCGGCCCATCGCAAAGACAGGTGTCGAAGGACGCATACTCTAAGCTCGCCGCGTTGGGCTGTACGGATAGCGAGATCGCCTTTGTCATCTATTCGGACGGCGCAAGCATTGCGATCGCCTACGACGAGGACAAGGACGAGCTTGCGATCTCCCGCGCCTTTGAATATCTGAAGGAGAATCTCCTTGGCGAGAGCCTTATTCTCGATAGCGGCTACTCCTATTCCGAGAAGATCGACACCGATGCGTATTACAAGAATCTGTACGAAGCGGCGGTGGAGGAGCAGTGGGAAGCGCTTGAGGAGGCAGTAGGCGGCGAGCTCGGTGCGGAAATAGTAACCGCTATGAAAAATCTCTACGGCATCTATGACGCCAAGGTGGTCGACTGGTTTGCAGGTCTTTACGATCCCGGCGTAGGTGGCTACTATTACTCCAATTCCGCGAGAGATAATTACGGCTATCTGCCCGATGCGGAGAGCACCAATCAGGCCCTTAATTTCTGGGCCTCCTCGGGTATGTGCCGCGAGTTTGGCGGCTCTTATGCAAAGGCGATCCCTACCTGGATGCGCGAGCAGATCGTTGCCTTCGTCAAGGGGCTGCAGGATCCCAACGGCTTCTTCTATCATCCCCAGTGGGGAAAGGCCCTCACCGACAGTAAAATATCCAGACGCGCCCGCGATCTTAACTGGTGCGTCAGTATGCTTACGGCCTTCGGCGAGATGCCAAGGTACTCAACTCCCTCCGGCGTTACCGTCGGCGGTAATACCGAGGGCATCTCCTACGAAAGCGAGCTCACCGACAGGCTCGGAAAATCGGCGGTGACGGCAGTATCCCGCGTGATTGCGGCAGAGTCCGAGACCGCTTACGCCGAGTATCTTGAAAACCGCGAGACCTTTGAGGCTTATCTTGCAAATCTCGATATAAGAAACAAGAGCTATCCCGTCGGTAACGAGATCACCGCCAGCTCGAATCAGATAAAGACCCGTGACAAGCAGCTGAGAGAGGCGGGCGCGGATTACAGCCTTATGCAGATCACCATAGATTGGCTCAACAAGAATCAGAATCCCGAGACCGGCCTTTGGAACTGGGACGACGATCTTTACTACGGAGTCAACGGACTTTTGAAGATATCCGGCATTTATACCGCCTTCGAGAGCCCGATACCTTACGCCGAGGAGGCGGCAAGCTCGGCGATGGCCGCCATAACCCACGAGCGCGATATCGAGGCCGTGGTAGATATATACAATACCTGGTTTTCCATATCGAACATACTGACCAACCTGCGCAAATATACTCCCGACAAGGCCGAGGGGGCGGCGAGAGCTGATGCGATAGTACAGTCCCTGCGTGAAAAGGCCCCTGCGGGCATCGTCCGATCTATGGAGAAGATACTCGCCTTCAGAAAGGACGACTTCTCCTTCTCTTATACAGTCAATTATTCCTCCTCCACCTCTCAGGGCGTGCCTGCCGCGGTTCCGAAATCCGTGGAGGGTGACGTAAACGCCACCGTCATTTCCATGACCGGCCTTACCGGTAATATTTATAAGGCTCTGGATCTTAACGGATATAAGGTGCAGATATTCACGGAGATAGAAAGACAGAGATACGTCAAGCTGCTTGAGGAGCTTTCTCCCGTTGATAAGTCGAATGGCTCTGCTATCACCGTCGATCCCCTTGATTTCGAGGAGGATACCGTAGGTAACGAGCCGGACAGCGTCACCTTCAACCCCGGTGACGGCTCCAAGGGCTCGCTCACCGTAACCGACAGCGGCAAAAACGGAAAGGGAATTGAGTTTATTTCCAAGAAGGGCAGCTACGACTCCGTAAGGTTTGAAAACCGCGTGACCGCTATGGCCGCAACGGCGGGCTGCTACGTATTCGAGAGCGACTTCCTCGTTGCCGACGAGGGCACCGACGACTCTCATTACTTTGCGCAGATATCAATGCAAAGCTCCTACGGCTTCTCCTTCAGAACCGCAGGCGACGGAATGCTCCATATATGGGAGACCTCCTCCTTCTCTCAGGTGAACGCCAGAGAGACCGAGCTTGCCGTGGTGCCTCTCGATCAGTGGTTCAACCTCAGGATAGAGTATTATTACGGCACAAGAAGCTCTGTACGAATCAAGGCCTACGTGAACGGTGAGCTGGTTGCCGTTACCGATAACTACTTCAATTCCAGCGGCGATAAGCTGGTAAACCTCACCGGCAACGCCCCCTCCTCTTACTACGATTACGCCCAGATAGCAATTACAAAGGACTACAATGCGGCGATAAAGATGGATAACGTCTACGTGGCCAAGGAGGCCAAGTCCTACGAGGCGGAGAGTGCCACAGATCTTGTATGGAACAGCGACATTGTAGGCGCGGACAGAGTGGTGCACACCTTTGACGACGCGGAAGCGCTGGACGCCTTCACCGTAAAGGCAGGCGGTGCTACCGTGGATGCAGACGGCGAGCTTGCGATCGACACCACCGTTACGGCAAGCGATGCCACCCTGAAGCTTCCCATCAATATCCGCGACGGAATGGGCGATGCCTCCGTCTTTGGCGCAAGCATCACGGTCCCATCTTCCGCCGACGGCCTTGTGGGCAGGATAGTGCTGGCCGAGAATAATTCCAAGGAGCATACCATAGCCGCCCTTAGGCTCACCGTGGTCAGCGACGGCGCGGGACAGTATCTTACCGTCTTTGAGGAGGACGGTAACGGCGCGGCGGTGTCCGAGATAAACGGTGTTGCCGTAGAGCTCGGTCAGACTCTGGAGCTGCGGGTCGAGTATTACCGCAGAGAGGGCTGCATCCTCGTCTTTGCAGACGGTGTGCTGGTTGGAATCTCCACCTCTCTTTACAGCTCCGCTTACACCCGTCAGTGCGGACTTGTGAAGCTTGTTATCGCAGGTAACAGGGAATCGAGCATTCTCTTTGACGATCTCTATTTTGAGCGTGTGGATCGCACCTTTGCCGATGCCTCCGCCCCTGAGACTCCGTCTAAGCCCGGGATGTATACCGAGCTTGAGTCAAACGGCGCGGGCAACACCCTTTACAGTGTCAATACAAACTACCGCGCCGAGGCCTTTAATGCCACCGTCCTCTCGGCAAAGGTCAACTTCATATCCGGCGCCGAGGGCGCAAATCAGCGGCTCGTATTCCTTGACGAGAACGGCGCCGAGATCTTCGCCTTTGATTTCTATAAGGCGGGCGACAAGATCCAGATCCGCGAGGTTACCGAAAGACAGGAGCGCGATGTGGCTCTTGCAGAGCTCAATATTGGTAAGGAGTATACTCTGCGCTTTGAGATATTCTATGAGAACGGAATATGCAATCTTACCGTAGACGGCATAAAGACCAACGCTACCTGCTTTACCTATCATATGGGTGCTGATATAAGCACGAGCTACTGCGGCAGTGCCAAGATCATCAGCCGCAGCTCCGAGGGTAAAATGAGTCACACGGAACTTGTGCTGGAGAGCTATACGATGCTTTATTCGGCTGTGTCGGCGAGCGGAAACCCCGAGCACGGTGCCCTTGATTTTGACAGCTCCACCTCCGGCAGCATTCCGAGCTCCGTCAGCACAACTCTTAAAAGCAGCGGCTCCTCCGTGGCGATAAAGGAGAGCGAGATCAACGGAGCGACCGCGAGCGTACTGGCATTCACCACAAAGCCCGGTGCAAACGATACCTTCTCCTATAAGTCGGCCGACAGCGTTTCGGAAAGCGACGGCTGCGTTGTCGTCGAGGCAAGAGTAAAGATAGATTGGGTATCGGGCTCCAGCGTATTCCAGCTTTACCTTGACGGTGCCGGCGCCTCAAGCTCGGGTATTGCGGGCTACTTCTGCCAGATAGATTACAAGGACGGCAGGCTCCGCTTCCTCGATGCTTCTAACAATAACAGCACGGAAACCTACGGCGGCAACACCTATAACAGATATACAGGCCCCTCCGTCGATATGGCCGCAGAGGGCGAGTGGTTCGATCTGCGTATAGAGTATTACGTTAAAGATGCAAACACGGTAGTGATAAAGACCTATGTCAATGACTCGCTCATCTACGTCAGCAACTGCTACCATAAGTCCCATAGAGGCACCGCCCCCCTGGCCGAGAAGATCATCGGCTTCAGAGCCTATTCGCTGGGCTCCACCGAGGCGACCCTGCTCGTTGATGAGATAAGCATTTACAGCGACAACCGCGTTTGTGCCGACGATCCCTTCAACCACGATATAACGGAATAAATGAAAAACACGAGGCAAATACTATGAGGCAAATCGATTTTAGTTTTTTTGGATATCGACACACGCGAGGCGCTTGCCGACCTGATGAGTATTTACGGCGACGGCTTTTATAAGTGGCTTGCCGAGCTTTGGGATCCTGCGACCGGCGGCTTCTATTATTCGGAATCCGCAAGGGATCACGAGGGCTTCCTGCCCGATATTGAAACCGTCGGGCAGGTGCTGGCCGCTCTTAAAAACAACGGCCTGTTCGAGGCCTACGGTCACGATACGGTAAAGGCCTTGCCTGCAGAGATGCAGAAAAGGATACTCGCCTTTACCGATAGCCTGCAGGATCCCGAGGACGGCTTCTTTTACCACCCTCAATGGGGAAAGAAGATTCCCTTGACGAGGCGCGGCAGGGATCTTAGCTGGGCGAAGGGCGTCTACGCGCTGCTTGGAGGAAATCCCCCCCTATCCCACGGCAGACGAGCAGATATCAGACGGCAAAGGCAAGGAGGTGGCGCCTCATCTTCGGTCGAAGGAGGCCTTCCTTGACTATCTCTATAACCGCCACGACAGAAAGAGATTTTTCAATCATCTGAATCATGAGCTGAGCGCTCAGCATTATGAAATAAAGAGCGCGGGACTTATGCCCGTGGTCTTTGAATTCCTCGAAAAGGAGCAGGATCCCAATACCGGACTCTGGGGTGAGGGCGTAAATTACAACGCCCTGACGGCTCTTATGAAGGGTATGCTCATCTATACCGAGGAAAAGCGCCCCTTCAGATACGTCGAGCAGGCGGTGGATTCTGCCATAGAGGTTATGGTCACCGACGACGAGCCCAAGCGTATAGTGGATATTACAAATCCTTCTAATGCACTGATCAATATTCTGAATATGCAGAGCCGGCTCGAGGGGCCGGAAGCCGCAGAGCGGCTGAGAGCGCGGGTCGCGGCCAGGGGTGCCGAGATCTGCCGAAGCGCCAAGGAAAAGCTGATGCCTTATATTCAGCGGGGCGACGTGTTCTCCTTCTTCCCCTACGTGGTGGGAGAGGTTTCGCAGAACGTGCCCGCCGCTGTCAAGGGAACTGCCGAGGGTGACGTGAACGCTACCGTTATCGCCTACGGAAACCTGAAGCGTATTATGATGCTTCTCGGCGTGAAGGAGCCTTATATTTACGGGGACAAGGAGTACCGCGATTTTCTCAGAATTATATCCGAGAGAACACCCGTACAGAAAAAGCCTAAACCTTAACAAAAGTAAATAATTGTTTATATTTTTGGAGATTATTATGCGTAAAAACGATTTTTCAAAGCTGAATCAAGCCACCTCTGACAGTATGGAACGTCTGCTCTCGCTCTATGACGAGAGGATATACAGATGGATGGCAGGGCTCTGGGAGCCGGAGATCGGCGGCTTCTATTATTCCAACTCTGCCAGAGATCACGAGGGTTTTCTTCCCGATATCGAGTCCACGGTCCAGGCGCTGACCTTCCTGCGAAGGAACGGTATTATGGGCGCGGACGGAAGCCTTGACGGACTTCCTCTGTCGGTGCGAGAAAAGCTCCTCGGCTTTGCAAGAGGGCTTCAGTATGAGGACGATGGCTTCTTCTATCATCCCCAGTGGGGCAAGGATATAATTCCGTCTAGAAAAGGGCGTGACAACAGCTGGGCCACATCGCTCATCAAGGACCTCGGCTCCGAGCCCCTATATCCTCTCGGCGTTGACAGGATCAAGTCCGAGGCGAAGGCGCCCGAGTCCGTGCCCGAATACATAACCGACCGAAAAAAGCTGCTCGAGTATCTCGATTCCTTTGATATTTCGGTGAACTCCTATCCGATGGGTAACACGGTGGGCTCGCAGATGGCGCAGATAATTGCCGCCGGTAATGCCGATGTTGTTATGGATTACTACAACAAGCATCAGAATCCGGAAAACGGTACCTGGCACGGCAGCGTTTGCTACGCCGCAACAAACGGCGTGATGAAGATATCCGGCACCTATGCTCAGATGAAGATGGCCTATCCCAATGCCGAGCTTGCCGTCCGTTCCGTGATGGCAAGTCTCACCTCCGACGAGCGCCCCGGCGGTATCGTCGATACCTATAACCCCTGGGCGGCGACCGCCAGCATAATGTCCTCCTTGAGGCTCGCCGGTGATAATGAAACCGCCGACAGGATCAAGCAGTACGTTATCGATAACGCACCCCTATTTATCGACAAGACCGCCGAAAAGGTGGCTCTTTACAAGAAGGAGGACGGCTCCTTCTCTTACAGGAGGAATGACTCAAAGACCTTTGGCTGTATGTCCCAGAACGCCATAGTCGGCCTCGGTGTCAATGAGGGTGACGTAAACGGCACTTGCCTTGCATCAAGCGGTCCCGTGTCGCGTATCTGCGCCATCCTTGGCATTCAGGTGTCCTTCTACGACGACGAAAACAGCGAGGAATTTATGGAGCTTCTCAGCCGCGCGAAGCCCCCTGTGAAAAAGCCTATGCCCGATGATTGCGAGGCGGCTCGGTATATGAAGAAATGAAGAGCTGTGACGGTAGAATAAATGAAAACCGCGCCCCTTATTGGGAGGCGCTGGAGCAGGAGCTTGGCTCCGATACGGTAACGGCTTTGCGTGAGCTTTACGGACTTTACACGTCGGAGATGGTAGACTGGTTTGCCGGGCTTTACGACGTAAACGTCGGCGGTTATTACTATTCCGAGAGCGCGAGGGATACCGAGGGCTTTCTTCCCGATGCGGAGAGCACTACCCAGGCACTGGGCTTCTGGAGGGATTCCGGAATGTCTGCGCAGGGTGGCTACGCCGCGGCGGTGCCGGAATGGATGGGGCGCGATATATGCGCCTTCGTCGATTCGCTCCAGGATCCCGATGGCTATTTTTACCACCCACAATGGGGCAAGAATATTTCCATCTCCCGCCGTGCCAGAGATTTTAATTGGTGCTGCGGAATGCTTGAAAGCTTTGGGAAAAGCCCGAGGTTTTCTACTATTCTCGACGGAGAAGCTGAGGGCAGCTCAAAAACGCTGATCCCCGAGCATCTTACTACCGCCGAGGCCTTCGGTGAGTATCTTTTATCGCTCAATATTCCCGAGCGCTCTTACCATAAGGGAAGTGAGCTCTCCAGTCAAATCCCACAGATAAAGGCTCGCGGCCTTGACGGGCAGCTGATTGAATTTCTCAATTCGCTCCAGCATCCCGATACGGGTATATGGCATGGCACCACCGATTATTACGGCGTCAATGGGCTGATGAAGATATCCGGCATTTACTCCTCCGCAGGCAAGCTTTTGCCTAATGCCGAGGCCGCGGCCAACACCGCCATTGCGGCCATTACCTCCGACGAGCCGGCAAACTCTGTGGTATGCATCTGGAATACCTGGATAGCTGTCAATAGAGTGTGCATAGCGATTCTTGCGGCAGGCGGCGAGGAGGGCGCTGTGCAGGCGGCTCGCATAGCCGAGAGAATGCGAGCTATGGCGCCTTACTGCATAAGAAGAACCTATGAGAAGCTCGTTCCCTTCAGAAAGAGCGGCTCCTCCTTCTCCTATAACACGGGTCACTCATGCCCCACCTCCCAGGGGGTACCCGCCGCGGTGAAGGGAAGTGCCGAGGGGGACGTGAACGCTACGGTAATAGCCAGCTCACTTATGATAAACGTCATATATGAGGTGCTGGCGGTGCCGAAGGAGATGCGCGTGCCGATGTTCTTTGAGGAGGACAGGAAAAGATACGTTGATTTACTGAATAAGAAGCGTGAAAACGCGAAAAAAGACAATTAATATTTACGGAAAGGCGATAAAAATGGACTACGCTAAGAACAGAGAAGAGGTGCGCGCACCTTACTGGAAAAGACTCGAGGAGCATATCGGAGGCGAGAAGGGACGCTGTATAGTTGAGGCCCTGAAGGAGCTTTACGCCCTGTTTACCGACGATATCATTGATTGGTTTGCCGGACTTTACGATAAGGAAACGGGCGGATACTATTATTCCGCGAGTGCAAGGGACAACGAGGGCTTCCTGCCTGATGCGGAGAGCACCAATCAGGCGCTCAATTTCTGGGTATCCTCCGGAATGTGCAACGAGTTTGGCGGCTCTTACGTTAATGCTATCCCTGAGTGTATGCGCGAGCGAATACCGCAGTTTATCTATTCGCTCCAGGACCCGGACGGTTATTTCTATCATCCACAGTGGGGCAAGAATATCATCGTGCGCAGAAGGGCGAGAGATTTCAGCTGGTGCATGAGTATGCTGAAGAATTTTGGCGTTACCCCGAAGTATAAGACCATTCTCGATAAGGCCACCGACAACGAGTCGGAGCAGACTCTGATACCCGACCACCTTAAAGACCGGGAGAGCTTCCTCGCCTATCTTGATACGCTGAATATCGCCGAGCGCTCCTACCACGTGGGCAGTGACCTGGGCTCTCAGGCAAGTCAGATAATCGCCTGCGGTCTGATGGACGACTGCATCAAGTTTCTGAACGACCGCCAGCACCACGAGACCGGCATCTGGCACGATAAGACCAACTACTACGGTATCAACGGATTGATGAAGATTTCGGGCTGTTATACCGCTGCCAAGGTGGTTATACCCAATTCGCTTGAGGCGGCAAGATCTGCCATCGCCGCGATAACCTCGGACGAGCCTATGGGCGCCGTGGTCGATCTCTATAACACCTGGTTTGCCGTCGGCAACATTCTTGTTTGCCTTCGTGCCGCAGGCGGTGAGGAGGGCGCAAAAATGGCGGACTCGGTGGTCGATAGCTTGATGAATATTGCTCCCGAGGCCATAAGAAAGTCAAAGGAGAAGATAGCTCCATTTAGAAAGCCCGACGGCGGCTATTCCTACGCCCCTAATTATTCCTCTGCCACCTCTCAGTCGGTGCCTGCCGCTGTTCCTCACAGCGCGGAGGGCGACGTCAACGGTACTGTTATCGCCGTTATGGGAATCATCGGCCATATCTACAGAGCGCTCGAGCTTACCGAGTTTAAGGTGCCGCTCTTCGTTGAGGCGGATAGGCAGCGCTACGTTGAATTGATAGAGAAAAAGTAACTTTTTGTAAACAAAAGATTGCAAAACAATACAAAAAGCGGAGAGAACATAGCGTCTCTCCGCTTTCTGATTTTTGCCGTCTATGTAGCTTAGTCAACGAAAATAGTGTACTTACCGTTCATGATGAGGGTAACGAGGTCAACGATCCAAGCGATAACGTTGCCCACACCGGTGAAGGTAACGAGCAGACCAACCACAAGGGTGATGATGTTCTTGGTCTCAAGATAACGGACGATACGGTAAATACCGCCTACAACTACGCCGCCGACGAGCTGAAGAATGATTCTGAGGATCAGGGGAAGCTCATCGTAGGTCTTGGTGAGAGAGGTGTTGTTTGCCATAGCACATACTCCTTTTCAAAATATTTTCTGTATTAATTTTAGCATATTCGAAAAGAAAAATCAACAGTTTTTGAACAAAAAATTAAAAATTATTAAAAGCTACCCTTACCTTATCATCTCGCTCTTTGGGCCGTCGGTTATATGATGTCTTATGATGCGCTCGATATCTATGATATCGCACTCAGTGGTATCGCCGAGTATGGTGTTCTTCAGCGCCGCCATAGCGTCACCGTACTGAGCCATTTTTTCGATATCTCTGAAGCGGCAGAGAGCGTAGAGCGCACCCGCGACGTAGGCGTCACCGGAGCCTACGCGGTCAACCACCTCGATGTTCTCATAGGGGGCCTCCTCAAAGTGGCGATCCTCGCCGCAGTCGTAGATCAGAGAGGAGAAGGAATGCCTCTGAGGCGAGATCACCTTGCGCTTGGTGGAAGCGATTATTTTGAGATTTGGGTACTCCTTTGCGAACTTTTTATGTATTTCGCAAAGTGTGCCCGTCATACCGAACATACGGCGGGAGGTCTCCTCGGAGATGAAGAGAACGTCGATTATGGGAAGGATGTCAAGGATAGTGGCCTTCGCGGTCGCCTCGTCCCAAAGGGCGGCGCGGTAGTTGACGTCAAAGGAGATAAGAGCGCCCTCCTCGTGGAAGCGACGCATCATTGCCACGGTCTCGGCGCGCACCGACTCCGAGAGCGCCAGGGTGATGCCGCTGGTGTGGAATATATTTGCAGAGGTGTAGATATCATCGGGCAGCTCGCTGCGCTTGAAGGAGGTAAAGGAGGAGCCTGCTCTGTCGTAGGAAACCACGGAGAGTCTGGGATAAGCTCCGCTCTCGTAGTAATAGACGCCAAGACGCATCTCGGGCGTGTCGTCGTAAATTACGTAATCGTCGCTGGTTCCGGAGTAGCGTATCTTGCGCTTTGCGAATTTTCCGATCTCGTTGTGAGGCAGCTTTGTGATCATACCGGTGCGGAGTCCGAGCATAGATATACCCGAAACCACGTTGAGCTCAGAGCCGCCCGCCTTTTTCTCGAAGGTCTCACAGTAGGATATGCGCTCCTTGCCCACGGGGGAAAGCCTGAGCATGACCTCTCCGAGTCCGAGGACCTTAAATTCTTTTTTTGTAAGCTCGCCTATCATCTTATTCCGCTCCTTTGCGTTTTATTCCCAATCTATATAATATTATAGCTCCGACTTGCGGATTTGTCAATCATTTTTATGCGGTCTCTTATATTACCAGCTGTAAAATTCGGATAAGATATTAAATATAATTAATTCTATTGCATTATTTCCAAAAAGATGGTAAAATAATAACGATGCGCAAATTAAGAAAGGATTTATTTTGTATATGGAGATCCTCAAGATATTTACAAACCCGTTTCTTCTGGTACCCATTTCCGCGTGGCTCATTGCACAGGTCCTTAAAACCATCATCAATGCAATAATCAACAAAGAGTTTTCGGTTTCCCGTCTTTTCGGTGACGGCGGCATGCCCAGCGGCCATTCCGCAACGGTGACGGCTCTTGCCTGCGTGTGCGGCTTTTCCTTTGGCTTTGACAGCGCGTATTTCGCGATTGCCGGTATCCTCGCGGTCATAGTTATGCACGACGCCGTGGGTGTCAGACGCGAGACCGGAAAGCAGGCGGTTTCTATTATAGCTATAATGGACGTTATTAACAAATACGTTACCGAGAAGGATAAGGATATGAAGGCCGATAAGCTGAAGGTAATGGTCGGTCACACGCCTCTGCAGGTGGTCTGCGGCGCTATTCTCGGCTTCCTTGTGGCACTCGGATACAGTCTGGTTTTTCTTCCCGCTTAATTATTCATCAAGAAAGGTGTAAAAATAATGAAAATTCTTGTTATCAACGCAGGCAGCTCTTCTCTGAAGTTCCAGCTTATGGATATGGAGAACGAGTCGGTTATCGCAAAGGGTATCTGTGAGGAGATCGGCGGCAAGTCCGGCTTCAAGTTCAAGGTTCCCGGCAGAGAGGATTATAAGGTGCAGGTGGATATGCCCACCCACGCAGAGGCGCTCAAGCTGGTGCTTGACACTCTCGTTGACGAGAAGCTCGGCGTTATCTCCGACGTTTCCGAGATCGGTGCCGTAGGACACAGAGTCCTTCACGGCGGTGACAAGCTTTCGGGCTCGGTGCTGGTTACCGAGGAGGCGAAGGCTATTATCGAGGAGTGCTGCGACCTCGGCCCTCTTCACAATCCCGCAAACCTCAAGGGCATTATCGAGTGTGAGAAGATAATGAACGTGCCTCAGATCGCGGTGTTCGACACCAGCTTCCATCAGACCATGCCCGATTACGCATACATGTATGCGCTTCCTTATGAGTACTATGAGAAGTACAAAATCCGTCGCTACGGCTTCCACGGTACCTCTCACAGATACGTCAGCGAGAGAGCTGCCGCTATGCTTGGCAAGCCCGCCGCTGAGTGCAACGTCGTTACCTGCCATCTCGGTAACGGTGCTTCCTTCGCTGCTGTAAAGGGCGGCAAGTGCTTCGATACCTCTATGGGCGTTACCCCTCTTGAGGGCATTATGATGGGTACCAGATGCGGCTCCATCGACCCTGCCATCATTCCTTACCTTATGCGCAAGGGCGAGATAACCACCGCTGACGATATTGACAAGATGATGAACAAGAAGTCCGGCATGCTGGGCGTATCTCAGGGTGTCAGCGACAACCAGGAGATCTTCCGCCGTCTTGAGGCGGGCGACGATAGAGCAAGGCTCATCGTTGATATGTATTCTCATCAGATCGCAAAGTACGTCGGCTCCTATATGGTTGCCATGGGCGGCGCTGATGCTATCGTCTTTACCGGCGGTATCGGCGAGAACTCCGGTGCTTACCGCGAGTACCTTTGCGAAAAGCTTGCCTTCCTCGGAGTTAAGCTCGATCCCGAGAAGAACAAGATCCGCGGCGAGGAGGTCGAGATCACTACTCCCGATTCCTCCATCAAGGTGCTTGTAATTCCCACCAACGAGGAACTTGTAATCGCAAGAGATCCTCTTGAGCTAGTGAACGGTCTTAATAAGTAATTTACATAGAATGCCGCCGACTCCTCGGCGGCATTCGGCACAAGGAGAGCTTTTTATGTACG
>CAZABU010000001.1:92264-109879 GCA_964483225.1 uncultured Ruminococcus sp. | reverse complement strand
CGGCGGTGACCAGCTCTACGCCGTTCTCCTTCGCCCAGCTGACACAGCCCTTGAGAACAACGGAGAGGAACACTCTCGGAACGCCGAGAATAGTCATCAGCGCGTCATCGGTAAACTTGACCTTATCGTCAACGCGGTCTGCAGCGTAGCGAACGGACTCAAGGGATGCCTGACGCACCTGGAGAAGCTCGGCTCTCATTCTCGTCTTTCTATGGAACCAGAAATTCTTGGAATCGCGGTAGCCGTAGTCGACGGGAAGAGGCGGGAAATCCTTTGCGCGCACGCCGTTTATGATAGCATCGCTGTATTTCTTTTTCATAAGTATCTTATCGACGCGAAGAATAAAATGAGCGCCGAATTTGCTTGTAATTCCGTTGAAATCGTGGTAAGGGCCCTCGTAACCGTTAAGCTCGCCTGCCACGTCCCTGCCTGCACCGTCAAGCTCGCGCATCCAGGTGCACTCGATCGCCTCTATGGCATCGGTGAGAACCATCGGCCTTGCCTCTCCGGTTTCCTCCTCGAGCATACTTTTTTCCAGCTTGAAATTGCACTTAGGCATCTTCTCCGAGGGCTTATCGCCGGGCCAGGAAAGCTTTACCGCCTCCCTGAAGGTGGAGGGCTTGTCGTCGATGAAATTAAGAGCACATTTCCCATTACGGAGAATGTTCTGCGCGGTGTTGGATGAGTTTCTGCAACAAAGAAGCATGGCGTAATAATCCTTGCCTGCCACGTAATAAGGCTGTACCAGAGAATAGGGGCCGAGGCTTGTGGTCCCGTCCTCGCAAAGGGTGCTTATGATCACGGTAGGCATAGGGAAATAGAGCGAGGTCTGATAAAAGTTGTCAACGATTCTGAGATTTTCAAAGCTACTCATTTTGGTTCTCCTTAACGTTTATTACAATTAAATCAGTTGTTTCCGTCCCCGGAGGGCGCGTCCTTTTTATGATAGCGAAGGCTACAGATATCGTCGCCCTTGGCTATACATTTCGGAAGATCAAGCATGCTACCGTAGCACTCACCGATTCCATGGTCGCCGCACATCGCAATATCGCAAAGCATCGCTATCTCCTCATCGTTACAGCCCGCCTTCTGCCACGCCTTAACAAGAGGACAGTAATGGAAGTCTATGTAGAGAGTATCATCGGTGGATTCCAGTATCTTCATCTCAAATACCAGCTGTGCCGCCTTTGTGAAAAGAGTCTTGCGCAGACCCTTAAGGCTATCAGTCTTTCCCTTCTTCACAAGATCCGCACCCTGGGAAAGACCGCAGCGCTTTACCGCGTCGCTTCCGAAATCTCTGGGATTAAGGCCTCTCTTTTCTGCCTCGTCACAGAGCAAATAAAGCCAGAATGCTCTGTGCTCCAGCTGTGCACGGATCGCCTGAAGCAGGCCGTTTTTGTACTTAGGCTCGTTTTTTACATTGCTCATAATGCTTCTCCTTTGTTGATAAAAAATTTGTTTTTCAGAAATTCAATACGTTCATCAACCGCCGCTATTGCAGTGGGAGCTCTTTCCACTATATCAAAGCCGTGCATGGTTCCGCATCTTTCACACAGCGTAACCTCGGCGCCCCCGGCACGGAGAGCCTCGGCGTAGGCGATCCCCTCGTCGCGCAGGCAGTCAAATTCCGCGACCTCAACGTAAGCCTGCGGCAGAGCCTCAAAGCTCTGAGCCTCCATCGGAGATGCGTAGGCAATATTTTGCGGACTCACATCCGGAGCATAGCCCTGCCACATTTTCGCAGACAGACGGCTGTTCCACATAGGCGTATCGGTATAAAGTCTGTTGGACTCGGTCTGCATACGTCGGTCGGTTACGGGATAGATCAGCATCTGCAGACGGGGGTGTGGGCCACCTCTGTCGCGTGTCATTTGACATACCGCCGCCGCAAGCGCGCCACCTGCGCTATCACCGCCAACGGCAATTCTCGCCGGATCTATGCCTAAATCGGCGGAGTGTTCCGCTGTCCAACAAAGAGCCGCGAAGCTATCCTCGGCAGGTATCGGATGCTGATTTCCGGGAGCAAGACGGTACTGAACGAACACCAGCTTGCAGGGTGTCCTTACCGCGTATTGCATAGCAAGCCTATAATGGTATCCCGCCGCTCCGAAAAAGAATCCGCCCCCGTGATAGTAAACCAGGCAGGGCGAAGGCTCAGGTATCCCTGCCGGCTCAAAAACCAAAAGCTCTATGGGATAACCTTCGTATCCGCTTATCAGCTCGCGGCGCACAGGCACCTGCCTGTCACGCCAAATCCTTCGCGGTGGCCGCATCTTAGAGCCGAGCCAACCGGCCACTCGCGCGTTCTGTATTGGCGGAGCAAAAAGCGAAAAGGGGAAAAACTCTTTGTTGATCGGATATTTGCTCATCACACACCTCCGCGCATAAAAGCTACCTCATTTTTGTTATTGGCACACAGTCAAAAAATGCAAACTATTGTTTGCGCTCATTCATTCCTTTATCATACCGCGAGCTCCGCGCATCGAAAAGAAGGCCGCAATCATGTTTTTATCGTAGGGGATAAAATCGCCGCTGTCGATCATATCAAGGATCTCGAAAAGCGACGCCCATCTGACAGCCTTCACCTCCTCGGGCTGAAGCACGAGCGTATCGGTATCCAGATCCATCTCCAGAAGATAAACGTCGTCAAAGCCACCATCAAAATTAACGGTTATCATAGGACGCAAATCCTCGAAGCTCACCGAAAGGCCTAACTCCTCGAACAACTCTCTGTGGGCGGCGCTTCTGCTGTCATCGCCTGCTACGGCGCTGCCTCCGACCGAGATATCCCACATACCGGGCCATCCCTTTTTGAAGGGCTGACGCTGCTGTATAAGCATACGCCCCTCGCTGTCAAATATACATATATGCACTACGGTTCTGAAATAACCCTCGGGGACTCTGTCACCGCGAACCATCGTCTTGCCCGTATGCTCTCTGTCCATTGTATAAAGATCCCAAATCTCCATTTTTATTATCTCCGGAGCTGTAAAGCTTGATTATTGTAAAGTTGATTTTACAAAATCTTATTTTGTGACTTTTTTCTGTTCCTCGGCATCCATCTTGCGGAACAGCTTTTCGTAAGGCATAAGCATTCCCTCGTTCATCTTGTTGCCCATCTTTGCAAGGATCTTCTCATTTGATAGAAGGGCGCCGACAAGGTACATCTTCATCGAGGTAAGGCGCTTTTTCTGCGGAAAATCGTATATGCCCTGCTTTTTGTAGAATTTATGATCCGCGCGCATCATTCCGCGCATCTGATAGATAAGGTCGCGGAATATCTTCATACCGCCGACACCGTAAAAATTCTGAGGTGCTGTGTGCTCCGTTCTGAGGGCGAAATCAAGGCTCAGAGCCAGTCTGTCTATCTGCCCGTCGGTGTCCCTCTCGTCGGTTGCCGTACCGCAAAGGAAATTACCTCCGGTCTCGCACCTTGCCTCAATAACCGTACGCAGATTATCCTCGCAGGAATAATTGCCCGATATCAGATATCCCACGGGCATTCCTACCGTCACGGTTCTGTGCCCATTACAGAAATTGCGGTCATCGTACATCTTGAACCGAGCGCCCATCGAGTGATCGGACACGGTGAAGGCGTAAACTATGGCATCGGCCGTCTGTATCTGCTCGCGGAGAAACTTGTCGAAGCCATCCTTATAGACACATTTCTCGGACACCGCGCAGCGGAAGCATCCAAGACAACCGCCGGCCAGCGGATACTCCGATATATTGACGACTCTCGTCTTGTGAGGAAGCCTTGCACGGAAGCGAGCAATCATCGCCTGAAGGTTCGAGCCCTCGTCGGTGTTGTCCGTGATTATCACAACGTCACGGCCCTCACTCACCTCGCATCCGTCTATTACCGTGGCCGGTGTGCGGGAATATCCCCCGCGCGACTCCGACCGAGAGGTGAAAACTCCGTTATCCACCGACCACAAAAGCCTGTCGAAGAACTTTTCTGCGTCTTCCCTGCCCTTCTCGGTTAGCAGATCCTCCATATCGGCGGAAAGCCCGCGGATATACCTCATTCCGAGATCCAGCGCATTCTCCTCCACGTACTTATGGGCGGTAACGTCGTAAAAATGCTTCGAGGTGGATATCTGCGTTGCCACCTTGCCGGAAAGATCCACGCCGTCCGCCTTCACAAGCTCAATAAAGCGGTGAAGCTGAGAGGGGGCGAGGAAGGTATAAACAGGATAAGAAAACAGGACTGCGTCCGAGGATTCAAGAAGCGATCTCGCCTCCGAAAAATCCTTTTCCAGCGCCTTTATTTTCTGCCCCGCATGCAGAATGCAAAACTCGTGATCGGGATATTTCTTCTCAAGATACCGCACCGTCTGCAGGGTAATGCTGTATCTTCCCTTGGGACTACCGTTTATGACTGCGATCTTCATTTCACTAACCTTTAAGGCCAAAGCCTTCCTTTGCCATTCTTTGGATATACATATTTTATCATACAGAACGACGAAAATCAAGCGTTTTCGACCACTATAGCTTAAAACGGACCAGGCTTATATATTTTCTCGCGAAAATTTTGTCCAATCTTTGTTGACACCCGTTCTCCACGGTGCTATAATAATATTGTAAAAACTTGACTGTAAAGGAGAATGCTATGAAAACAAAACGCTTGATTGCCATTGTGGCAATGCTTACCCTTGCGGTAGCCTGTGTATTTGCTATGTCATCCTGCGATTTCGTCGACGGTTTAATTAACGGCGGAATGCACGAGCACAGCTATCGTGTGAGCAACAACACTGCGACCTGTACCGATCGCGGAACCGCCACATACGTATGCGATTGCGGAGATACTTATTCCGAAACGGTGGAGGCGAGCGGACACACCCTCGTTTCTCACGCAGAAAAGGCTCCCACCTGTACGGAGGCCGGTAATACTGCCTACCAGACCTGCTCGGTCTGCTCCTACACTACGTTCACGACCGTTAGCAGTATCGGACACGATTACCTGGAGTCTATAGTACGCTATCCCTCCACAAAAGCTACCGGCGTAAAGAAGCTCGTTTGCTCCCGCTGCGACGATACCGTGACCGAGGATATTGAGGCCGTAAGCTTCTCGCTGCCCAGCGTTGCCGAGTTTATAGCAGCCTCCCTTGACGACGGAACCTACAGCATCAAGGCCGACGAGAATACTCAGATCATCACGGTCAGAGAGCTCGACGACTACACCTATTCCTCAAACGCCTATAAGCGCTTTTTCGCCTTCAGGCTTGCAGAGGCGGCTCTCACGGTAAGTAACTCCTCTGTCAACGGAACCCTCAAGCTTGAGCTCGGCGTATCCGAGGTAGCTCTGAGCGCCGACGTTTCCGCAGACGAAGCCGAGAAGCCCAATTTCGAGGACGTTTTGACCCTTGAGATCTTCCTGAACGGCGACGCTGTATCCGTCAGCGCATACGAAAACAACTATAAGGCTCACGACGAGGATTACGATCTTCGCAAGGTATTCTACACTGCCGTCGCAGAGAGCATTGGCATGACCTACGGAGAGCTTGTTGAGGTCGGATACATTACCGACAAGGCCGCAGGCTATCTCCCCCTTATCGGTGAGCTGCTTCAGAGCATCGAAAGCATTGAGCTTCCCGAGGCAAGCGTTAATCTCCCTGCCATCCTTTCGGTTATCGGCGTTTCTCTTGTGAACGTGACCGAGGGCGAGAATGGTACTGTATACACCTTTGACACCGATGCGCTTTCCGCGCTTGTGGAGGATTACGGCTATATGACCGTTGCCGAGATGTTAGACGCTCAGTACGGCGAGGGTACGTCAAGCGCGCTGTCCTCTATGCTGATCGGTCTCCCTGATATGACGGTCAAGCAAATCGCGGATTATGCCATCGCGTTGGCTGAAAACTGCGATCTCAGCATAAACGACGTTTACGCCTTTATCAGCCTGCTTATTTACCAGGCAACCGACGTAACCGTCGATATCGAGCAGGAAATTTCTGACCGTTACACCAAGACGCTCACCGAGATCATCGTTGAAATAATGAAGGGAAGCGATGCCGATCTCGATGAGACTACCGCCGCCAATACGATAAAGAGCGGCATAACCGGCGCCGTTACTACAATTATGGCATCCGACATCAACGGACTCTACCATCTCGCATACTGTGACGCGGCAGATCACGAATCCGACACCTGTACCGTTGCTACCGACAGTCTGAAGGCGATCCTCGTGTTGGCGAAGAATGCCGCTACCATTTCCGTAACCGTAAATGCTGAAGGCTTCCTTACCGCCTTCGAGCTCGGCTTTACCGATCCTACCGATAACGAGTCTATCATCAACGTAAATTACGCCGAAGCCGACGGCGAGACCACCGTTACCGTGGCCGCAGATGCTTATGAGGCCGTCATTAACAGCAAGAGCGGTCTGGCAACAGTTACCGTTAAGGAAGACGGAGCCGTTATCATCGACGGAAGCGTTGCGTATACCGATACGACGGCCGACCTTGATCTCCGCTTCTTCGCGGGCGAATCCGACACCGCTACTCTGGCCCTTGATTACAGCGCCTCTGCTCTTTCAGCTAAGCTGACTGCCGAAGTCGAAAGCACCTCCTACGACCTGCTCGTTCTGACCGCGGCGCTCGACGAAAACGGCAAGATCACCGAAGCAAGCGTCGAGGCTTACGAGCTTAACCGAAGCAGCAATGACGTTGCCGAGGGCGAGACTGCCACTGATGCTACTCAGGTCATACTGCACGAAAAGGTTCTTGAGGCGACCTACACCAATATCGAGGCAGTCGTTGATCTTGAAATAATCGCCGACGACGTAACGGCGGCTCTTCATTCCGAGAAGGATCTGTTGTCTGTTTACATACTGCAGGGCGAAGAGGATTATCTGCTCAGAGTATACTACGAGGTTACCGAAAGCTCTATCCTTACCGCCGTTGACATCAACACCTTTGAGGCGCAGTACGAGAAGCAGTATAATGAGGAGCTCGGAGAATACGTAGACGTTTACGTCGGCGACGTGCTCACCGATCTCTTTGATTTCTACTACGCTGACAACTACTCGGTCGCTACGGTTGAGATCTGCGTGGGCGGCACCGTTACGATGCTCACGCTTGTCGAAGTCGACGAATACGTCACCGACGCTACCGTTTCGATTACCGAAAACGGCGTTACCGTCTGCGAGGGTACCTCCACCTTCACTAAGATCACCAAGCAGGAAACCGATGCCACGACCGGCGAGACCGTCACCGTGGTTGCCGGATTTATGACCGAATCGGATCTTGTTTACTACGACACCTACGTTGATGAAAACGAACAGACCGTCACCGACGAGATCGAGTTTACGGTCAAGACCGAACTTACCGACAATGGCTATGCCTTCTCTGTAATGAGCAACGACGAGCTGGTCTTTGGAACTATGCTGGTTGTAGTTGATGGCATCGTCACAAGGTACGTATACGAGGTGAACGATCCCGAAAACAATTACAGCAACGTTATAAATATTGATTATTCCAACGACCGCGATAATAACAAGGTTCACTTCATCTACGAGTCGCAGGACGGTATCAAGCTTGAACAAACCGTCACCTACGGCGAAGGCTTCGTTACCTATGACTATCTCAATACGACCGACGGCAGGCTTATGGCTGACTACACCGTAACCGTGACAGACCTGTCCACCGATTCCGAGTCTGCCTTCTCCGTTGATTTCGACTTTGATAAGTACGTTCTCGAGATCAGCGATGAAATTGAGTACGTTGAGGGTGAGATAACTTATTACACCGATCTTCCCGAGGGCGCTATCCCCGTATATCCTCTGCCCGACGGCGATTTCGATTACGACGTCATGTGGGTAACACGGGCTATCAGATACTTCATCGCCAACGGACGCGTGGTCTTCACTTTCGTTCCTGCAGAAACCGAGGGTGTTTAATTTCAAATTCCAATCGCTCACTAAATTGTACCGAAAGCCGACCACACGGTCGGCTTTCATAAATGATTAAAGAAGGGACTCCGCCTTATGAAAATCTGCGGCAAATGGACAAAAAGGTTAATACAGACAGCGGGCATATTGCTTTTGCTCTGCTGTTTCCCGTTGCTGTCCGGCTGCAACGGGGAGGAGCCCGAGCTTACCGAGGGCATCACAGTAGTAAACGATCTGGACGAGCCCTACTCAAAAGAAACCGACCTGCGCGCCGATGCGGCGATACTTGAGCTTCTCGAGCTGTGGTACAGGAAAAGCTCGCCGTTGCCTATCATTCCGGAAACGGCCAAAGCGGAGATGGTTGTGCAAGCGGCGAAGATCCGTCAGGCCACGACCGAGGCAGGCCTGTCCAAAAAAAAGTACACAGCCCTGCTGGAGCTTCTTGAGCGTGAGGGCGACAACATTATAAATCGTGTTTACGCATACAGGCAAAGCAACGGCGATGTCCCCTCTTCTGACGCCGTAGGTGCTATTTACTACGATCTGTTCGGTGCGATAGGCGCAGAGGCTGCCGCAAGGCTTGCTTACCGCCTCGCCGTTTACATTTACGACTACAAATACGAAAAAAATATAAACCGTTACGAGCAGTACGGCTACCCCCATCTGCTGGAGGAAGCAGAGCGACTGAGCCGCGAGCGCGCCGCTCTTACCGAGGATGTCGGAGAGGAAAATTTCATCACTGTAATACGCAGCGCAGTTATGTTCTCCGAGCTATTCTTTGGCGGGGCGCTGGAGGGGGAGGGGCTTCGCACCTTTACCGACCGAGAGATCCTTCTGTTCATACGCCACGTAAGGCTATCCGAGCTCACCGTGGGCAGCGAGGGATGGAGGGTCTTGCTATCCTACGTTTCACCTATGCTCACCTCAGAGGAATATGAGGATTATGGGCACGAGCTGCTACGTGCCGCAGAGGAATGCGGCGATCTTGACAGGCTGGCGGAAAATATGCCGGATACGGTAAGGCTGCTGTCGCGTATCCAGGACTCGCTGACAGAACAGGACGTAGCGTATATTCGAGAGGGCAAAAGCGATGCTCTCCTTTCCTCCGTATTTGCAAAATTTGAGGAAAACGACTGGGATTTGCTTGATAACCTGGCCTCCTCCATTGACGGCGGCGATCTCTACGGTGAGGTAGCAGCCCTGCGCTTTGGCGAGGATTACACAGAGTATGCCGCGAGCGTTACACCGATCACTCTTGCGGAGCTTCGCAGCGCTGCCGACGGCGTGAGCATCACAGACAGCCTGGAAAAATATGCCGCGGGCATAAGCCCTGCATTCTCTTATATGATGAGAAAGGACGCGACGGAGCCGGTCGCCGAGTAAGCCATGACAGAAAATAAAAAATCAACAAAAAGCCGTGACGTCATCCTTGCAAAGGACGTCAAAAAAAGCTATAACGGCGAGCCCGTGCTAAAGGGTGTCACCCTGCGTATCGCCGAGGGAGAGTTTCTATCCATTATGGGTGAGAGCGGAAGCGGAAAAAGCACGCTGCTATCCATACTCGGAGGATTTTTGCCCGCAGACAGCGGGCGGGTCTATTGGAACGGCGCGGAAATATCCGGCTTCTCCGAAGAAAAATTGGCAAAATTACGCTCCACAGAGTTAGGCTTCGTTTTCCAGTTTTTTAAGCTTATACCCACGTTAAATGTAAAGGATAATTTACTTTTACCCCTGGTTTTGGGCAAAAATCGCTTGGATGACGCAAAAAAATACATGGAACAGCTTGTGCGCGAATTGAAGATAGATGCGCTTCTGAAAAAGTATCCCGACCAGCTCTCCGGCGGCCAATGTCAGAGAGTTGCTATCGCAAGGGCGCTGCTCTACAAGCCTTCGGTAGTTATTCTCGACGAGCCCACCGGTGCCCTGGACAGTGAAATGGAGCGCAGGGTAATGGAGCTGCTATCGCGAGTCAACCGCGAGCTTGGAACCACGATCGTTCAAGTAACGCACAGCCCCACGGTTGCCGCCTACGGGACCAGGACTGTAAAGCTGCGTGACGGAGAGCTCTGCCTATGAAACTGTTTTTTAAGCACCTGACTCGGAGCATCGCAAAAAGACCGATCCAGCCTTTGATACTGATTCTTACCGTATCCCTGGCGATCGCTATATCGTCTCTTGCTCTTTCCGTAGAGGAGGCGCTTGTTCGCGAAACAGCCGCCAAGCAGACCGAAAAATACGGCTCTGCCGAGCTGACCGTAAGCCTTAACGGCTACTCCGACTCAAGGTTTATGTTTACAAGGAGAGCCGAGGAGCTGCTTGGTGAGCGTGTAAGCGTGGCCGGCCTTTACGAGTTGCCCATGCTTTTTGACAGCGGTACCACCGCGATCTTCGCAGCCGCTACGGATTTTCACGAGGTGGGCAACGTCTTCTCTCTACGGTTTACCGAGTACGGCGAGGTTGCCGAATCCACGCTTGCAGACACCGCTCTGATCTCGCAAAGGCTGGCCGACGAGCGCGATCTGTCCGTTGGCGACAGCTTTACCGCCGCAATACTCGGCAGCGAACGCACCTACACCGTAGAAGCAATATCTCTCTATCCCTTTGCCGCAGACTATGACGTGCTTGTGGATATAAGCGGCGTTATACATCTGCTTGGAAGCAATTCTCTGGTTATTTCCGCTCTTGGCGAGGAATTCCGTCCTTGCAGCACCGTCTATATTGACGTAGCAGAGGGCTACACGATCGAGGAATGCAAGGCGATCTTATCTACTGATCCGGATTTTGCCGACAACAGCTTCAAGAGCGTCGCCGATGCCGTAAAGGAAAGCGCTAATACCGACACGATGAGCTCCATCGTTGATATCGCCGTTCTTTTGACTGCTATACTTTCCGCCGCTGTTACCTTCTGTTGCTTCTACATTCTGTCCGTGGAGCGCTCCGAGGAAAATGCGATATTCGTCGCCGCCGGCGCGAGCCCCGGAATTATGAGCCTTATGCAGTACCTGGAGATAACGGTGTACTGGGGCATCGGATGCGCTATAGGCACAGTTCTATCCTTCCCGTTTTCGGGCATTGCCAACCGAATAGCTAAGCTCGATTACGCCGTGATCAGCCCAAGCGCCGTCGGCATGCTGAAAAGCGGGGCCTTCCTTCTGCTTGCGGCCTACGTTACAGTGACGTTGTTTATCCTGTCAAAACGAAGCAAACTTAAGGGCCGCGTCGCAATCGCTCCGTGGAGCTATCTTCCTCCCGTATGTATAACCGCCGCGCTTTTAGTCGCCTCCTTTGTTGTAAGCGGAAAGCCCATGTTTATAGTAGGAATACTTGCCGTTGTTTGTACCCTTATTACCGCGTTTTTCTGCGTGCCGAAGGCGGTATGCCTTGCAGCCGAGCTCCTCGGAGGTGCCACCGACAAGCATCTCGGTAAAAATGACGGCAACTTCTCCGCTCCCCTCCATTATGCCGTTAAAAATCTGTTCTCGGTCCGTCATCTGCACAACTTTTCCCGCCTTACCGCGCTTCTCACAGCAATAACGCTCTGCGCCTCGCTGGTGATATTCAGCGCACACGGGTTCAAAAAGGTATCCGCCAATATATTCTCTGCAGACCTCGCCGTTATCAACGCCACAGAGAGCTGCCATACGGCCGTCCTCTCCTGCGAAAATGCCGAGCGGGTGGATAAGGTCATGCTCGGCACGGCGACGAAGCCGGACGGCGTGTCTGTTTACGCTATATCCGTATCCAACACAGCGGTATTATCCGATCTCATAGACGTTAGCGCAACGCCAAAGGGGAATAAAGCCGTGATCTCCACAGACCAGGCTCTGCTGTTCTCACTTGAGGTGGGCGACCCATATACCGTCACCGTCGACGGTAGGGCGCTTGAGCTTGAGATCGCGGAAATCTCCGCTTTCGGAATATCAGCCATTGTTTTCGATTGCGAATATTTCGGTATTCCGTCAAATATGCTCGCCGTGAAGGCGGCCGATGGCTGCTCGGAGCAGGAGCTGCTGCTTGAGCTCACCGCCGTCACCGCATCGGAGCTTGCGGCCATTACCCCGGTTGACGATCTGCTGGAATCCCGCGTCAGTGTCGTCGACGTCTACCTCTCCGCTGCCAACCTTATGCTGGGCGCCATCGTCGCCTTCTCACTCATCGGGATCCTGGACAACCTGGCGCAAAGCTATCGGACAAGGCGTGATGAGTTTGAGCTTTACTCTGTTTGCGGTATGACCCAAGGCTCCATTCGCCGCATGAAGGCTATTGAAGTAGCTCTTTCTGCCGGCTTTGGCATATTGGCGGGAATTCTGTGCGCGATCATCTGTGCCCTCGCTATCAACCGTGCTATGATCGCCTACAATTTCGATATGTTTATCAGTTTGTCGAAGCTCTTTGCGCCGTAAATTGTATATTTTATATACATTGGAAAATTGTCGCTTTTTATTGACATTAGTTATAAAGTATGCTATAATTTCTTCATATTTTTATTTTAGTGAGGCACATTCTTATGGTAATCGATTATCTGATCTTAGCTCTCTACGCTGCGGCGATGGTTGGCGTAGCTATCTACACCAAAAACCGCTCCGGCTCGGTGGACGACTTCCTTCTTGCCGGTAAAAACGGCCTTGGCGGCTGGATGACCGCCTTCGCCTACGGTACTACGTATTTTTCTGCGGTCATCTTTATCGGATATGCAGGACAGTTCGGCAGGGCATTTGGTCTTGCATCCGTATGGATCGGAATCGGAAATGCCATTATAGGCACCCTTTTAGCCTGGCTCGTCCTTGCAAAAAGAACGAAGAATATGACGGTGCGTCTGGGCTCGAAGACTATGCCCGACTTCTTTGAGAAGCGCTACGGCAGCCACACCCTCAAGATCGTATCTGCTATCATAATCTTCATCTTCCTCATCCCCTATTCCGCTTCGGTCTACAACGGCCTCTCCAGTCTTTTTGAGATCGTGTTCGGTATTCCCGGCTGGATCGTTATGATCTGCCTTGCGGTGCTTACCGCGCTCTATCTCTTCTTCGGCGGATATTTTGCAACCGCTCTCTCGGACTTTATCCAAGGAATCATTATGATCGTCGGCGTCGTGCTGATGATAATATTCTTTATGAACTCAGAGCAGGTCAGCTGGGATATCTCGGAAATTGCCGACACCTGGTTCACCTTCGGTAAGGAGGGCAGCGGCGGCCTCTTCGGAAGCACCGTATCGCTCCTGTCCCTTATTATGCTCACCTCTCTCGGAGTATGGGCTCTGCCTCAGACTATTCACAAGTATTACGCCATCCGCGATAAGAAGGCTATTATGCAGGGCGTCGTTGTCAGCACGGTGTTCGCCCTTATCATCGGCTTTATCGCCTACTTCACCGGCGCCCTCAGCTACTTCTTCCCCGAGCAGCTTGCAGGTGTTCCCGACGCACAGGTCATTCCCACTATGATGAAGATCGTTATTCCCGTGGGTCTTACCGGCGTTATCGCAGTTCTCATTCTCTCCGCCAGCATGTCCACCCTCTCCTCGGTATCTCTCGCGAGCGCATCTGTCATCGCCGTTGACCTCTACAAGGGTGCTATCGACAAGGACGCCGACGATAAAAAGGTCAACCTTGTGATGAGAGTTCTCACTCTGGTATTCGTTACAATATCCGTGGTGCTCGCTATACTTAACGAGAAGTTCGGTATCGCCGCCATCGCATATATGATGGGTATCAGCTGGGGTACGCTCGCCGGCTGCTTCATCGGCCCCTACGTGCTGGGTCTTCTGTGGCGCAGAGTTACCAAGAGCGCGGTATGGGCGTCCATCTGCTCCTCTATCGGGCTCACCGTCGCGCTGGTTATACTTCTCGGCTATGCGAGAGCCGATTTTGCCTGCAGCTTCGACATCGCTTTGAAAAACGGTATGCAGTCCTCGCCCTTCATCGGTGTGGTCTGTATGATCTTCTCGCTGATAATCACTGCAGTCGTGACTCTGTTCACCAAGGCACCCAGCGAGGAAATAATCGCCAACGCCTTCGACAAAGAGGTCGAGGGGCTTATAGAGTAAACAAAAGGATACACGCATATGATCTGGTCAAAAGAAGAAACCCTCCCCAGAGAGGAAATAGAAAGAATACAGCTTGAGCGCCTCAAGGAAACCGTAAGCAGAGTTTACGAGAAGGTGCCCGCATACAGAAAGAAGATGAATGATGCCGGAGTTCGTCCCGAGGACGTGAAGACCCTCTCGGACCTCGCAAAGCTCCCCTTCGTTACAAAGCAGGATCTGCGCGACAATTACCCCTTCGGTCTTTTCGCCGTTGAAAGGGATCGCCTGGCCCGTATCCACGCCTCCAGCGGTACCACCGGAAAGCCTACCGTTGTCGGCTACACCGAGGCGGATATGGACGTCTGGACCGAGTGTGTTTCCCGTATCGCCTGCATGGGCGGCGCCACCTCTAAGGACGTGGCGCAGATATGCTTCGGCTACGGTATGTTCACCGGAGCGCTGGGTCTTCACTACGGACTTGAAAATATCGGTGCAGCCATAGTCCCCTCCTCAACCGGCAACTCTGAAAAGCAGATAATGTATATGCAGGACTTCGAGACCTCCCTGCTGGTTGCTACCCCCTCCTATGCTCTGCGTCTTGCAGAGGTGGCAAGAGAAATGGGCCTCGACCCCCAAAAGGATCTCAAGATCAAGATCGCCCTTGTGGGAAGCGAGCTGCTGACCGACGCTATGCGCGAGGAAATGCACAAATACTGGGGCCGTGACCTGCTTATTACGTCAAACTACGGTATGAGCGAGCTTATGGGTCCCGGCGTATCCGGCGAGTGCCTTGAGCATTGCGGAATGCATATCAACGAGGACTTCTTCATTCCCGAGATCATCGACCCCGTAACCGGCGATGTGCTCCCCGATGGTGAGCAGGGTGAGCTTGTAGTCACCTGCCTCAGAAAGGAAGCCCTCCCTCTTATCAGATACAGAACGAAGGACATAACCAGGCTCTTCTACGAAAAGTGCAAGTGCGGCAGGACCTTCTGCCGTATGGAAAATCTCTCCGGCAGAAGCGACGATATGCTGAAGATCCGCGGCGTAAACGTCTTCCCCAGCCAGATCGAGGAGGTCGTTCTCAGCTTTGAGGAGCTCGGCCCCCATTACGAGATCATTCTCGAGCGTGAGGGATATCTTGACAAGCTGACCGTAAAGGTGGAGCTTGCCCACAGCACCGACTCCTTCTCCGTTCTTGAAAGAATTACGAACAGTGTGAAAAATAAGCTTAGGACCGTCCTCGGACTTGACGCCAAGGTGCTTCTGGAATCACCCAACACCCTTCAGCGCTTCGAGGGAAAGGCAAAGCGAGTAAAGGATTTGAGGAACACAAAATGAGTAAAAAAGTAATTATGCTCGGTAACGAGGCAATTGCCAGAGGAGCGTATGAAGCGGGCGTGAAGCTCTCCAGCGCGTACCCCGGCACCCCCAGCACCGAAATCAGTGAATATCTGGCAAAATATGACGAGGTCTACACCGAATGGGCCCCCAACGAGAAGGTTGCCGCAGAGGTAGCCATCGGCGCGTCTGTTTCGGGTGTACGCTCTATGGCCTGCATGAAGCACGTAGGACTTAACGTAGCGGCCGACCCGCTCTATACCTTCTCCTATACAGGCGTTGGCGGCGGCTCTGTATTCGTGGTGGCAGACGACCCCGGCCTTGCCAGCTCCCAGAACGAGCAGGACACGAGAATGATCGCCCGCGCGGCTCACGTTCCCGTGCTTGAGCCCTCGGACAGCTCTGAAGCCAAGGAGTTTGTCAAGCTCGCATATACACTCAGCGAGGCCTACGACACACCCGTTATCCTTCGAACCACCACCAAGCTTGCCCACTCCCAGAGTGCCGTCGAGCTTTGCGACAGAGTGGAGGTCGAGGATAAGACCTATGAGAGAAACGTTCCCAAGTACGTTATGATGCCAGCCTCCGCTATCGGCAGACATCTTGCGGTTGAGGCAAGAGAGAATCGCCTTGCCGAGGATGCGTACTCCCTCTCGGTAAACAAGATCGAGATGGGCGACAGGAGCATCGGCTTCATCACCTCCGGCGTTGCTTATCAATATGTCAAGGAGTCCTGCCCCAATGCCAGCGTTCTTAAGCTCGGCCTTGTAAATCCCCTTTCCAGGAAGCTCATATCCGAGTTCATTTCCAAAGTGGACACGGTCTACATCTTCGAGGAGCTTGAACCCGTGATCGAGGAGCAGGTACGCGCCTGGGGCTTCGACGTAAAGGGTAAGGAGCTCTTCACCCGCCAGGGCGAATACAGCGCAAATATGCTTCGCCGCGTGATCTACGGCAAGGACGAGGCCGTTTTCGATAAGCTTGACTGCCCCGCCCGTCCTCCCATTCTCTGCCCCGGCTGTCCTCACAGAAGCACCTTCTCCGTGCTGAACAAGCTGAAGATCCACGCCTCGGGCGATATCGGATGCTATACCCTCGGTGCCGTTGCGCCTCTCGGTGTTATCGACACCACCATCTGTATGGGTGCCAGCATCTCCGGCCTCCACGGTATGGAAAAGGCTCGCGGCAAGGACTACATAAAAAACTGGGTTGCCGTCATCGGTGACTCCACCTTCCTCCATACGGGCGTAAACTCGCTCATAAATATGGTTTACAACAAATCCACCGGCACGGTGCTTATTCTTGACAACCGCACCACCGGTATGACCGGCCACCAGGAGCACGCAGCTACGGGTAAGACCCTCAAGGGCGAGGATACCTACGCCATTGACCTTGCCGAGCTTTGCCGTGCCATCGGCGTGCCCTCTGTCATAGAGGTTGATGCCTTTGACGTAAAGACTCTCGAGCAGACGGTGAAGGAGAGCGTTGCCTCCGACGTGCTGACCGTTCTTATCGTAAAGGCTCCCTGTGCTCTTCTGAAGGGACAGAAGTTCCCCAACGTATGTAAGGTAGATCCCGACGCCTGCAGGAAGTGCGGCGCCTGCATGAAGATCGGCTGTCCCGCGATGACTCGCGGAGAGGACGGCAAGGTAAGGATCGACGCCTCTATGTGTAACGGCTGCGGCCTTTGCAAGAACTACTGTAAATTCGGCGCGATAGAAACGGCGGTGAGATGATATGACGAAGAACATTATGATAGTAGGCGTCGGCGGCCAGGGTACGCTGCTGACCAGCAGAATCATCGGTAAGGTGGCTCTTGAGGCAGGTCTTGACGTCAAGATCTCCGAGGTGCACGGTATGGCTCAGAGAGGCGGTAGCGTGGTTACCTTCGTAAGATTCGGCGAGCAGGTGGCAGAGCCTGTGGTAGAGGAGGGCCAGGCCGACGTTATAATCGCCTTTGAGCGCCTTGAGGCTCAGAGATACGCCCATTTCCTCAAAAAGGACGGCGTGCTTATCGTCAACGATTGCCGCATAGACCCCATGACGGTGGTCATCGGCGCAAAGACCTATCCCGAAAATATAATCGAGAATCTCAAAAAGAACCACACAGTCTATTCCATTGACGGACAGAGCGTTGCTCTGGAGCTTGGCAACAGCAGAGTGCTCAACTCGGTGGTGCTGGGCTTTGCAGCCGGATACATCGGATTCGAGGCCGACAGCTGGCTTGACACCGTTGCAAGCACGGTTCCCGCAAAAACCGTTGAAATCAACAAAAAAGCCTTCATACGCGGGTATGAGGCGAATAAATAAGGGGGAAAACAATAATGATTTGGAATGAAGCAAAGGAATGTATGAGCAGAGATC
>CAZABU010000001.1:91400-92254 GCA_964483225.1 uncultured Ruminococcus sp. | reverse complement strand
GCACGCTCTCCAGAGTGCAAGACTGGTCAAGCTCGTGGACTACGTTTACCACAACGTTGAGTTCTACCGCAAGAAAATGCAGGCAATCGACCTTATGCCCGGCGACATCAAGGGCATCGAGGATATCGTAAAGCTTCCCTTCACCACGAAGGACGACCTCAGAGATAACTACCCCTTCGGACTTTTCGCTGTTCCCAACTCGGAGATCGTCAGGATCCACGCCTCCAGCGGCACCACCGGTAAGGCTACCGTAGTCGGATATACGAGATACGACCTTGACGTCTGGTCCGAGTGCGTGGCAAGATGCCTCACGATGGCAGGAGTCAGCAAGGACGACATCGTTCAGGTCGCTTACGGCTACGGTCTGTTCACCGGCGGTCTCGGTGCCCACGGCGGTGCTGAGAGGATCGGCGCTACCGTCGTTCCCATGAGCACCGGAAACTCCAAGAAGCTTACCACCATGATGGTTGACTTCGGCGCTACCGCAATAGCTTGTACCCCCTCTTATCTTCTCCACATCTCCGAGGTGCTGGAGAGCGAGGGTCTTATCGATCAGATAAAGCTGAAATCCGCCATCTGCGGTGCAGAGCCCTGGACCGAGAAGATGCGCCAGGAGATCGAGCGCAGACTCCGCATTAAGGCCTACGACATTTACGGTCTTAGCGAGATCATGGGCCCCGGCGTTGCCTGCGACTGCGACTATCACAAGGGTCTGCACGTCTGCGAGGATCATTTCTATCCCGAAATTCTCAACTCCGCAACCCTTACTCCCGTTGCCGACGGTGAGACCGGTGAGCTGGCCTTCACCACCCTTACCAAGGAGGGTATTCCTCTTATCCGTTACAGAACAAAGG
>CAZABU010000001.1:0-91390 GCA_964483225.1 uncultured Ruminococcus sp. | reverse complement strand
ACCCCCTGCGAGTGCGGAAGAACCAGCGCACGTATTTCCCGCTTCAAGGGCAGAGTTGACGATATGCTCATTATCCGCGGCGTAAACGTCTTCCCCAGCCAGATCGAGGCGGCTCTCGTCGAGGTCGAGGAGGTTACTCCTCACTATATGATGATCGTCGACCGCGTAAACAATCTCGACACCCTCGAGGTTCAGGTCGAGGTGGATCAGAAGTACTACACCGACGAGGTCAGAGCCATCGAGGCCCTTACCAAGAAGATCGCCCACGTTATTCAGCAGGCTCTCGGTATCAGCGCAAAGGTGAAGATCGTCGAGCCTCAGACCCTTGTCAGAAGCGAGGGCAAGGCAGTTCACGTTATAGACAAGCGTAAGCTTTATTGATTTTAAGGAGGAAAACACAATGTTTGCAAAACAGCTGACAGTATTTATTGAAAACCGATCCGGCAGACTCGCAGAGGTGCTTAACGTCCTCAGAGTCAACAACGTCAATATCCTCTCCCTTAGCCTTGCGGACACCACCGAGTTCGGTCTGCTCCGCCTCATCGTAGACAACGCGACTCTCGGAAAGGAAAAGCTCACAGAAAACGGCTTCTCCTCCCTGCTCTCCGATGTTTCCATCATCAAGATTCCTCACAAGGCCGGCAGCCTTCAGGAGCTTCTTAAGCTCATCGACGAGGGCGGTGTGAACATCGAGTATATGTACGGCCTCTCCATTCAGTCCGACGATGCTTACGTAGTACTTAAGGCGTCCGACACCGCAAAGATCGATGCCATCTTCGCAGAGAACAACGTTCACACCATTACCTGCGCAGAGCTGGCGAATATGTAACCAGAGGTCACAATGATCATAGATTTTCACACCCATATTTTCCCCGATAAGATCGCAAAGAAAACCATAGACCTTCTTGCCGAAAAGGCGAGCATTCCGCCCTTCTCTGACGGCTCGGTGGCAGGGCTGCTCGCAGAGCTTGAGCGAGCGGGAGTGGACGTGGCGGTAACTCTGCCCGTGCTTACCAACCCCGAGCGATTCGAAAGCATAAACCGCTTTGCCTGCGAGATAAACGCCGCCTTTTCCGACAAGAGCCGCCGTCTTATATCCTTCGGCGCAATACACCCCGCCTGCGAGGATATCGAAGGTAAGATGCGCCTGCTTCGGGAGCAGGGCTTCTTTGGCGTAAAGATACACCCGGACTATCAGGGTACCTTTATCGATGATGAGGGCTACGTTAAGATCCTTGAGTGTGCAAGGGCTTTGGATATGATCGTGGTCACTCACGCCGGCGTTGACGGCGGATATCGGGATTTCCCCGTCAGATGTACTCCCGAGCGCGCCCTTCGCCTTATCCGCGGGGTACCTCACGGCAAGCTGGTGCTTGCGCATATGGGTGGAAACGAGCTCTTTTCCGACGTTTACGATATGCTTTGCGGCGAGGACGTTTACCTTGATACGGCATACGTTTTACGGTTTATCGGTAAAGAAATGTTTACAAAAATCCTTAAAAAGCACGGAGAAGACAAAATCCTCTTCGCCTCCGACTCGCCTTGGAGCAGTATCGAAGGTGGCGTGGATATCCTTCGCTCCTACGGGCTTGACAAAAACGTCGAGGAGAAGCTTCTTTGCACTAACGCGAGACTTCTGCTCGGAATATAACAGGAGAAAACCATGGGATACAATCAGAAAATGTTCGGGCTCGGTAGCCGTCGCTCGATCATCAGAGAAATTTTCGAATACAGCAAAACCCGCTCAGCCGAGATTGGCGCCGACAAGGTCTTTGACTTCAGCCTCGGCAACCCAAGCGTCCCTGCCCCCGCAGAGGTAAACGATGCCATTCGCGAGCTGCTTGATACGCAAAGCTCGGTGCTGCTCCACGGATACACCTCTGCACAGGGAGATGCCGGCGTGCGTAAGATAATTGCCGACGGTATAAGCGCCCGCTTTGGTGTGGATATTTCCCCGAATCTCATCTATATGACCTGCGGCGCGGCAGCCTCCCTTTCTATTTGCTTAAAGGCCGTGGTAGAGGAGAATGCAGACGATGAGGTCATCGTATTCGCCCCCTTCTTCACCGAGTACAGGGTGTTCATTGAGAACGCAGGCGGCAAGGTTGTGGTAAGCACGCCCACCGAAAAGACCTTCCAGGTCGATATCGCCGACTTCGAGGCAAAAATAAACGAGCGCACGAAGGCAGTTATCGTCAATTCTCCCAACAACCCCTCGGGCGTTGTCTACTCGGAGGAAACGGTCAAGGCTCTTTGCGAGGTTCTGGACAGAAAGTCCCGCGAGCTCGGCCGTCCCATCTACCTTATCGCAGACGAGCCTTACCGCGAGCTGGTTTACGCCGACGTCAGCGTGCCATATCTTATGAATTACTACCCCAACACCCTCGTTTGCTATTCCTACTCTAAATCCCTTTCTCTTCCCGGTGAGAGAATCGGCTACATAGCCATCTGCCCCGAAATGGAGGAGTGCCAGAGCATTTACCTTGCCGTTTGCGGAGCCGGCAGATCCCTCGGATACGTTTGCGCGCCCAGCCTTTTCCAGCAGGTTATAGCAAGATGCTCGAACGCCAAGGTAAACGTTGAAGCCTACAAGGAAAACCGCGATCTCCTTTACAACAACCTCACCTCCTACGGCTACGAGTGCGTAAAGCCCGACGGAGCCTTCTACCTATTTGTCAAGGCTCTCGAGCCCGACGCCTTCCGCTTCTTCGAGCGTGCAAAGGCCCACGAGCTTCTGGTTGTTCCCTGCGACGATTTCGGCGTTTCCGGCTACGTCCGTATAGCCTACTGTACCGACAAAAAGAGAATAGAAAACGCTCTCCCCGCCTTCAAGGCCTTGGCTCTTGAATACGGAAAATAATTTTTTGATATAACAAAAAAAGAACAGGTGCAAAGCACGCATCTGTTCTTTTTATTTTTGCAAAACCCGCGCCTTTAAGCCGCTTTTTGCAAACTTTAGTTGTCAAATATCGCGTTTTGCGCAAGTCGGCCGTTGTTCCTTTGCTCGGCAAGCTTCAAAAAACGTTTTGTTACCGTCGCCAGAGGAGCGTTAAGATGGAGTAACGCCTCGTCCATTTCATTCTCGCTCATGCCGTAATAGGCCTCGGCTATGGAGCCGCAAATAGCTGCCACGGTGTCGCTGTCACCGCCTATGGAAACGGCGCATCTTATCGCATCCTCAAAGGACTCGGACTCAAGAAAAGCTACGATAGCCTGGGGTACGCTGCCCTGGCAGGTTTCGTCAAAGTCATAGGTAGGGCGTACGCTGTCAAGGGTGAAGTCCACGTCGTAATATCCGGAGGCGAGCTCGCGCAGCTCCTCCTTCTTAGCCCCCTGTCTTGCGCGGAATATAAGAGCGGCAACAGCCTCGGCGCCCTTTATCCCCTCCGGGTGGTTATGGGTAACCTCTGCGCTCGCCCTTGCAAAGGCGATAGCCTCCTCCAAGGTTTTTGCATACCGGGCAACCGGAGATACTCTCATCGCCGAGCCGTTCCCGTAGCTGCCGTAGGGCTTCGTCCTACCATAGATGAGCCAATCGAGAAATCTGCCGCCGTAACCGGCGTCGGGGTAAAGCCGTCCGTACTTGTGCATAATGGGCACGAGCCGAGCCTTGAAATCCTCTACGTCGCCGTCCTTGCATTCGCAAAGAGCTTCTGCAACTGCCACGGTCATAACCGTATCGTCTGTGAACACCGAGTTATAAGTAAATAGAGGAAAATCCTTCGTCTTTACGTTATCAAATTCGTAGGGCGAGCCAACCACGTCGCCAAAAATCGCTCCAAGCATTATTATCTACCTCCGTTTTCCTCATCTATCGAGCGGCGCCATTCACCGCGGTCGAGTCCAGAGCCGCAACGCACCGCCGCAACCGCCTCTGCCATCACCTCATAGGTGAGTCGCACACCGTCACCGTCGCATCTGTAATTTGCCGCTCTGTCGCGGCGTATTCCTATACTGTCCGCAACCTCCACAGCGTCAATATTGGCCGCCAGGAAAATAAATTCCCAGCCGTATTTTTCGCTCTACCGCTTGATCATCTCTTTGACCCTATCACTGCCGTAGCGGCGGCTGCAATTCTCCATACCGTCGGTGGTAATGATAAACACGGTATTCTCCGGAACGTCCTCGGGGCGGGCGTATTTATGCACATTTCCGATATGATGGATAGCATCGCCTATTGCATCAAGAAGCGCCGTTCCGCCGCCGACTCGGTAATCGCAGGCATTCAGCGGCTCCACCTTGCCGATGGGTACCCTATCGTGAAGAACGGTGCTGCCGTTTGAAAAAAGGACCGTGGAAACCAGAACCTCTCCCTCGCCCGCCTTGTGCTTCGCTATCATAGAGTTGAAGCCGCCGACGGTGTCCTCCTCCAGCCCGTGCATAGATCCGCTGCGGTCAAGTATGAATACAATTTCTGTAATTTTGCTTTTCATTTCAAAAGCCTCCTCTTTGTTTTGGTGCTTCAATTATAACACCGGGAGAGGAGGCTTTGGTCGCTTGCGAAGCGACTTTTTAACAACCGAGCAAAGGCTGGTCAAAATCAAAGAGCGTTTCGTTGATCTCGAATATATCGTACCTTTTATTCAGAATGAAATAAGTAATTATTACGTCGAACTTGTTGCTTCTCGACAGGGCGTATCCCGCTGTACGCAGCAGCGCCTCCGTGTCACCTATATCAAGCCTCAGAGCAATTGCAAAGGCGATCGCCGTATTTTTCGAGGGGCGGTAACCCTTATTGCATTTGATTTTCGAAAAGACCTTTTTATCCACGTTCGCCCGCTTATAGCACTCGACGTCGCTCATTCCGCTTCTGTCGATAAGCCCAAAGAGCATTTCGGCAAAGTCGGCGTCCATATCCTCCAGCATAGAATCAAGGCTATCGGATATTGAGATGCAACCGTCGGCCCGGGTGATCTTACGTACAGAAGACTCCCTCCGACGCCGTCTCTCCGGTCCCAACTGTGCAAATTCGCAGCGGTCAGATTCGCTTACGTAATTATCATCAATAAAAGAACTGACACCTAAAAACAGCTCCTTGCTTATCCTATAAGAGTCCTTGTCATACACTACAATATATACGAGCATATCGTGATCCAGCAAAAACTCCGAAGCAAAGCGCGTAGCCAGGCGAAGCACCTGCTCCTTCGGGAAGCCGTGTGTCCCCGATGATATCAGCGGCAGGGCTACGCTCTCACAGCCCACCTCGGCGGCCAGTTGCAATGACGAAAGATAGCTCCTTTTCAGCTGCTCCTCCTCGCCATGCTCTCCGCCCTGCCAGAATGGCCCGACAGTATGTATTACGTATTTACAGGGAAGATCGAAGGCCGGCGTCAGCTTTGCCTCCCCGATCTCACAGCCGCCAAGAGAGGAGCAGGCGGCAAGAAGCCCGGGTCCCGCCGCGCGGTGTATGGCGGCGTCGGTACCGCCACCCGGATCAAGCAGCTCGTTGGTTGGATTAACAACAGCATCGCACCTGATCCTCGTAATATCCTGCCTTATAATTTGAAGCGGCATAGCCCATTCCTCCTGTTATTTTTAGCGAAGTCGGTGCGTGTAAGCCGAGCCTCCGACCTCGCATATCTTCCGTTTTTGTAAACTATACTTGTCAAATCAGCCTAAAACTTTATCCAATACCATCATAAAAGCGAACCCAACAAACAGCGCGTAAGTGGCATTTCTTTTAGTGCTCCCCGTATGCATCTCCGGTATCATTTCATCGCTTATAACGTATAGCATAGTCCCGCCTGCAAAGGAGAGGAGAAGCGGTAGCAGCGCTGCGGAAACACTAACGGCAAAGTACCCGATGAAGGTACCGATCACCTCTATAACACCCGTCAATGATGCCACGAGCAAGGCCCTCGACGGCTTCATCCCGACGGACATCATCGGCGATACGAGCACCATACCCTCGGGAATATTCTGCAAGGCTATCCCCGCAGCAATGAGCAGAGCATCCGACACGTTACCCGTACCGAAGCCCACACCCGCAGCTATCCCCTCCGGCAGATTGTGCACAGCTATCGCCAGAACGAAAAGAGTCACGCCCTTTGAACGCTCGGATCCGCCGTCGGGCGCACAGCCCATAAGCCGTTCAAGCGACGGAACGGCCTTATCCAACAGGTCAATACAAACGCCCCCGGCGAAAATGCCTGCAACCGGTACGGCAACGTATATGCCGCTCACCTGATCAAAGGACGGCAGTATCAGTCCCACCACCGCGGCGGCAAGCATCACACCCGCCGCAAAGGCCATTATCACGTCTCCAAGGTCACGGGAAACGCCCTTTGACAAATATCCTATAAATGCTCCGAGCGCAGTGGCTCCACCCACGCATAAAGCAGTCAATATCACTAACTCCAAGGTCATATCCGGCCACGTCGCACCATAACAGCGCGCGGGCACATTTCGAAAGGTCTATGAGCCAAAGCCCACACTAATATCATACGCGCTTCGAGGCGCGACCGACACAAAGAAGGACGGTTTTGGCGTTTTCTTACACTATTATACCACAAACCCAAGGATTATGCAAGAGGCATTTTAATCATTATTCAGTTTGCTTTTATCGAATTGTTCGGTGCTCGACATAGCAAACAAGCCCCATTCTTTGTCAACAATAGTTGTCATTTTTGGCGTTTATACCATAGTTTAGCGGCCACCACACCGCGTTCTTTTTGTCGAGCATGCCTTGAGTTCCGCCGGCACTACCCAAGGTGCTTTTTCACGGTTAATTTTCGTTAGTTTAATATTTTTTGACAAAATTATACAAATGTCTTGATTTTTAGATTTGCGAGTGCTATAATATAAATAACGTGCGTTTTATTTAACATACTGCGTGACCGCCCGGCATACTTTTTCCTAGCGGTAGAATAACAGAACAACGACATACAGAAAGGTAGAACCCCATGGCCATCAAACTCCACATCGCACTCGACCTCGGCGGCGACTCGCTGAAGGTTGCATATGCTTACGAAGCAAACGGCAAGGTAAATTACGGTAAGTTTACTGTCGCCGATTCCCTGGTGCGAATCGCGTTCCCCGCTCTCGCCTATTACGACGAGGAGAAAGAAACCTGGCTTTACGGCGAGCAGGTCGACTATCAGTATAGCTCCTCCTTCACCACCGTTGTAAAGATCAAGGAGCTGCTGTCCTTCCTCTCATCGGACGAAACGAAGGATTTCTATACGGGCAACCACTTCCCGAAATTCTATTTCCCCAAGCGTGTAAACGTTGTGGAGAACTTTGAAGAATCCATTCGCGCCGACAAGACCTTTATTGCGAAGGGCGGTACGCCCAAAAGCGTTTGCGAGGGCTTCTTCGATCACGTTAAGAAGATGATCCGCTCCCAGATCAAGGCGATGGAAAAGGAAAAGAAGGTCACCTTTGACGAGCGTTTTACAGTATCTCTCGTCCACCCCGCCAACGTTCGCAAGAGCCTCATCGCAGAGCTCTCGAGGCTCATAAAAAGCACCTTTGGCGCAGAGCCCTACAAGGTGCTCAGCTCCACCAAGGCGCTGGGTATGTACGCCAAGCACAGAAACGTTATCAGCAAGGGCGACAATCTGGTGATCTTCGATATGGGCGAGGAGGCGATCTCGGTTGCCAAGCTTACCCTCACCCCCGAGAACAGCCTGGTGGTCGACGGTGTCGAGGGCCATATGCCTCCCCTCTCTATCGGAGGTGTCAATATTGACGACGCCATCGCCGGTCACGTACAGGGCAATATCACCGACCGTCACCCGATAGGTATGGAGGCGAACTCCGACTTCCACGAGGATATGCTGGTTTCCAAGCAGTACCAATTTATGAAAAACGTCAAGAACGCCAAGACCATTCTCAGCCGCTTCACCGGCTCGGACAGCGTTTTTGCGAACGGTGTTACCGTCGGTATTCATTATGAGGTATATATCCAGAAGCTCTTCTCTCACACCGACCTGCGTAACTGTATCGGCACCGCCAACGACGACGGCGTTGCAAAGCAGATCGCGGATTACATAATAAGCGAGCTCAAGATGCCGCTTAACAGCGGGCTCACCTCCGACGCCCTTGAGGTAAAGCGCAACGCCGGCGCCCAGCACGGATACGTAATAATCTCCGGCGGTCTGTCCGAAACCTATTCTCTCAAGGAGTATATCGAAAAGAAGGTGCACGCAGAGTTCCCCGGACTCAAGATCGTTACCTTCGACGATAATAGAGAAGAGGGTGACGATTTCACCATTCTCTCCTATGAGGACTCGGCATATGCATCCGCAGTCGGCGGCGCGATGGTTGCTCTCCATAACGACGACGTAAAAACGGTGCTCTCCCTCTCCTACGGCACCTGGGTCAACTGTGACGGCGTTCGATGCCTCGATATATTCGTTGACCGCGGCAGAGTGCTCAACAAAAGCAACGCCTTCACCCTTGAATACGGCTTCGGAGGCACGGTCAAAGGCGAGCGTCTTTACAGCACCACGGTTACTCACAGAGATATCAAGGCCGGCACCTATAACGGTAACAAGCTCGATATCCGTGTCGATAAGAACGGAAAGAAATATCTGCGCATCGGCGAGGAGCAGGGCGATCCCTTCCGCGAGTCGGTCAAGGATCTGATCCACCTCGAAACAGTCGTCGGTGACGATCAGGCAACGATCTCCGCGCAGTACAACGGCCACGAGGTGGCGGCGATGTACGACGAGCGCGGCTCCACCAGAGTCAAGGTCACGGTGAGCCAGGGTATCTCCGTTGACGAGGACGGCGCAATTTCTCCCACCTACGGTGTCCACAGCAGCAGTAAGCAGCAGAGAATTCGCGTGAACTGCGTTGAATCCAGATACAATCCCTCCGGCAGTATTCTTGCAGGCGACCTCACCATCGTTGGTCCCGAAGAGAAGTTCGTGCCCGTAAACAGCTAAATGACGGAGCAGAAAGGAAACTACAGATATGGCAGAATACAAATTGACATTCGCGGACGGAGCCTTTAACGCGAGCGACGTCAGCGGTATAACCAAGACCTGGCAGAATTACACCCGTACGGTCAAGAAGATGAACGAGACGGTTAAGCCCCTTGACAGATACGACGACTTTGCCACTATGAAGATAAACCAGGCGCAGTACCGCGCCGAGGGCGATAATTCCTACGGTATCCCCTACAACCCCGACGTTCACGGCAACAATAACACCAAGGTCGTGGCAGACCATCAGTATAACGCCGCCCACGCCTTCCTCCAGAAGCTGCGCGGCTTCGGCCTTCTTGCCGACGTCGTCGGAAGCGGTAAGACCTTCGAGGCCTGCACCGTTCTTTCCGAGCTGGCCGCCAGAGGCGCCATCAACTCTATGCTCGTTATAGTTCCCCGTCAGGTCCTTGGCGAATGGGTAAACGTGCTTGAGAACAAATTCGGTCTTGGCAAGGACGTGCTGCTCCAGTATCCCGACCTGAACAAGAAGGACGAGAACGGCAAGCGCATCCCTGCGAAGCTGCCTCTTTGGACGGATATGATGTACGAAAAGGACGGCGTAAGCTGTCCCAAGCGTCCTATCATCGTTGCCATGGAGGACTTCCTCGTTTGGGATTCTACGATGAACGACGTGCTTTACGACGTAGTAGTAGTCGACGAGGCGCATCACCTTTGTGATAAAAACGACGATGATTTCTCCGGCTCCATGATGCGTCTTTCCAAGCTCATGGCGGTCAAGAGAAAATACAACAAGCCCTATTGTCTGCTTCTCTCCGCAACTCCTCACTCCGGTGACCTCGAGAAGATGTTCAGACTCTGGTACTTCATCCGTTGTAAGGGCGGAACCCCCAGCGACTTTAACGATAACCTGGTTGGCGGTGACGATGCCTCCGGACATCACAGCGCAAAGTATGAGCGCGAGCTCGCCTGCTACCGTAACGAGATATGCCGCGGTGCAAAGAACGTCCTTGAGTTCATTAACCGTGTCAAGATCGGCGAGATGTGCGCGGAAAACTCCCCCTACAGAGACCAGCTTGTCGCTTACCATACAAAGACCTATCCTATGGAAAACGACGGCAAGCCCGCTCCCGATTTCTTCACTCTGGCCGAATCTCAGCAGGTGGATATAATTAACCGCTTCCTCCACGAGGATGAAAACCACCATATCCGTGACGCTGTACAGAAGAACGTCGCGAACGCATATCACAACGGCGTTATGCGTTCCATAATGATCAGAAACCCCAAGTCGGCAAACAGAAGACTTGGCTCTCATACCAAAACCGCAAAGAACATCTTCTTCTTCCCCGCAAAGAAGACTACGGGTACCGTAGATCTCAAGGACTGCTATCCCGACGGCGACAGTCTGGTGGCTGACGTATCGAAGCTCGACGATCTCTACGGCAACTTCCTTACTCAGGACGGTGATCCCATCGGCCTCAACGAGTTTGCAAGAGATACTCGCGGAGCGAAAACCTTCAAGTCAAGAAGAGGTGATATCCTCACCAAACTGCTTCAGAACGGCTTCGGCATACAGTACGAAGACGACTCCGTCTTCAACAACGGCTCCATCGCTCGAGTTAACGCTTCCAAGTTCTTCATCAGCCAGCTGTCCTTCCTGGATGCGGATATAGATACCATCTTCTCTCCTATGGCGAAATTTGATTTTGAGTCCGTATTCAATGCGAAGGTGGAATATCTCAAGAGAATCCTCAGAGAACACGCAGACTCTCGTGTGCTTATATTCTTCGACTACGATCTTCGCGGAAAAAATAAGGTTACCGACAGAGTAGAGGAAGCCCTTGCGGCCGTTCCCGAATTCAAGAGCCGCCTGCTCTGTGCAACAAAATCCAACAAGATCAGCATAAATAAGGAGTTCGACCAGAAGGAGGGAGCTATCCTTCTTGCAAAGGACGCTTCCGTAACCGAGGGTACTAACCTTCAGGCCTCCAACATCGTCGTCAACTTCCAGATCACTCCCGACCCCGTTGCGATGGAGCAGCGTATCGGACGTGTGTTCCGTATGGGTCAGAAAAACGACGTTACCATCTACTCCCTTGCCGATATGACGGCACTTGAGGGCTACGTTCTTATGTATTTCGCAAGAATCGGCCTTCTCGCCTCCAACTCCGGAGATGCTACCATCATCGCCGGATCCAATAACAACAACATGGTCACCATCAGGTGTAACGTTTGTCAGAACTCCAAGCTTATGCCCAGAGAGGAATACGACGCCGAGCTTGCAAAGAACAGCGCCGACATGACGCTCTACTGCAGCACCACCCCCGACTGTAGGAAGCATTCTCCCGCAGGCACCCTGATGACCGAGATAAGCACCGTTGACTTCCAGTGCTCCAACCCCGAGTGTGCGATCCTCTTTGAGCGTACCGACCAGGGCTACGAGTGTCTGTCAATGGGCAAGAAGGTAATGTGCAGTACCCCCGACGGAAAGACGCTGTACTGCGACAAGGCCTGCGCGATTTCTCACTGCCGTAAGTTTATGCCCGGCGGCGAATACGAAAACTGCGCCGCGCTGAAGCTCAGCCGTATGAGAGGCGGCCACGTCGACACCACCGAGCTTATGGTAGCGTGCCAGCTCTGTAAGAATAAGTGCCCGCCCAGATGCCGTCTTGCAGACGGAAAGAACGACCCCGCAAGCGCGGTTTCCAAGTGTAACGGCTGTTACGAGTCTACCTGTCATCCTACGCCCGCCATTCTTAAATTCAACGACAAGTGGGAGACCCCCTGTCCTGTTTGTGACGGCGCCGGCAAGCTTCGTCCCGTAATTGCCCGTACCTTCCCTGCGTATATCCGTTCGCTTTGGGAGTTCAAGTTTGACGACGCTGCATTCTGCAGAAGCCTTGCCAACGAGGCCAACAAGGTTTCGGACATCAGTACCATCCTTGACCTCGACGAGCAGAACGAAGACGAGTAGTTCGAAGAAATGAGGAAAGACAATGCCAAGAGTTAGAGTTTCAGGAAAAGATTATGAAGCCGCCTTTAACAGCGCTCGGTCTATAATCGGTGCCGGACTGCTCGGCGACGAGATGCCCGGCTGTTACGTAGACGAGTACGGCTGTATACATAGCGGTGGCGGCAATGAATTTGAATTTATTGATGCTGACGGCAGCGACGATCGCTCAAAGGAATCCGACTTCCGTATGGAAAAGACCGGTGCGAGCTGGTTCGCTCCCTTCAGACGTAAGGCCGAAGGCTTCCTCGACGATGCGGACACATCAAATGCGCATCTTTGGGAGGAATTCCTCACCGACCTGTCGAGAAAATACCACGATAAGTACTTCCTCGTGGCCTGCAAGAGACGCTCCTCCAAAAAGAGCGACAGCGGCGAGCAGGATGCCATCAACGAGCAGTACAAGAGCTACGTGGAAAATATTATGCAGACCTTCTTCCCTGCTATAAGGGACTGGGAATTCACCGTTCCCCAGGGCGGAAGCGCAGGCTTTGATGACATTTACGGTCTGTCGCTCCGTATGCAGATCGGTACCGGCGGTGAGAAGGAGATCCCCGTCCTCGGCACTCTGTATTTCAAGCAGCACGGCCCTCGCCGTATGCTCCCTCTTGCGATGGAGGATGCGCAGAAGATCGAGGAAAGCCTTGAGAGCATGGATGACTCCGGCTCCAAGGAGCAACAACTCAACGTTGATATTGCAGAAACCAACAACACCCTTAACCTCCTGTTCAGTGAGCTGACCCGTATAATCGGCGAGGATAAGCTGGGCGACCATCTGGTAGACTGCTTCAAGTTTGACGAAACGGACAACACCAGCCTGCGCAGCCTGCTCTCCAGAATACAGAACGACAACAAGGTTCTCGTCTGTAAGCAGGTGGAGATCCTCGGTATCTCTCACGTGAACTGGGAGAGATACGCTTATACCGTAGACGATAAGCGTACAGGCACCGCGCTCTTCAGCATCGTGGGCGGTATCGACGGCAAGGTAGTTATGTCCTGCCTTGGCTGTAAGGAAAACTCCGATCTGATACTCAGCAACAGAGTAACCGTTCAGGATCCCGAGACCAAGGAAAGAACCACCTTCGTTATCGATCCCTCCGTTCTCGGCCTCGGCCTTGACGAGGATGATATGGATATCATTCAGCGTAGCGGCCACTTCACCAACCACTATATGAGCGTGGGCTCCTACTGCGGAACTCCCAGAGGCGGCAAGACCTGCTCCCGCACCCTTTGTAAGAGCTACCTCATCGACGTGGAGACCAGCAGCGGCACAATGCACTTCTGCCGCGATTGCTCCTATCCCGAGGTTCTTTACACCGACGAGGAGGGTACGATACACTACACGCCGAACCTCCGCTTCGACACTCAGGCTATGAAGCTGGTGCTTCCCGACAAGCTCTCCTCCAAGCCCTGTACGCTCTGCGGCAGATACGTTACAACTCTGCAGGCAGATATGTACTGTAACCTCTGCGCTACTGCAATTCAGCCCAACGCCGCAGACAAGAAGCTGGCTCTTATCAACTACAAGAAGTATAAGAATCTGCTCCCCGTTCAGAAGCGTATGGCCGCCGCGAGAAAGACGAAGCTCTGCTTCGAGGACAATGAGCTGCTGCTGTTCGTTCTTGACGACAAGAAGTTCCTCTTCCACAAATTCTGGTTGGACGAAGGCGGATTTTCCAAGTCCCCCGACGATAAGCCCCTTACTTAATTTCAGGAGAATATATCTGCTATGAATACAACTAAAAAAGGATCAAAGAACAGGTCTTTGACCGAAGATAGAATAGCCAACCACAAGGTTGCGCTGTTCATCGCCTCGGCGATATCCTTCGCGATAAACCTGATGTTAATAATTCTTTTGGCGATAGACGGTATCAGCTTCCTTTATATTATGTTCCCTATGCTGTTCTGCATACTGAGCGTAGCATTTATCGTTCTGTCGGCATATACGAACTTCCGCTTCTCTTACAGCCTGTGGTATACGATCATATACTCGCTGCTGTTTGCGATCACCGCGGTAATGTTCGGTCTTGTGCTTATGGGCTTCGGCAAGGAAAGCGCAATGACCTACTTCGCCATCGGCCTTTGGGCGCTTGTCAGCCTGCTTAACCTGATCGCCGTTATCTCCGGTAGCGTCAGAGCGGGCAGCTTCAAGCGCGGCACCCGTGCTACCATCGCTATCCTGCTGTTGGTAGTCAGCATCGGCGGCTACGTTTACTTTATAACCAGCTCCGGCTTCTTCGGCCAGGGATCTGAGACCTCCGACCGTCCCGTTACCTTCGTTTACGACGAGGAGGAGAAGTTCTACGTTGCTACCGGCACCCTCAAGGGTAAGGGCAAGGTCGTTACCGTCCCGAAAACCTTCAACGGTATCAAGGTCGGCGCTGTAGACTGCGCTATCTTCGCCCTTGACAACATCACCACCGTGGAGCTCCTTTGCGACGCTGACGTACAGTTCAGAAATCCCGAGCAGCTCCTCTCCGTTCCCGACACCCTCAGCGTTAAGGCCAGCAAGGAGACCCTCAACGAGATGACCTCCACCGTCTACGCTATGGCGGCGGCAGACGATAACAATTCCGAGGCTCTTCTCACCTTTGCAGAGAACTTCGCTCCCTCCGATATCGCGGAGGACGAGGTCTACGTCACCTTCACCTACACCGCAGAGAGCGTTAAGGCCGCAGAAGGCAACTTTATGCCTATGTGGGTCGGCAAGGTAGGCGATAAGTTCTCCCTCGACTACGCAAATACCCTTGATTACATAAAGAATTCGGACATCTCCGATGAGGCCGTTCTTGCAGATCTCTATGAGCGCGATGCCGCAAACGGCGGTTACGTTCTCTCGGCTATCAAGGACAGCAAGGGCAATTCCCTCGTCGGCTCCACCGTTTCCGAGAATATGGATAACGTTTGCCTCAACTTCGAGAAGATTTACCGTATCGAGGTCAAGGCCGACAACGACGGCAGCTACGAGCTTGAGGACGATTTCCGTTATCAGAACGGCGAGTCCGGCTACCGCTACGTTACCAAGACCACCGCAGGCACCCTGCTGGCCGAGGCCGACCCCAGAAGCGGCTTCTCTCTCGCTTGGTCCTACGCTCTCGGCAACAGCAATATCCAGACCGCGCTGACCGACCTGACCGCAGTCGTTACCGACCAGGCCGAGGAGAATATCTCCATCACCCCCACCTGGACTCTCCTTCCTCCCACCATCACCTCCTGCGCCACCAACGGTGTTAACAACACCTTCACCTACGGTGATAATATCGCCTTCTCCTCTTCGGCTAACGCCCCCGACAGTAGGATCGATGTGCGCTATCAGTGGTTCAAGGACGGACAGGATATCAGTGTTTCTACCTCTGATTTTGATATCACTAAGGTAAAGATGACCGAGGCCGGTAATTACACCGTAAGGGTCACCGCCTACTCCATCGACGATGCGGTTACTACCCTTGAGTCCACCTCTGAGCAGACCTTCGCTCTCACCGTTAATAAGAAGGAGCTGCCCATTACCTGGCTTGGAATCTCCGCCGGAGATAAGCCCTTTGAGCGCACCTACGAATCTTCCGATTTTGCGGTTCTCGTTGACTTTGACCATAGCGCCGAGGTTTACGATGATGATATCTCGGGCGACTTCAGTAGCTACTATACACTTACTGAGCCCACCGTCAGAACTGCAGGCTCTCACAACGTGCGCATCGCACTGAACGAGGATCTCGGATCCAAGTATTATATCAGCTCCGAAAACGAAGCAAAAATCTACCTCATTAATCAGAAAGAGGTAAGCATTCAGTGGAACGTAGGCTCCTATACCTACACAAGCAATCCCCAGGCACCTTCTGTTTCCATCACCGCAGGCGTATACGCGGCTGACGAAAGCCTCGTTTCGGTAGTTCCTACCACCTTTGTTCCTGCGGGAACTCATCAGTCCACCGCCAGCCTCACCGGCGAGCTGAGTGCAAACTACAAGATCATCAATGACACCGAAGGTGTAAATACTGCTGTAACCCAGAGCTTCACCATCGCCCCCTATTCCCTGTCCTTCGACTGGAATATCAAGACCGAGCAGGAATACACCAGCACGGCTCTTAACCCCGAGGCGACCCCCGTATTTATTCCCGAGAATGACGATCTGGCAGACCTTGGTCTCAGCTATACCACAGCTACCGTAGTTGGTACTCATACCATCGAGGTTTCTACGAGCAACCCCAACTACGAAATCACCGAAGCGAACAAGTCCTTTGCCAATTTCATTATCACCCCCGCAGAAATAACTCTCACCTTTAATAATAATACGCAGATCTACAGCGGAAGCGGTCTGAAGCCCGTGGTCGGCCACTCGGCACTGAAGGGCAACGATACGACTGCTGACCTCGGTCTCACCGTAACCACTCAGATCAACGCCGGCTCGTACACCGACGGATCTACCGGTATGATAGAGGTATCGCTCACCACCATTAACGATAAGGGCAATACCAACTACCGTATCGTTGCGGTAGACGGCAGCGACGACTACTACGTAGACACCGCTCACGTTGCTCATTTCACTAAGTTCGTCATAGCTCCCAAGGCTGTTACCGTAGAATGGAGCTACGACAACACTATCTATAACGGCAGTGCACAAAAGCCCGTTCCCTCCCTGATAGCAGCAGAGATCTGCCGCAGAGACGACGTGCCCGATACCGTCATCGTATCTGCTACTGTTGACGGCGGCGATGCAAATGCGGTTGACGTTAACGGTTACGACGCTATTGCAACCCTCTCCGGTGAGCACAGCGCAAACTACGTTATCAAGGAAGCTAACGTAACCCAGCACTTCGTTATCAACCAGGCTCCCCTGCACATCACCTGGGCATTCGACTCCACCGTATATAACGGACAGTCTCAGATGCCTGCCCCCACCATCGTGGCAAACGATATTTTCTCCAAGGGCGGAATCAAGGACGACGTTACCGTTGACGCTACCGTCACCGGCGGCGATGCAATAAACGTGAAGGACGGCGGTTACAGCGCAGTAGCTGCTCTCCATGGCGAAAGAGCAAGTAACTACTACATCATCCTCGACAACAAGTCTCATGCCTTCACCATCACGCCCGCTCCCCTGACCCTGACCTTCAGCGATATCACTCCTACCTATAACGGTAAGAACCAGTCGCCCACAGTCAGCGTTGCAGGTCTTCAGAAGGACGAGACCGTTCAGGACGTCCTGAATATGACCATTGGCGAAAAGCGTAACGTCAGCGACAACAGCGCCATCAAGGTTTCCATCAAGAACACCAACTATATGCTCGTTGCAGACAGCACCGACACTCCCAGCTACAGCATCACCTCGGATAAGCAGACCGCAAGCTTTACCAACTTCAAGATTCAGAAGCTTGAGATCGGCGTGATCTGGACCACCGGCGAGACCTTCACCTACAACAAAAAGATGCAGTATCCCAGAGCCGGCGTTGACAACAACGTATATAGCAACGACGTAGACGCAAGCAAACTTGCTCTCGTTATCGTAGGATACACCAACGCAGGTACCGGTTACACCGCAACTGCTTCGCTGAGCGGCGATTACGCCGGTAACTATACACTCTCCGGAACTACCTCCGATGAATACGACATCTCTCCCAAGCCCGTATCTCTGAAGTGGGACACCACCAAAATCACCCAGTATAAGAACGCGGCGCAGAGGCCCGACGTTTCCTTTGTGTCCGGTGCAATCATCTCCGGCGACGTTGTATCTGTAAGCTGTAACGCCGTCAGCGGCGAAGAGATCATCTCTGCCGTTAATGCCGGTGATTACACCGCAAGAGCTGTCCTCTCCGGTGCCGCGGCAGGCAACTACGTTATTGACACAGAGTATCTGGAAAAGGGCTATAACATCCCTAAGAGGACCGTTGTGCTGGCGTGGGATTACACCACCCTCACCTATAACGGTAACCCCCAGCTCCCCACCCCCAGAATCACCTCTACCGTGTACGACACCGCTCTTAACAGCGACGCTCTTGACATTTCCGCAGTAGACAGAGGTTACGCAGGCAACTACGGAACATATACTGCGAAGGCCGCTCTTCCGGTTAGCTTCAGTGCAAACTATGTGATTGACAACACCGAAACCACGGACTTCAACATTGAGAAGAAGACCGTATATCTCGAGTGGACTCTGCCCTCCGACAACGCTCTCATCTATGACGGAAACGACAAGACCTTCAATGTTACTTGCAACCACAGCAGCGGCATCCTTGATAAGGATCTTTCTTCTGTAGAAATTAACTTTACCAAGCCCGAAGCAAAGAATTATGGCTCCTACACCTACACCGCAAGCATCTCCGGTAACGACAACTATGTTCTCGACAGCGGCAGCACAACCCGTACCATCAATGTCGCCAAGAGAACGCTCAGCGGCACTTGGCAGAATGCGGACGCCAGAACTTACACCTCCTATACGATAGACGCTCCCACCATCGTCCTCTCCAACATGATCGACGGCGATAGCCTGGGCGATAGTGTAGTACTGGTTAACGGAACCGGAAAGTCTGCCGGCGACCACAGATACAAGATCACTATCACCAACAGCAACTATCAGATAGATTCTTCTATCGAATATTGTACCGTTACCATTACACCCGCGGTCATTACCAACATTACGCTTAACACAAAGACCTATAACGGATATGCTCAGACTCCTACAGTCTCCGATGCAAGCGGTATTCAGGGCAGCGATAACTACAGCACCCTCAACCTGTCCTTCTCCAATCTGCAGACCAACGTTAACGACAGAAGTATAACCGTTACTATCGGAAGCGGAAACTATGTGTTCGAGGGCGGTGCAAAAACCAAGACGTTCGATGACAAGCCCTACATAACGGCCAAGAACATTACGGTCACCCTGACTAACCCCACCGACCTCACGTATAACGGAAACTCCAAGGCACCTGAAATCGGTGTGTCCGGCCTTATCAACGACGGTACGTCCTACAATCTTACCATTACCTCGGGCAATGCTACGAACGGCAAGGCAATCAATGCCGGCGCATACGAGTTCAAGCTTGAGTTCACTGGAAACAACGTTTCGAACTACAATGTAACCGGTGCTACCACTACGGCCTTCACCATTACACAGAAGTCCGTTACTATGGAGTGGTCCAACACCTCGCTCACATACAACGGAGATTACCAGAAGCCCTCCGCCGCCATAAACGGAAAGGTAACCGGTGATGATGTTTATTTTGCAGTAACCGTAGACGGCAACGCACAAGGTGTGATCAACGCTGATAACTACACCGCCACTGCCTCTCTCGCAGGCAATGCGGCTTCCAACTATGTGATCTCCGGCTCTAACACCCAGGACTTCGAGATCGGCAAAAAGAAGGTTTCCGCATCCTGGAGCGACACATCCGTCACATTCGATGCAACCTATCGCAAGCCCTCTGCTACCGCAAGTGGCAAGGTTGACGGCGATGATATTTACTTCACCGTCACGATAGATGGAAGCACTGAGGGCAAACGCCACGCAGGAACCTACACTGCTACCGCAACTCTTGAAGGCACAGCAAAAGACAACTACGCTCTCTACGGCAGCAACACCGCAGTCTTCAAGATCCATCAGAAAACTCTTACCGTATCCTGGACTGTTCCCTCAAGCCTTATCTACGATGGCACCTCTAAGAATCCTACCGCTCGTGTAACCGGTCTTGTTTCAGGCGACGGAACTACCTATTCTGTTGCCATTACCAGCGGCAATGCCACCGACGGCAAGGCTATAAACGCAGGAGATTATACCTTCGCACTCGTTCTTGATGGCGAAAACAAGGATGACTACACTATCACCTCCGGCGCTACAAAGACCTACACCATTACAAAGCAGAGAGTTGTCGCGGATTGGAACGTATCCTCCGGCGTTGACCTGAGCTTCGAATCCAACCCCGACGGAAATCAGATGTGCCCCATAATAACCAAGATTCGCAAGGAAGGCACCAGCACCTCCGTCGGTAACGTAAATGACGTGATCACTCTTACCATTTACAGACAGAACGGAACAGAATGGGTAACAGTCGCAACCGGTTCACCCTCTGAAATTGTGTGCCCCCCTAACGTAGGCACCTACAAAACTGAGGCTAATCTCAAGGGAGCTTATGCAGATAACTACGATTTCCCCTCCGGTTACTACAAACTGTTCACCATCTACGAAGATGAAGTCAATTAATAAGAAAGGAGAGTTTTGAAAAATGGAATGTACTAAGTGTCACATTGAAGTAAGAGAGCCGCTTGAGCTTTATAACGGCGATATGGCGTGTCCCAAGTGCAGAAGCAGCTTGAACAAATATCCCGCCAAGCTCCAGGCGACGAACCCCAGAGCCAGAGAACTCTTCTCTCTTGCCGAGCTTTACTACAATTATTCTATATGTAAGGCTGCGCGCCTTCCCGCCACCCTGCTTATGGACAGATGCACTCTCACCGGCGAGGAAATGGTGAAGAAGGCGGTCCAGTACTGCCAGGAGGCGATGAAGCTTGGCCACCCTGAGGCCATGTGGAGAATGGCGTTCTTCTACGACAAGGACTACGTGGAGAAGGATAAGACCGAGACCATGCGCTGCCGTATAGCGGCGAATATGTATCTGACGATCTTCTCCTCTCCCGAGCGTCAGTTCCTCGGTTACGGCTCCTCCCACGGCGAGGCCGAGACCTACGCCCTCAAAAAGAGAGCGGCAAACGATCTCACGGTTATGCTCCGTAGCATGCCCGATAACGACAGAAAATACTACACCGATGCTCTAATCGAGCACGGCTTCCTCACAACGGAGCAGGCCAAGGAGCTTCGCTCCGAGGGAGGAAAGAGCGGCGGCGCAGAGCTGATCTCCATCCTTGGAGAGGCGGCGTCAAGACGTCGCGCCCCCCTCTTTGGTATTGTCAGAGTCAAGAAGGAGCAGCTTGAGCGTCTTGCCAACGAGATCTCCAAGATCCCCGCGGTAAACAGCAGAAAGGTTGACCTTATGTTCATCCCGCTGAACAAGGACGACAAGTACGACCTTCGTAACTCCTTCGGCGGAACGAGCCCCTACCACGTGGTATGCGTTACTGCCGATGCCATCAAGGCGGGTATCTCCAAGGCCTGTGAAAAGGCTGACGAATCCGTCTGCGTATACTTCTTCAACAAAGCCGGCAAGCACCGCTTCTATTCATCGGGCGGCAACAAGGCGAAGGTTCAGAAACATATGAACAACGACCAGCTTGACAGACTTATCGCGGCGACCCCCGGACGTTCTTACATATTCTACGACGACGACGTCTTTATGAAGAACGGCCGCCCCGACCGTATCGTAACCGAAATTGCAGGAAATCAGGAGGCATAATCTAAATGAGCACCAACGTAAACGTCCTTGCCGGACGTCTTTCCGAGATCGGAGTCATCAATAACAGAACGGCAAAGGCGCTGACCACCGTCATGGCAAAGCCTCACCGTGACCCCCAGTTCCCCGGCCTGGTAGATCAGTTACTTGGCCAGGTCGAGGGCTGGCACGAGCTGGCAAACAGCCTTGACTACACGACCAACCGTGAATTCGCTATAATCGTCGACAAGGGCATCAAGCATATCGTGAAGTTTGCAAAGGCGAACGTCTCTGCAGACAACATAAGGACGAAAAACTACGATGCCGTGGGCAAGAAGCTCACCGCTCTGGACGGCAGGATCCACGAAATCGAAACCGAAATCATTAATAATCCGGAAGGAGTAACAAGAATGAATATCAGACAGACCTCTCTCGATATGCTCGCTACCTACAAGACGGCTCTTACCAAAATCAGAAGCACCGTCAACGACCAGAGACAGCTGGAGCTCATCGACAGCTCTATGGCAAAGCTCAACGAGATCGAGACCCACGTTGCTTCCGTTGTTGACGTGACCTCCAAGGTTGCGGCAAAGACTCAGTCCAATATGTTCGCTCCCATTATCGCATGGGCAGAGGATTTTGCTAACGGTAACTACAGCACCGATCGCGTAAACCAGCTCGACAAAGCCGTCACCGCGGCAAAGACCTGGGCAAAGGTTCCTCTCAACCTCAGAGCAAAGGAGGCCGCAGAGACCGACTACGTTCACGAGGATAAGATCCACCAAAGAATGGTGAATTACGCCAACTCCGACAGCGCCGTTGAGAAGATCGAAAACGCTATCAACCTTATTGATACCGCGTACACCAACCTCAACGCTATGACCGACACCACCGAGGCAGAAAGACAGAAGTCGGAAAATACCAAGGAGATCGAGCAGCTTCAGGCTCGTCAGACCGAGCTTACTTATCTTGCCCAGACCGGCCAGATCGACGTAGACGACGCCCTTGAGGAGGCAGAGACCCTCGGCGAGACTATTGAGGAGCTCAGAGAGGCGAACCTCGACCTCAGCGCGGATATTGCAGACAGCATGCAGCTCCGTACCGGCCGTAAGACCACCCTTGACGATATCTCCAAGACCTTCAAGAAGCTCCTTCAGTATAAGAGCACTCCCGAGCTTATCAATCTCGCGGCAAAGTATATCAACTTTGATGCTCTTACAGGCTTCCTTTCGAGCACCAATAACACCGCCCTTGAAAAGATCATGGACATCAAGCAGATCGACAAGATGATCACCGACAACATCAGAAAGGTTACGGACGATCACAAGGCGAAGCTCGACGAAGACAGAAAGATCCGTCGCGAGGAAAGAGAAGAGCGCCGTCAGCAGAGACAGCAGCGCCGCGGAAACGATCCTATGGTTCAGGAGAGCCGCGAGGAAAAGCTCAGAAAGCTTGCCGCTATGGCAGGCGGTGCAGCTGCAGCTCCCGACAACGTAGTTCACGCAGACTCTCAGTATGCAGAGCAGCAGCAGAACACCTCCTCCCTCAATCTCACCGGACTTGAGAACTGATTTTTAACCGATACCGAGGCGGCACACGCCGCCTCGGAAATATCGCAAAGGTGCACTACAAATGGACCTAAGGCAAACCTCTCTTGACATTCTGAAAATATACAAAACCGCCCTTATCCGGATCAAGTATAACGAACCCACCGCCGACGCGTTTGCATCCATAGACTATTCCATGTTTCTGCTGGATAAGATCGAGGAGCTCGTCAGCACTGTTACCGATGTTGATTCCGCCACCGCGGCAAAGATCCAGCACCAGATGTTCACGCATATAAATACCTAGGAATGTCATTTTGCATACGGTAATTATTCCGATTTGGCTATTAAAAATCTTGACAAAGCCGTAAGAGGGGCGGAGATGTGGGCTTCCAAGCGCAAAAAGCTTTTTGAGAAAAAAGCAAAAGAAACCGATTATTTCCACGTAGATCACATCGGATCACGAATGAAAAATTACGCCGAGTCAGACTCTGCTATCGAAAATTGCGAAAACGCGCTGACTCTTATACAAAGCTCCTCCGAAATCGATGTAATAATCAAGAAAAGTCTGACAGAGGTCATTTACAAATTATTAGATTCAAAGACAATCCCGACGTATTTGTTTCATTGTCAAAATGCGTTGACTTCCCCGCTTTGTTCGACTTCCTTCAAGGCGCAGAAAATGCTAAAGATATCAACGAGATCGTAAATCCGTCTGAAATTGACGAGATCATAAGTATAATCAACCAGAGTAATGATGAACTCAACCGGATGATGCGCGAACTGCGCAAGAAAAATCCGATCCGGAGGATCTGTAATCGCAATCTCCACCACCTTAATATAACTGAATTTTTCAGTTCCTATAATAACACAGCAAATTATTCACAGGAGACCTATCATGGCAATGCAATTAAAGGATACGATAAATATAGTATACAAGACGTCCACGGATATCGACCAGCTGGCAAAGGCCTACAACGATATCAGAGTCTTATATCTTGATTCCCCCGTCATAAAGCGCTTCCTTAAAGTAAAGCCCGAGATCGAGGAGGAGTACGGCATATACGAGTCGCTTTCCATGCGTCTGCACGTAAAGGAGCTGTTGCTTAGATACTTCGTAGGCTATACCGACGATGCCAAGAACGAGATAACCGAGTTCGTTGCGCAATCGCTGGATATCTCCTGTGACAAAGAATATACTAACACGACGAAGATCCTCGCCAACGCAAGAGATCTGGTAGACGAGGTTCACGATATTATGCGGGAGACCGTTGCCGCCATAAACCGAGTGCGCGACGGATCCGGCCAGATCGCAACCGACAACACCGCCCTAATCGTCGAGGCGGCAGAAACTATCAAGAAGTCCCTCAAGGCTGCTCGCGAGCTGGAAACAGTAACCGTATTCCCGGAGGGCGTCGTAATTCCCGACCTGGCGGCAAAGGTAGTCCAGGATCTTGTGGAGGAGGACGCGTGGTTTTCCGAGCAGCTTACGGCTAACCAGTCCGAAGCGGCGGCAAAGCTACTCGCCGATTGTGTCAAGCCACTCAGCTCCTCTGGCTTCAAAACCACCGCCGAATACTATGAAAATCCCGTAGACCGCTCCAAGGTAACGGCGAGAGCCATCGTCATCTCCTCCCCCTTCGTGGACGAGGCGATGCTTTATGCGGGCGTCTACTCCGGTTATATAAATCATCCCCTGCACATACTTTACGCCGAAAAGCTGACCGAATGCAAGAACAGAGGCGTCACTCTGGATGCTCTGATGCAGCAGGCGAGAGCCGAGGATATGGCCTTTATCGTCGTTGGAATAGATAAGCTCAGCGGAGAATTCGTTGACGACGTCAAGCTCGCCTTCCTTCGCGCGGCTCATAACGGCACACATGTTCTTATAGTCAACAACGTAGGCGGCAGAGCTCTCTATGAGAGCATGGATAAGCTGGCAGCTGCCGACAGCGAGCTTTCCACCACCGACGTCTACCACGCCTTCCTTACAATGCCCAGCTTCAACGCTGTGACCAGGATCCTCTCCGAGCGCGGATATATAACGACCAGCGAAAGCGATTCCTCGCGAGTCCGTTCCGCCCTTCCCTTCATGGGCTTTGTTGGACTTAACACGATCCTGAGCTCCGACCCCTCCTCCCCCTGGTTTGATCTGGCAAAGCTCCGCTCTGAGGAAAACATGGACGAGGCCCTAAGATACCTCAACACTCTGTTTGCTCCGCGTCAGCTTATTGACGAGGGCTGGGGCAACTTTGCAGGTCACGTCAGATTCGTCAAGGGCGAGAAAAAGCACTTCGACTACGACGACCTGCACGGCCTTGATAAGGAAAATATCCGACTTATTATGGAAAAGAGCGGCATCTCCGTCTTTGACAGGTGCGGCCTTATCGTAAAATACTGTCTGCTCAGCGGTAACGACGTTTCGGCCTGGCCCAAATTCTCTGCCGAGGAGCAGAGTAAACGCGCCACTACCGCTACGAAAATGATCGCAAAGATCCTCGACACCTCATACGCTCCGGAGGTTGAGATAATCCCCGAAGATAAATGGACAACAAAGGGAGCCGGCGGTTTGTGTATAGACGGCGGAAAACGCATAGTTTATCGACAGGACTGCGCACAAAACTATTCCTGGATGGAGGATGCAATCTGCCACGAGTGCTTCCACTCCTTCCAGCACACCGCAGCAAACTCCCCCTTCGCCGATTGGTATTTCACCGAGCTCGGCGTGACCCAGGGCCGTATCGCTCAATGGGACGATAATTTCAAGGTTTATGTTGGCGACACAAGTAGCGTCACCTACCGCGTAGAGATTGTTGAATGCGATGCAAAGGCCTTTGCGCTGGACTGCACACGCAACGTAGAAAACTACTGGAAAGATATTGATTTTATTTAATATATAGAAGGAATTTGAATATGGAAAACAGCATTGAACTCAGCACCATGAAGCAGAATATCGATACCTTCATAAATGACCTGCTTCACATTGACAACGTCAATTCCAATAAGCTGCTGGATCTGTCTGCCGGTAAGGATAAGGCCTACTACCTTTACGCCGACGACAGAGGAAACAACTCGCGTGATATCCTCAAGATCATTCACGCGCGTATCGGTAAGCTCGGAAACACGGTTCTGCGCGGAAGTGCTCTCGCCGCAGAGCAGATGATCGGCCGCGGAAACGCCCTCGACTGGTCTGACAAGGACGGCGAGCGCGAGCCCAAGTCCCTCGATAACTTCATCAAGGATATCAACAAGGAGCTGGAGCTCAAGGGTAACAATCCTCTGTTCCTCAGCATCGGTGCGGTATCCTGGCGCCTTGCAACCTCTGCCTCGGCGGCAACTCCCCAGGTCAAGGAGGTTGAGACTCCTCTTATCATCTTCCCCATCCGACTTATACGCTCGGTAACCACCAGACCCATAAACATCGAGTTTATCGATGACGAGATCTACATAAACCCCTGCTTTATCGCAAAGCTGCGCCAGGTTTACGGTGATGAGATCGTAAAGGGCTTCCCCTCTCCCTCGGGCAGCACCACCGATCTTACCGCCCCCATAAGCCTCGAGGCTCTCGGCACCGGCGAGGAATACTTCACCGCAGTCGAGCTTTATATCAACAAATGCCGCGGCACAAGCGACACCGTTTTTGAGTTCAGCAGAAATACCGTAGCCATCTCGAAGTATCATCACGACGAGATCTGCATGTACTACGATATTCTCCGTAACAAGGAGAAGATCTACGCTCATCCCCTGGTGCAAAGGCTCTTCACCGTCAGCGCGGACGGAAGCTCTATTCCCAAGACCGAGCTTGACGCGCGTATTCCCGCATTCATAAAGGAATACGACTCCAGCCAGGAGAGAATGATAAAGCGCGTGCTCTCCGGCGAATCCCTGGTAATAAAGGGCCCTCCCGGAACGGGAAAGACCCTGACTATCGTGAATATGATCTCCTCTCTCCTCGCCGACGGAAAGAAGGTCATGCTCGTTTCCAAGAAGCTCGCCGCCCTCTCCGAGGTTTATAAGAAGCTCCCCGACGAGCTGCGCGATTTCGTTATGCTTCTGGACTGTGAGACCGAGGCACAGGCAGCTAACCTCAGCCCCGCTACCGTAAAGCGCAACTTTGCCTCCCTGCTCCGCGTTTGCAAGGAGGAGCCTAGACTCACCCAGGCCTTCTACGATGACTTAAAGCACGAGCAGGACAGACGCTCTATCGCTCTGCGTACCCTTGCCGGCTACTTTGAGGAGACCTTTAATCAGGAGCGCATCAGCCTCATAGGCTGCACTTATTATGAGGCGCTGGAAACTCTGCTCAAGAACGAGAACATCGAAACCGTAGAGTTCATCAATCCTGTGATGGCAAGAAGCTTCACCCGTGAGCAGTTCAACATCTTCAAGGGTGCGGTTGCCGATGCGGGCGCACAGTTCAAGAGCCTGACCGGCGGCGATGACCATCCCTACCACGCGATGCTTCTCTGCCCCTGGTATTCCTTCTCCGGCGAGATCCCGGACAGCGAGCTCGCACTCACCGAGAACGGTAAGCTCCTGCCCCTCATCAGAGAGGCAAGGGAGAAGACCGCCGAGCTCTTCACCCCCGTAGAGGCCTTCAGACTGTCCCATATATCCAAGCTCATTTCTTCCGGAGCTACCTCCGATGACGTATATACCATCGCGGAAAAGAGCGACGTTAAGATCTCTCGCGTCAGAGAGTGCGCCGCCAAGCTTGTTGGCACCTCTCTCGATATCTTCGAGAAGGTATCTCTCCTTCCCGCGGCAGACGTTATAACCGATACCGCAGCCCTGCGTGCCCTGGTGCTTGATAAGAGCATCACCCTCGCCGAGCTTGAAACTCTTTATCTGGAGCGTGAGGCTCTTTCAGGCCTCTCTGCCGACGGAGAAAAATCCGCTCGTACGATCATCGCCGACATGGATGCCATCTATGCCGAGAAGCTTCAGCATACCGAAAATATGCGAAGGGTCTTCCGCGACGGCCTTACCGACGAGGATCTTGCTAAGATCGATAAGGCCTATTCTGCCCTCGATTCCTACGTTGGCACCGGCGCCACCGCCCCCAAGCTTATCGACTTCCTTGCAAAGAAGGCCTACGCCAACCTTTGCACCTTCAGCTATCTCTCTAACCCCGGCTTTGCCGAGATCGTAGAGGGTGCCTCCGAAAGACACGAGGCTGTTGAATGTGACGAAAGACTTCGCGCCAAGAGCGACGAGCTTTGCAGAATATTCCGCACCTCGCTTACCGAGCGCCAGCTGAACGCTATTGCCCTGCTTATCCACAAGACCGCAGCTCTCGGTACCTCCACCTCCGCTTACGCTTATATGAAAGCCGTAGGCTGCGAATACGAATCCATAATGGCGGTTTCCAAGAAGACCACCGCCACTCCGAAAACCACTCTCGGTATGATGGAGGAGGCCTTTGCTCTGGCTGAGAAGTTCAGCGCGCTGCGTGCGGCTATTGCCTTCTATGAGGCTGCGGACGATACTCTTCCCGGTATTCAGACCACGGGTGTTTCCCACAACAAGGACGAATACGAGCGCCTTGTCGGTACCGCCGAGCGCATCATAGCTGTCAAGGACTTCCTCACTCACGGCTCTATGAAGTTCCGCCCCATCGACGAGCTCGCCGTTCTTATTCCCGACATTTGCAGAAGGGGCGCCGCGGCCAAAGAGAAGATCGAGGCACTGCTCGCAGGCTTCAGAGCCTTTGGCAAAAACATCTTCCCCAACTACTATTCCGATCTTCAGGATAACATCATCTTCTCCGACCTTGACATCTTCGAGGCCGAGGGTATCAACAGGAACGTGCTCGCCGCAGCCGAGAAGTATCTCGAGATCAGAGGCGCAGACGGCGATCATCCCATCACCCGCTTCTTCCGTCCCTTCGAGTACTCCGAAAGACAGACCGACGGATACACCTTTGAGGAGATCTTCGAGCACTCTATCTTCGATCTGGCCATTCGCGCTACCCTCGCGGTTATGCCTCTCCGTAACGGACGCGGCAAGACCGTCAGCGATGCGATGGTACAGTATGCAGACGGCGACTCCCGCCTTTGCGATCTGAACGTTAAACAGATCAGAGATGCCTGCGTCAGACGCATAGACCCCGCCGACGGCGATTTCGCCTTCCTCAACGCGGAGAACGATACGGTCAACAACCTTCGTAAGATATTCAAGCTTTACGCCACCGCGATCCTCAAGCTCAAGAAGTGCTTCCTGCTCTCTCCCTCTACTGTGAGCGTGCTCTTTGGAAACGCCGCCTTCTCGGACTTCGACGTAGTTATTGTCGACGAGGCCAGCCAGCTTGAGCCCACAACCATACTGCCTATTCTCTTCAGAACCAGACAGTGTGTCTTCGTCGGCGACGAATATCAGATGCCCCCCATCAGCCACTTCACCGCAAGAACCGAGCACGCAGTTTCTGCGGCAGGCGACGAGCAGATACTTCTGCCTCCCGAGACCTCCCTGCTCAGCCTTGCGACTCAGTCCAACCACTTCGACGTTGAAAAGCTTCAGTGCCACTTCCGTAGTAAGACCGAGTCACTGATCGCCTTCTCTCAGGAGCGCTTCTATCCCTTCATGCGTACCTTCCCCTCCGCTGTTCCGAAGGCTCCCGGCCTCGGCTTCAAGGACATCTACGTTCCTAACGCGGAGAGTGCCGGCGGTAAGAACGACAGAGAGGCGAGAGCCGTTATTACCGAGCTCTACGATCACTTCGACCGTTACTATAACAAGGACACAGGCGTGCTTTCCGAGTCCGTGGGCGTGGTTGCCTTCGGTGAAGCACAGGTAGAGCTTATCAAGAAGTACGTCAAGGGCGATCCCGAGCTCAAGGGTATGATCGACACCGCGATCTCCAACTTCGAGGACCTGCCCGAGAAGCTTATCTTCTTCAAGACCGTTGAGACCGTTCAGGGTCAGGAGATCGATCACCTTATCCTCTCGCTTACCTATGCCGGCGGCAGCAACTTCGGTGACCTCAGCCGCAAGTCCATCGGCGGCTGCGTATTCAACGTGGCTGTCACCCGTGCAAGAGCGTCCGTGACGATGATACACTCTCTTCTCCCCATGGATACCACCAACGAAACCGTGCGTGACTATCTGGAGATAAGCGAAAGATTCTCGAAGGACGGCCGTATGCAGTTCATCTCCTCCGGCGAGGCGACCGGATTCATCAAGTCTGTGGTACGCTTCCTTACCGACGAGGTCGGTATCGAGGAGGACCGTATAGTTGTGAACTGCGGAGCTACCGAGGGCTCGGTAAAGATCCCGATCGCGGTGCTTTCTCCCGACGGAAGCGAGGCAAGACTCGGCATCTTCTGCGAGACTCCTCATTCTGCGGAAACCTTCATAGATTCCAATGTCCGTTACTACAACATTCTGAAGTCCCGCGGCTGGAACATGCACAGAGTCTATATCCACGACTGGATCGACAACGCCCAGAACGAGAAAAAGTCGCTTATCGAGGCGATCGGCAAGTATGTAAATACTCCCTTGATCCGCTGATAAATGGCATTTTCGACAAGCAAAGTTTACAAAAATAATTAATAATACATAGGAGAACCATTATTATGGTAGGTTATAACACCAAAAACGACTTGGTAAGCAACATCGAAGCCGGTATGCAGCAGAAGGAAAGAGAGCGCAAGATGCAGGCCTTCGACCAGAAGCTCGCCGACCTTGCCGACAAGATCGACGTCACCATCGCAAAGCACGGCCAGGATTATTTCATGGTCGACATTCTCACGATGTTCCTCGACGTATCCATAAAGATGAAAGAGGTTATGGATATGATGGAATCTATGAATATGGTTATGGAGCTTATCGGCGACGCGACCACCTTCATTGACGAGTCCATGCAGCTCCAGGACAACATCATGCAGAACACCATGGAGGTTAAGCATAACCTCTGGACCCGTATCACCACCTATTTCAGAACTAAGGCAATTATCCGTAACAACGTAAACCGCGTTAATTCTATGGCGAGAAGTATTCTCACCAAGTATCAGATGGCAACCCAGATGGTTTCCGCGCTCCAGGGCGTTTCCGGCCAGCTCAGAAAGATGACCACCAAGATGAACAAGGCCAGCGCGAAGAAGAACGCGAAGAAGAAGGGCGACGAATACTCCTCCGGCGCAGCACAGTATACCGACGCTCAGAAGTTCCTCGAGGAACGCAGAGCGGCAAAGGGTGAGAGCCCTGCTCCCGCGGCGCCCAGAAGCAGCTCGAGCGGCGCGGCTCCCTCCGGCGGCAGCTCCTCCGGCGGCCTCGATCTTTCCGGTATTTAATCCAAGACTCTTAAAGGAGATAAGAAAATGATAGGAAATCAAGCAGTAAATCTTGACGATCTTAAAAAGAAGCTGCAGCAAAAGGTCGACGAGATCCGTACAAAGCAGGGCGGAAAGAAGGACTTCAACGAGATGCCCGAGACCCTGCGCCAGGAGCTTCGTCTCCTCTACACCGAGGCGGCGAGAATGGCAAAGGATATTGCAAAGCGTACCACCGACAAGAAGATAATCGAGGAATACGAGGCTCACGCCAAGTTCTTCACCAGCCGTGCTCAGGCTCTGGGCTCGGTAATGAAGGGTGACGTTCCGGATACAACCTTCGAGGATATCAAGGGCCTTGACAAGATCAAGCGCCTTGCAAAGAGCTTCATATTCATGGCAAAGAACAACGAGCTACTCAAGTATTATAAGATCAACGGCGGTCTCGGCCTTCTGATGTACGGTGCTCCCGGTACCGGTAAGACGATGTTCGCAGAGGCTATCGCTCACGAGATGAACCTCCCCCTGTTCGTTGTTACTCCCGCGGATATATTCAAGTCCTACGTCGGTGCCTCTGAGCAGGCAGTCCGTGATATATTCAACGAGATCGACGCCTGCCCCGACGGAGCGATCCTCTTCGTGGACGAGTGTGAGTCCATATTCAGCGTAAGAACCAATGATACCAAGGACTATAAGGCTGCGGTTACCACCGAGCTTCTTCAGAGAATCAACGGCTTCGGTGTTGACGGCTCCAAGCGTATCATGATCGGCGCGACCAACCGTCCCGACCTTATCGACTCCGCATACCTCCGTTACAAGCGTTTCTCTCACCTGATCCACGTTACTCCCCCCGACAGAGATGCTAAAGCGGCAATCATCGCAGGTAAGCTGAAGGGCATCGAGCTTGAGCCCGGACTCACCTTTGAGCAGATTCTCGATATGACCGAGCGTACTCGCGTTGAGCAGACCGCTCTCGGCGCCGTTACCGCACCCTCCGCATACTATTCTGCGGCAGACCTTTGCGGTGCGCTTGAGGAGGCTTGCCGTCTGGCTCTCGAGGAGCTGGAGGCGAAGGGCGAGTCCAAGCCCATTCCTCTGAGAAGAGATATGTTTGAGGCGGCCTTCAAGAAGATTCCCCCGAGCATATCTGCAGAGCTTCTTGAAACCTACGACAACTTCAGAAAGGGCTAATGCCCACCACAGCAGAAAAGACCAAGCATAGACTTGGTCTTTTCTTTAGGCACGAAGTTTTCAGTTCAAAAGTGATATAATTTTTACAAAAAATAATGATAAGCACAAAGAAAGGGGGCTAATGAGCTATGATGCTTTATCACAGACTTAGAGATTTGAGGGAGGACGCGGACAAAAGCCAGGCGGAAATCGCCGAGGTTGTCGGAACCAGTCAGTCCTACTACGCACAATACGAAAACGGCAAACGCTCTATGCCTCTTGAACGTGCCGTTATACTTGCAAGATATTACAACGTTTCTCTTGACTACCTTGCAGGGCTTATAGACACTCCCAGAAAACTTTATTAAAACAAAAGCACCGATGAAAATCGGTGCTTTTTGCAAATAATTATTTACTTAAACGTCACAATTTCATCAATTGCCTTGCGTTTTTTCTCCCTAACAGCATCGCCGTCTTTCGGGTATCCGACGGTTATCACCAGGCGCACGTCGCCCTCTATTCCGACGGCCTTCTTGATCTTCTCGTTGTCGAACCAGCCGAGAATACAGCTGCCGAGTCCTTGCGCCGCGCATTCCGCAGTAAGGTATGCCGCAGCGATTCCGATATCTATGGAGCGATAGTCGTTTTTCTTTACTCGCGCACCAAAGGCAGCACTGGCAACGTAGGGCTCCTCGGATATGACGATGAGCACCGGCGCATCGTGAGCAAACCTGTTCATTCCCAGGCCTGTCACACACTCCGCCACCGCTCTCGCACTCTCACCCTCACACACCGTGAAGTGATAGGGCTGACCGTTACAGGCCGAGGGGGCGAGTCGCCCTGACTCCAGGATCGCCAAAAGCTTATCTCTCTCCACCGCCCTGGCGGCGTCATAGGCACGTGTAGACTGTCTGTTGTCTGCTATCTCCTTAAAATTCATAAATACCTCCTGCTTGTTTCTTGCTTCTATTTTAACACTTACGCGGACAAATTTCCATAGTTTTCATCAAATTCACTTGATTTTTCGAAAAAACTCTTGTAAAAATCTCTTTTCGGTGCTAAAATATATTAAAATGGATAATTTTGCTTGATTTTTACCCGACGAAGAAGAAAGGATATCGATTATGGAATCTACTCTCGTTGCAAAACCTCAAAACAGCCGCTCAAGACTCTTTGCGGCATTGCTTTCGGTCGTTTTGACACTATCCGCGGCCCTGCTATGCTTCTCGATCCTCGGTGGCAGCTCCTCCGCCACGGGCAAGGGCGTTGATTACGACCTCAACGAGGACGGCAACCCATATCTTAATATTGTGCTCTACAACGTAGAGTACGGCGATTATATGCATATCGCCTACGCCGTTCAGTACAGTGACGATTTCCTTGGCGAGGACGCCGAGCTCGATATCGCAAACGCAAGAATGCTGGTCTGGAACGGCAGTCAGAGCGATTATACCCTCGCAAACGCTGAGAGTGCCATATATATGACCGCTCCCTCGGATATTACACCACCGGAAAGCTGCAGCAATACCGTGGTATTCCTCTCTGACGGTATCCCCGCAAAGAACATCGCCGACCCGCTCTATGCCAGAGTATACATAGAAGCCAAGGACGGCACGATATATTACAGTAACGTTTCCAAGTACAGCGTGCTTCAGTACGTTTACGACAGATACGCCGCCCTGGAAGCCTCCACCGCTACCGACGAGGCGAGCCTCGCAAAGGAAGCCGCCCAGCGCAAGCTCTATGACAGCATCCTTTCTTACGGTACGGCGGCCCAGATCATCCTCGGCTATAAGACCGACAAGCTTGCAGACGGTGACTACGTACAGATCAAGGTCACGGGCGGAGTGCTCGAGGACGGAATGCCCAGGGGTCTTTACACCCTCGGTGACAGCTTTACCCTCACCGCAAAGCCCCCCGTTGAGGGCTACGATGTCCTTTACTGGACGGATTCTCAAGGCAGCGTGGTTGCCGAGAGCACGAACACCCTTACCGTAACTATTGACGAAAACTTCCGCGGCTCGGAAAGCTACACCGCAGTATACGATATTCCCACCACCGTTACCGTTTCCGGTGGAATGGGCGACGGAAGCTACCGTAATGGCGAGAGCTACACCGTTACCGCAAGCAGCACCGAGCACTTTGCATACTGGCTTGTGAACGATGAGAGAATGTATGACGGACAGACCTCCGTCACAGCGACCGTCACCACCTCCCTCGGCGGCACCGTCTATTACGAAGCTGTCTACTACGAGCCCACCACCGTTACCGTTTCCGGCGGCGAGGGAAGCGGAGAATATTATTACGGCGAGAGCTACACCGTAACGGCTACCGTTCCCGAGGGTAAGACCTTCCGCTACTGGCAGAAGGACGGAGGCGCTACCTCTCTTGAGCAGTCCTTCACCGTCACCGTTACCTCCGAGACTGCCGAAATCGTCGTCTATGAGGCGGTATATTATAACGGCGTCGGCGCGCATTTTGAGGATACCGAGATCGACGGCGCGTATATCCGTTCGGAGAACGCGGTTACCACCGGAGGCTACACCGTATATCAATCCTCCTCGGCTCCTGTGGATGAAACTCACGCCATAATCACCGCCGACCCTACCGACCCCACAAACAAGGTAATAAAATCCCACAAGACGAACACCTCCTACGGTAATACCGTTCATTTCAAGTTTACAGAAAGCACCGAATCCGGTAACACCTGGTCCGTACTCGATTCCTACGTTTACATCGAGCCCACTGCCAGTGATACGGTTATCTCCCAGATACGTCTGTCCGGCGATGACGGACACCTTTACCAAATTGAGCTCCGCGTGCTGGACGATAAGATCTGCATCTACGATTACAACGTAAACGAAGGACGTAATTTCCTCGGTGCGGCTGTCAGCTTCAACGAATGGTTCCACCTGCGAGTTGAGTACACCGCCGGCAACGGAATCACTCTCGATTCCGACGGAAACGTTGATTCCAACGATGCTCGCGCCTATGTTTATATCAATGGAGAGTGTATAGCCCGCAGCGCCAACGTCTGGAGCTACAACGCCACCACCGGCGCCCTTCCCAAGAGCTACAACTCCGCCGCCTTCTATACTCTTAAAGCCGAGAAGGTGTCTATGTATATAGATGACGTGCAGTGCTACAGCACCTATATAAGTGCAGAGGAGGAGGCAGCCAAGAACCCCGCCAAGCTCTTTGGTATTCCAAACGACCAGTCCAATTTTGAAGCCAGATACGATATAGCAACCCTGGTTATCGGTGCCGAGGCGGCATCGGCGCTGAACACCATGACCGACACCTTGTTCGGTCAGGACGTCTACGTATGGCTCGCCAACCTTTACGACAGCGCTACCGGTGCCTTCTACTACTCCAATTCCGCAAGAGATAACTACGGTTATCTTCCCGATATTGAGTCCACGAGTCAGGCTATGACTATTCTGACAAGGCTCGGTCTGACAAAGGTTACCTCCTGCAGCGATATTTTCACCGAGGGGCAGAGAGCGGCACTCGGCTCATGGATTCAGCTTTGTCAGTCCGGCCGTGACGGATACTATTATCATCCCCAGTGGGGTACCGATATAGGGGACTCCAGAAAGGGACGCGACCTTGGCAACTTCACCACTCAGCTCAACCGTCACGCCCTGGGCGAGGAGCTCTTTGACGGAGCAAACTACCGCCTGAGCGGATATTCCTCATCTTACTCAAGTCTTGCCGGCTCGACCGTAACGCAGACCTACGCCGTGGCACAGTCGGCAATGGTAATGAGCCTGTCCTCCGATACAGAGAGTGCCGTTTCCTACGCGGTAGCGGCGATATCCGAGGATACAACCGAGGAGGAGGTCAAGGCCGAAACCTCCAATACGCATCTGTTGAGCGAAGCGGCTCTGAGAGAGTATCTTGATGCAAAATGGATCTCTCTCAAGTATAATTCCTACAGCTTCGGTAACTACATAACCTCCCAGAACGCGCAGGTCAAGGCAGCAGGGCTCAGCTACGTCGTCATAGATTGGTTCAACGCCCTTCAGGAAAGCGTACAGACCGAGCTTGAAAACCGCGCCCTTGACGAATACTACGCAACCGTATACGGCGTTGACAAGACGGCCCTCGACGAGGCTACCGCTTACCGCGATGCAAGAGCCGACGGCACCGTGGCAGGGATGGATGCGGCCGATGACGCTATAACCAGCGCACGCGACGAATTCCGTGCAGCAGTAAAAGCGACGGCAGGCTACACTCCCCTCACCGACGAGCAGATCGCAAAGCTCGTTAAGGATGCAGGCAACGGTCTGTGGGAAACCACTACCGACGGCAGAACCATCTCCGGCCTCCTCAAGATCAGCGGCATATATAACGGCCTGCAGGCTGAGTTCCCCTACGTTGACAAGGCCATTGCCAGTGCTCTCTACGTCCTTCGTATGGATATCGACGAATACAAGGAAACCGAGCGCGGTATCACTTATATCTACAATCCCCCGAACGCCATAAAGAATCTTCTTAACAACATAAAGAGCTATGGCTCCGAGGAAAACTCCGCCGTTCGTAACGCGGCCTACGATACCATCAATCAGAAAGCCCTTGAGATAATAGAAAAGACCGCCGAAAAGCTGGCGATATACAAAAAGGCCGACGGTGGCTTCGGATACAACGACGACACCGGTGCGGGAACCTCCCAGGGTGAGCCCGCGGCACTTGCCGACGCTATCGAAAGTGACGTAAACGGCACTGCTCTGGCTCTCGGCACGAGAAGCGCCCTGATATCCATATTCAGCCTCTCGGATATTGCGATCCTGCCCTATCACGATACTGCGGTTACCGTGGAGGAGGGCGGCGAGCTGTTGACCTTCACCAGCCACCGTGCATACTTCATGCATTTGCTCGAAACTGCCAAGCACGACAAGGCTCTGAAGACCGTGGGAAGCTACGACTTTGAGAACGTCAATACCCTCGATGAGGTTGAAAGCCGTTACGGAATCACCACCACCGGCGATGAGAACGTTTCCTCGGTGGCTACCGTCGCCAAGGATGGTAACGCGAGCAACAAGGCCCTGCTCTTCAGCGTAGAAAACACCAATGACAATGTCGGTGCGCACGTCTATTTCTCCTCGACGGCAACAGCCTCCAACGTCAACTATTACAGTATTGAGTTCGATATGTACGATAACGGCAGCAGTACCTCCGGCGGCTATGAGATCTTCGTTAAAGGTGACGGAAGCGACTCTTTGAAGCTTCTTTGCTACAAAAACGCCGACGGCATCTACTTCCGGAATCAGTACAGATACGATCAGTCCGGCGCCTCCGTAACGCAAGCCACGACCACCTTGACCACCGCAAGCGGAAGCACTAAATACTTCTCCGCAAAGTCCTGGATGCACGTATGCGTCAAGTATTACCCCGATGCTACCGATTCTGCCGGTAATGCGGCTCCCTACGGTGTGCTTGAGGTCACCCAGAGCGGCACAACCTACTCCCTCACCTTTACGGAAACCTGGGGTGCGGCAAGCACGAGAAAGGTCTTCGACACCTTTGACCTCTTCGCTTCCAAGCTAAAGTACGGCGATGTTTATATCGACAACGTTGAGGTAGTCAACTACACCGATGGCGGAGCCGGCCTCGGCTATTATCACTTTGACGATATAACCGATATGGATCAGCTTCCTCAGCTTCAGCTCTACGGTAACACCGTCGCGAGCACCGCTTCTCACGTGGCGGGTCGCGTTGACAAGTACCTTTCTCTGTCGGCGGCTGAAGGCGGCTCCATCTCTGCAAAGCTCGCAGGCTATAAGGAGGCCGGTTATTACAACTTCAATGAGATCCAGCTGGATCTGCGCTTCGATGAATTCGAGGCTGGCGATTATGGAACGATAGCCGTTGGAGACTCCGACGGTCTGACCGTAGTCACTGTAGGCTACGAGATAATCGAGGTGGACGTAGAGGGTACCACCTACAAGTCTGTTCGCTTCTTTGAGGCTAGCAGCGGCACCACACTTCTTGCAGGTCAGTACGACGCCTCGCTCGAGAACGGTAACGCGACCGTGAACGCTCTTGACTACATCATCGACCCCTCGGATTGGATCAGACTAAGGTTCGAATATCACTACGATATGAGTACTCCCACCCTCTACCTGACGGCAAGATACACCGACGGAGAGGGACTCTCCGATGCCAAGGCGGCAATTCTTGAGGCTCTTCCCATTGTAGCAAGCGATGACGGAAGCACCGCTGTCGCTTCAAAAATGGCGAGCGCACGTATAACCACCACCGCAGGTAGCATCTCCGTAGATAATTTCTACGTAAGAAACGTTTACGATGAAAGATAAGCACAAAAAACACACGGAGGCTGAGCCAACCAAGGCTCAGCCTCTTTTTCCAGTAAAAAGCTCGAAAAATGCCAATAATCCGACTACTTTACTTTACATTTCCGAAAATTCTACCGCGAGTAGAGTTGCCGTCTACCCGCAGTAGAACGGCTGTAAAGCATTGGGAGAGCCCCATCTCTCGAAAGTTTCTTGATTTTTTCGCAGCTGCAGGGCTATAATATAGACGTGCCTTGAACGGGGCCTACGACGGTTCTTTTCACCACCGTGACCGCCTTCGTCCGAGGGGCGCTTTTTCTTTTTACGGCGCCCAAAGCCCCCGGATGCTTCGGGGCTCACCGGTTCAAAGGGTACATAACACCTTACAAAAGGCTTCTCCCAACAAAAAAACAGTTTATACAAGAAAACGTTTGAAAGGAAAGATCGCAATGAAAAACACAGTTATCCCCGTATTCTTCACCATCGATAACGCCTTTGCGCCCTATCTGTCCGTGGCGCTGGTTTCCGCTATTAAAAACTCTGATCCCTCCCGCAGATACAGGGCCATCATCCTCCACGAGGACCTTACTGAAAGGACTATGGAAACTCTCGCCTCCCTGGCAACCGAGAATTTTGAGATTTCCTTCGAGCGCATCGAGGGCAGACTTGATATGATCGAAAACAAGCTGGGACATAGCCTCAATTGCTCTCACTTCACTCTCACGATTTACTATCGCCTGCTTATCCCCAATATGTTCCCCGAGTACGACAAGGGTATCTATATCGACAGCGACGTGGTGGTGCCGGGAGATCTTGCCGAGCTCTACGACCGGGACATCGCCGACAATCTTATCGGTGCCTGCGCAGACACCTCGGTGCTTGACGTACCGGAATTTACTACTTATATGGAGGAGGCAGTTGGTGTATCACGCTTTGAATACGTCAACTCGGGCGTGCTTCTTATGAACCTCAAGGGGCTCCGGGAGTGTGGCTTCGAGCAGCATTTTTTTCGCCTGCTCACCACGTACTCTTTTGACCTGGTAGCTCCCGATCAGGACTATCTTAACGCTATTTGTAACGGAAAAATATATTATCTCTCCCCCATATGGGACGCCATGCCTAACGAAAACCATCCCCCGATAGCAAACCCCAAAATAGTACATTACAACCTATTCTACAAGCCTTGGCGCTATAACGGCGTACAGTACGGAGATCTGTTCTGGAAATACGCGACCCTGTCCCCTTATCGCGAATTTCTATTTGATTTTAGCGAAAGCTACGGAAGAGAGCAGCACGTCCACGACGGTGAGTGCCTGAAGCTTCTTATCGACCAGGCGGTAAAGCTCAAATGCTCAGAGAACACCTTGAAGAAGGCAATGGAAAAAGGAGAACGCATTCGTATATGATGTTCGCAGAAAACAAGGCAAAAACGGTAGAGAACATCCGTCTGGCGGCAGAGCGCGGCGATTTCCACGCTACTGTAGAGCCCGGGGATCCTGTGCTCACGAAGGACGAAGCTCTGCAGCTCGCAAACCGACACATGGCATACCGCAAAAGCCTCGGTTATAAGCTCAAGCGCTTCATCGCCGAGATAATAGCCAACGCGGCTACAAAGAAGCTACACGCAAAAACCGAGATCGTAGGGATAGAAAAATTGGAGCTGCTCCCCAAGGGCGCCGTCTTCACGTCAACGCATTTCCATCCACTCGACAGCACCGCGGTCAGAAAAGTAATATCTGCCATCGGCGGCGGTAAGCTCAATATCGTCAGCAAGATATCCAACTTCGCTATGACAGGGATAGTTGGTTTCCTTATGAATTACACGCGCACAGTACCGATTCTTGACGAACCCCATTACCTCTCCCGCACGCTCGCACCGACCATCAAGGCGATGCTTGCCAAGGGCGAATACGTGCTGATATATCCGGAAGGGTCGATGTGGTTCAACTACAAAAAGCCCCGCCCTCACCTGCCCGGCGCATACTATTATGCGGCAAAAAATTTCGTGCCTCTGGCGCCTATCTTCACCGAAATGCGCGAAAATGACAAGAAGATCGTTTACCGCATTCACGTGGGCGAGCCCATATTCCCGGATATACAAAAGACACCGAGAGAGAACGCCCACGACATGTGGGAGGCGGATACGCGCTTCAAGCACGAGACCTACGAGAAGATATACGGGCGGGCGATCGACCTCCCATTCTCCGAGCAGGACATAGCCGCTTACGCCAAGCTTGTATCTGCGGAAAACAATCCGGATTCCCGTTTTTCATAACTCTGTCCGGCACAATATACAAGCAGCTCGGCCTTCAAAAACGCCAAATTTTGTATAGTTTGATTTACAAAAGCAACAAAAAAAATCAATATTTTCTCTAAATGATAATTGCTTGCCGCAAAGGGGCAGATGCCCCTTTGCGGTGTTTTTGTATGTCAAACATGCACAAAAATCCGTTTTGTTTTTTTATATTGCATATCAAAATCTTTATACTTACGTGTCAATATCCGTATTGACATAGTTTTTATCAAATGGTATAATTATTACATGGAATTATTTTTGTGCTTATTGACAATAGCACCGGGGGTATTGCAAGCTCGACTTCCATTTCGACCTTTCGCAGAGCAATCCAACAAATTGAAGATTTAATACAACAAACCCGTCTTCTTTGGATCAAATATCCTATGTTATAATAAAATAAGCACAGCATTTCACTATCCTATAAAACAAAAGGAGAACGCTATGAAAAAAATCACCGGACTGCTGATAACGCTGGCGTTATCGGCGATATGTCTGACCTCGTGTCTTATCACCGGCGGTAACACACCCACCGCGCCGGGCACCATATTTACCCCGAGCAGTGGACTTTATCTCATCGTAGAGCCCGGAAACTCTGCCTTTGACGAAAACGAGATCTGGAACAAGATCCTCAGCGATTCCGACGTCACCGCCGTGCTCAAGGGTGACGACGGACAAACCTACGACAACGAGATCATAGTCGGTAACGCGAGCCACCCCGTATCCCGGGCGGCTTTGGACTACCTTGACAGCAAGAAGCTAGGCGACGACACCGCCGCCTTTCTGCTCTACGTTGACGGCTGCTCGCTGGCAATAGTTTACAATGACCCCATCGCCGCGCCCTTTGCGCTGGAGTATTTCTACGAGAATTGCCTCGGAGAAACCACCCTCACCCTCGGCGAGAATTACAGATATCTTCATACCTTCTCCATCTCCAATTACAATGACCAGCTCTGGACGGATCGTTGGTCGGTTTATGACGGTCTTATTTCCGCAGATGCGATCGCGGCGATGAAGGAGCTCTACGGACTCTTTGATACCGACACCTATATGTGGATCGCCAGCCTGTACGATGCAGAGATCGGCGGCTTCTACTTCTCCGAGAGTGCCCGCGATCACGTGGGCTTCCTTCCCGACGTGGAGTCCACCCGCCAGGTGCTCACCTTTATGGAACGTATGGGTATGACGGCAGATTTCGGCGGCAGCCTTGACGAAGCGATCCCGAAGGAGATATCCTCAAAGATGGTTGCCTTCGTAAAATCCCTGCAGGATCCTGACGACGGATATTTCTATCACCCTCAGTGGGGCAAGGACATTACCGTCAACCGCCGCGGCCGTGACCTTACCTGGTCGAAATACATACTGAAGGCCTTTGGTGCCACCGCGGATTACAGACTCCCCGATGCTCCCGATGCCGACGTCGACGATATGAGCTTCGGCTCCCCGTCCCTGACCGCACCCTTGAACGTACACGCCTGCGCCGCAGTTGCAAAGGTAACCTCGTCGATTATCGCGGTTGCCTCCGACGAAGCGGATCTCTCCTCCGAGGCGGCATTCCTCGCCTGGATGGATACTCTTGATTTCAAGACCAACTCTCACTCCGACGGACAGATCTTCAGCGCCCAGGCATCGGTCATCAAGGCTAAGGGCTATGCGCCGGCGGCTCTTGATTACCTCTATGACAGAGTAAATCCCGAGAACGGACTTTGGGAGGACACGGTTTCCTGGCGCTCCATCGGCGGCCTGCTGAAGCTCTCCTCTGCAATAGCCACCCTCGGAGGCACGCTTCCCTACCCCGAGCAATCCATCAACTCCTGTATGGAGGCTCTCCTCTCCGACGAGCCCCAGACCTCTATGACCTGCGTTTACAACTGCGTTAACGGTGCCAGCAACGTTATGAACAGTATGAGGCGCGAGGGCAAGGGCGATCAGGTTCTGGAAATTCAGGCAAATCTGCGTAAAAATGCAGAAAACCTTATAAATGCCTGCACGAGAAAGATAATCGCTTACCGTAACGACAACGGCTCCTTCTCCTACTGGGAGGACAGGACTGGCACTCACGCTCAGGGCGCATTCGTATCGCTGGGCGTTGACGACGGCGAGCTCAACGGCACCCTGCTGGCAACCGGCTCCATCACCGGACTTATCAGCATTATGGGTCTGCCCACCGTCAGAGTTTACAGCTCCGAGGATCATCAGACCTTCATCACCGAGCTGCTGAACGCCGGCAAAATCATCAAGAACAACCCCGAGCCCCCGGAGCCCTACGACTTTGACGATCTCCCCACCGAAAGCGACGAGCTGCCTCAGCAGTTCAAGTCTACTATAAACGGCACTCTCCAGATCCTTGAGGACCCCAGAGAGGGAGCTACCGGCAACGTTCTTTCTCTCACTACCAGATCCGGCGCGGGCGAATCCATCTCAATAACGCTGGATCAGGTATCCTCCGCGGTTGCCTCCTGCTACGTTCTCGAGGCGGATATATGTTACTCTGAGATCTCCGAGTCCTGCAACGTCGAGCCCATTCAGATATATCTCCGCTCGAAGGAAAGCTCCAGCGCCAGCATATATATGCTCACTCTCAATATCAAGGACGGAATGCTGAACGTCTATGACTCCTCCTATGGAGATTCCGACGGCTTCAAGACCGATATGGGTATATCCATTCCCGCTACAGAATGGTTCAATCTCCGTATCGAGTTTTATCCCAACAAGGACGAAACCGACTCCGCTGACCCCAGAATCAAGGTCATCGTTACCGACACCGAGGGTAACAAGCAGGAGAAGATAAGCACCAACTACTTTGGACCGAGACTTGGCTACGGAATCGAGCAGCCCGCGGCTGTCACCGACTACCTTTACGCTGTGTTCTACGCTGTTAAGAGCGCAGATATGACCCTCCTTCTCGACAACATTTACGTTGACAGAATCGATAAAGCGTACAGCGAGGAGGGCTACGAGGGCGTAGTGGGCGGAGGAGCCAACGACAGCTTCTTTGAGGACATCAAGTCCAGCAACGCCCGTACTGAGAATGACGGCGGCGTCATCGACTTTGAGGACTACGATCCCGACCACGGCCTTATCGGCTGGTCCAAGAGCTCCGGTATGCTTACCACAGTTTACGCCGGCACCGGCGTCGAGGCCTTCAAGGTGGGCGAGAGCGAGGACGGCAACAAGTATCTTACCCTCACCAAGACCCAGAAGGGCGCGTCTATGCTTTCCATCAAGGTGGCGGAGGGTGAGGAGGACGCCAACTGTAACGTCTTTGAGATGAAGATGGATTGGCAGATCATCAATATGAGCTCCGGCGTACAGATAGGACTCTCCAACGGACAGGCAAACTCCACAAACTCTGATTATTCCGCGATCCTTACCGCCATCACCTCCAACAAGAGCTACAATTTCTTCGGCTCTACCCTGAAGGACACCGAGGTGGGCCCTGCGGGCACGGTTAAGTATAGCGATGCCGGCCTTGCCGCTGTCGCTCCCGGCAACAGCTTCACCCTTCGCATCGAGCATTACACCGACATTGGCAGAGCTAAGATGTATATCAACGGAGCCCTCGTCTGTGATACCGCAGACGTCGGTGACGAGGCTTACACCCACGTTATAATCTACTGCACCTCCGGTATTACGGGAACTATAAACATCGACGACGTTATTGCCACCAAGATAGTAAAATCCTATACCGCAGAGGAGCTCTCCGAGCCCGAGATCATTCCCTCGGAGATGTTTGAATAAACCGTAACCCACAGCCTTCACGGCAAAGGAGAAGAAAATGAATACTAAAAAATACGGATTTTCCGCCGTGGAGAAATCCTACGGCAGAAAGGCCCGCGAGGCGCTGGAGAAGCTATATTCCCTCTTTGACGACAGAGTGTATCTCTGGGTCGCAGAAGCCTATGACCCCGCCGTCGGCGGCTTCTATTATTCCACTAAATCAAAGTCTATTCAGCGTTACCTTCCCGATATTGAGTCCACAAGGCAGGCCCTTACGTTTATTTCCAATTCCGGCCTCGCCGACGTCAGCAGCGGAAGATACTCCGACTTTTTACCAACAAATATCAAAGAAACGATAGTTGAGTATACGAAAAGCCTGCAGGCACCCGAGGGCTACTTTTACCACCCCCAGTGGGGAAAGGTGATAAAGCCCTCGCGGAAGGGACGTGACCTGATGTGGGCGCGTCAGATTCTGAAGGACTTTGGCGCAGAGCCGCCCTACCCTTACGCCACCGATCAGATGAAAAGCGGCAGTGCCCCCGACTCTGTCCCTGACTACATCAAAGACAGAAAGCTCCTTTGGGAGTATATGGAAGGCCTCAACCTGAATGCCGACTCCTACGTAAAGGGGCAGCAGCTCTCCAGCCAGACCGAGATGATAATTGCAGCAGGAAACGCCGACCTGCAGATCAAGTTCCTCAAAGAAAAGCAGTTTGCCGACAACGGCCTCTGGGAGCCGGGTGTTGCCTTTAACGGTGTATCCGGACTGCTCAAGCTCTCCGCTGCTCACAACATTCTGAAAGCTCCCATCTACAACATTGAGCGCACCCTCGAGAGCGCGATTGCGGTGGCGGTATCCGACGAGCAGCCTACCTCAATCACCGGAATCTACAATCCTCCAAACGCTATCTCGAACCTACTTACCAACCTCCGCCTCACCGGCAGAGAAGAGCTTATACCCAAATTCCGCGCCCGCATTGCGGAATCTGCTGCGGGGATTATAACTGCCGTAACCCAAAGGCTCACGCCATATAAATTCGAGGCCGACGGCTCCTTTTCCTATTTCACCTATCGCTCCGGCCACGTGTCCCAGGGCTGCCCCGTGGTGCCCAAGGGCGAGCGGTGCGGTGATATGAATGCCATTCTTCTGGCACTCGGTTGCCTGACCTCTCTCTATGAGATATTGGAGCTGCCCCGTATTCCCGTTTACGGTGCAGAGGACTCCGGGCGCTTCCTTGAGGCTCTCACCGCGGCAAAGCCCGCCTTAAAGACCGAACCTCTCCCCGAATGGGATTCCGCTCTTTTTGATACGCAGAGCTTTGTTTAACCTATGATAAAACGCCGATTTTGCAAGCTTTGGTTTGCATTTTTGGCGTTTTTCTTTTGTTTTTCACGATATAGTACGATTTTCAGCCCGCCGATATCCGGAAAGCGCTTTACATACACTTAACACAGTTCTAACTCTTTATTTTCTCAAATTTTACTTTTCTCTTGACTTTTTTAGTGTGATAAGTTAAAATACTATTAGTGAAAATTTGACTTTTTCACCATTATTTTGATAAAACTTATCAAACCCTAAACAAACGAAAGGTATTTCCCAAATGATCAGTATTTTCGACATTCTGTCTTTGCTGTGCGGTCTGGCCCTCTTCCTCTACGGTATGGAGGTTATGGGTGACTCGCTCAAAAAGAGTGCCGGCTCCAGCCTCAAGACCCTGCTCGGCAAGATGACCTCCAGCCCCCTCAAGGGCTTCCTTCTCGGACTTGGCGTTACCGCCGTAATTCAGTCCTCCTCCGCAACCACGGTCATGGTAGTCGGCTTTGTTAACTCCGGCACGATGACCCTGCTTCAGTCCGTCGGCGTTATTATGGGTGCCAACGTTGGTACCGCAGTTACCTCCTGGCTCACCGCAATGTCCGGTATTGGCGGAAGCGGCGCCGGCGAAGTCGTAGACGCCCTGAAGTTCCTGAAGCCCTCCTCCTGGCTGCCTTTGGTCGCCCTGGCCGGAATTTGTCTGCTCATGTTCACCAAGCGCGGAAAGAAGCGCGACATCGGCTGTATTCTTCTTGGCTTTGCCGTTCTTATGACCGGTATGGACATAATGTCCGAGTCTATGAGCGTTCTTAACACCAGCGAGGAATTCAGATCCATTCTTACAATGTTCGAGAACCCGATCCTCGGCGTGATGGCAGGTCTTATCCTGACCGCGATCGTTCAGTCCTCCTCCGCCTCCGTGGGTATTCTCCAGACTATGACCACCACCGGCGCCATCACCTACGGCGCAGCAATTCCCATCGTCATGGGTCAGAACATCGGTACCTGCGTTACCGCTCTCATATCCTCTATCGGCGCAGGCAGGAACGGTAAGCGCGCGGCTCTTATTCATCTTTACTTCAACATTATCGGCGTTACCGTAGTCCTTTCCGGCTTCTATCTTCTCAACTGGATATTCTCCTTTGCCTTTGTCGGCAGTACCATAGATATGTGGGGCGTTGCTGTCGTCCACACGGTATTCAAGATAATTTCCGTAGCACTTATATCTCCCTTCTACCGTTATCTTGAAAAGCTCGCCCGTCTTACCATCAAGGACTCTCCCGACGAGAAGGAAAGCCAGAATCTCCTCGACGAGCGTCTGCTTGAGACCCCCGCCTTTGCAGTTGCGAGAGCAACCGAGGTCACCGGTGCTATGGCAGAGATCGCCTGCGGAGCCTTCAGAAGCTCCCTTGCCCTGCTTGATGCCTACGACGTCAAGGAGGCGGATAAGATCCGTGATCTTGAATCCAAGGCGGACACTTACGAGGACACCCTCGGCTCCTATCTTGTAAAGCTATCGAGCTATGAGCTCGGCGAGCGCGATTCCGCTCAGATAACTAAGCTCCTTCATATAATCGGCGATTTTGAGCGTATCTCCGACCACGCCGTCAACCTGGTCGAATCGGCAGAGGAAATGAAGGGCAAGAAGCTCTCCTTCTCTCCCCAGGCTCAGCAGGAGCTCTCCGTTCTCCGCTCCGCGGTTGAGGAGATCCTTCGTATGACCGAGGAGGCCTTCCTCCGCAACGACGTTGCCCTCGCCCGTGAGATCGAGCCCCTGGAGCAGGTCGTTGACGATCTAAAGGATCAGATCAAGCTCGGCCACGTTCTCCGTCTGCAAAAGAGCGAATGCACCATCGAGCACGGCTTCATTCTTGCGGATATGCTCAACGACCTTGAGCGCGTTTCCGACCATTGCTCCAACATCGCCAGCTGTGTGATCGAGATATCCGCCTTCGAGGCTCTCGATATGCACAAATATCTTTACGATATCAAACACGGTAGCCCCGAGTTTGAAGAAAAGTATCAGCAGTACAAGCAGAAATATACCCTCGCCGCTCCTAAGGAAGCATAAAGGGCAAGTACTGAAAACAAACAAGCGCACGCATAAGAAAGGGGCTTGTCTCATTAAGAATTCAGTAAAATCAATGCAAAAACAGAAAAAATGCAGTCAGAAAGATTTAGCGAATTCTTAATGAGAACAGAACCGGGGCGAACGGATTTAGAGCGAAAATCCTTGGCTGACGAGCGATAGCCGTATAAAAATACGGCGAGCGAGGAAACGAGGATAGAATAAAAACTTAAATTAAAACGAAGAAAACCGTAGGTTTTCCGCCTTAATTTCTTAAAATTCGCATAAGTAAACGACAGAAACACTGTTATGACAATGCTTCTGTCGTTTTTTATTCGGTTGCGCCTAAATGCGACAGCCCCTGATTTTTTACTTAAAGTACAGGAAATACAGAGCAGCAGCTCCCGCTATAAGAAGCAGGACGAAAATAAATATACCCCACCGAAGGAGCTTGCGGCGCCGAGCATATCTGCGCGCACGGCGAAGATATACCGATATAGGATCCTTTTTCTTGCTGATGGTCTTTCCGAAGGCGCCGAGCCACTTGATATCTGACTTTGTGAGCTCGTCGATGGTGAAGAGCGCGTTCTCCTCGTGAGCGATCCTATTGCGGATATTTCTGTACTTCACAAGTCGAGGCAGAACCTCGTCCCGCCCGGGAGCAAAGCGGCTATTGATAAGCCTGTTGATATACTCGGTGGCGCCGCCGGTGGCGATTCCGAACTTCTCGCAACAGATCATATCCATTCTTACGTACGCATCGAGAAAGCTCTCGTTTATCTTCATAAGCTTTTTCTTTTTTCTACTCACGGTAGGCTCCTCCTTTCATCATCGGCGAACAAAATCCGCACATTACTCTAATATTGTACACTATTTTTTGCATTTTTGCAAGAGATATTTGTAAATTATCCTTAAAAAGCGGGGAATCTATGCACTTTTTCGACGTTTTATCCCCACTTCCATTACTCTTCCGAGGAAAAACGCCTATGAAAGGACTGCCCGCGGTCACCTGCCGCTTATATCCACGTCGACCGTATCACCGAGAGGAAGCGAGTATACCTCGATGCTCCTCGGTCTTACGCCGAAGATGCTCTCGACCGCCGCCGCGTAATAAGAAAGCTGGACGCCGTGCTTTTCTCTGAGAGTCCTCTCGGCCAGTGCCTTGTCGGCAAGCTCCTCGCGCGTAAGTCTGTCGGTCTTGTAATCCACCAGCAGCACGGAGCCGTCCTCGCCCACCGCGATACAGTCAATGACGCCCTGCACCAGCACGTGCCTTCCGCTATAAGCGGTCACCGCCTCGGGATTTTCGGTAAATTGCTCTGCCGGCATACGCACGTTAAAGCGCAGCTCGCGATAAAGCTTTCTTGCCGCACGCATTTTCCGGAGAAGCTCCGAGCTTCTGAAAAGCTCGATCTCGTCGAGTCTGACGCGCTCGCCGTCCCTCTCGGAAATATACCCCTCGGACACAAGCCGTGAAAGCTCTGCCGCACCTCCCTCGCGGACAAGCCGCTCCAGGTCGCAGAACTGCATAAAGTAGTGAGTCGCTATACCTCGCTTGGCCGATTCCTCGGCGGCTCTTCCCTCCATAAACGCAGGAAGGGTGCGCTTTTTATCCTCTGTATCAATTATCAGCTCGCCCTCGGGTACGCCGTCAAGCACCGTAGGCGACGCGCGAGATACAGACATCTTCTCGGGCAGGACGGACAGATACGGATCGGGGTAGGTATAGGTAAAGCGTCGCGTAAGCTCCGAAACCAGCTCCGCATCTGGCTCAACAACCGCCTCTGCCGCAAATTCCGCATCCTTGGATTCATAATCGGAGAGCTCGGGGGCAGGCCTCTCACACTCTGCAGCTTCATCCGCCTGCAACGAAGCCGGAGCCGCAAGCTCAAGCGGAACTGTCAGATCGCCCGTTACGAGGATTATCTCAAGATAGGACGAGAGCTTGCGCAAAAGATAGGGTCCGAGGTTCTCGCGCAGGGTGTCAAGCCTTATATCATACTCCTCCCGGTTGACCTTGGGGCAGGTACCCACACAGTAGAGCTGCTCTCTTGCACGGGTGAGAGCAACGTAAAGCACGCGTAGCTCCTCCTCGTACATCTTACGGAAGGAATAAATTTTTATCATTTCACGCACAGGGTTATCCACCGAGGACAGCCCGGAGGGCGTGCGAAGCCGGAAGGCTATACCAAAGCCGCCGGAATACACCAGCCCTGCCTTGGCGTCCATATCCACGATGCGGTTACCCGCATTGGCAAGGAATACCACGGGATATTCAAGACCCTTTGAGCCGTGGCAGGTAACGATGCGCACGGCATCGGGATTATCCGAGGCGCGCGGCTCGTCAAAGGTGGTTTTTTTATCAATGAGATTGTTGACGAAGTTAATGAAATTGTAAAGCCCCTTAAAGGCTCCGGACTCGTAGCTCCTGGCATAATCGTAAAGCACGGTCAGGTTTTCCCTGCCACCGCCGGCAGAGGCGAGAGCAAGAAGCCCGGTCTCGTGGTAGAGCTTATAAAGAAGGGTATCCACACCAACGCCCTCGGCTATAGCACGGTAATATCGCAGCTTATCAAGGAAACGATGCCCCTTTTCATATTCGGGATGACCTTCAACGTAGGCGACCAGCGCCTCATAAAGCGGCTCGTCCTTAACTGCGCCCTCTCTGCTTCTGATACGGTAAAGATCGTCGGCATCAAAGGAAAACAGCGGCGAGCACATGGCACCGGCAAGATAGATATCCCTGCGCGGATTGTCGATGGAGTTAAGCAGACAAAGAGCAAGAAGCACCTCCGGCGAAAGGAAGAAGTCCTTGGCATCGGATATCTCCGCAGGTATGGACACAGCCCTCAACGCCTCCGCATAAATGGGGGCCTTGTTTTTTGCGTTTCGCAGAATTATCGCAATATCCGACGGCTTTATCGGAGAACCGTTATCGAGTCTGCCCGAGGAGAGCAGCTCGCGGATTTTCTCGGCGATAGCGGCGGCCTCGGCGGTGACGGTATCGGTATCGTCCTCGTCGGGAATGTCTCCCCGCTTTTTTTGCGGTGGCTTGTCCAGCATATACACCTTTGGATAGGACAGAGGCGGCTCGCCTCCATCGTGCACCTTCCCGTACTCAAGTCTGTCGGAGTCGGTATAGCCGATAGACTCGCCAACGAGGGCAAAGGCCTTGTCAAACACGCCGTTTACAAAATCAACGATGCCTCTGTCACATCTGAAATTCTTCGACATAAACAAGGACGCGCGAGGAGAGGGCGTTCCCATCGACGGAAAGCTTGCGCGCATCTCGGCAAATATCTCGGGGCGCGCAGAGCGGAAGCCGTATATGCTCTGCTTGATATCGCCAACCATAAAGCGGTTATCCTCACGGGATACCGCCTCGAAAATCCTGTTCTGCAGAGCGTTTACATCCTGGTACTCGTCGATATATACGTAAGAGAACTGCCCCGCCAGATTTTGTGCAATATCCGTCGGCTTGCCATCCTTTATAAGACAGCGATAGCAGAGTCTTTCCACGTCGGCATAGGAAAAGGCCGAGCGGCGGCGCTTCTCCTCAAAGAAAAGGGCGTCAAAGTGCCGCAGGAAACGGTAAAGCGTACCCATACGCGAGTAAAGACCCGAAAACAGCTCTCGCCACATATCTTCTGTGTAGACGAAGTAGCCCGCATATTTTTTCAGGTCCTCCTTCATCATCGTTCTGAGCTCGGTGTAATTGAGAATAGCATCGGTCTTGTCAGCCTTTTTTACACTCGGAACTCTGACAAAGACCGGCTCCGAGATCAGAGCGGAAAGAGAGGTGTAATCCTCGGCACCCCTCATAGCTCTGAGCATAAGCAGGTCTGCCGCCACCGTGTCTGCGTATTTGACCTCGCCCGCCCCACCGGAGAGCATCGCACGCTCGTAGCGAGAAAGCGCAGAGATATAAAAATCAAGCATCTCCCTTACGCGCTCCATAAGATAGGAGCCGTAAAAGCTCTCGTCCACCGTGGTAAATTTTTCGGGATCGTAACGGTCGATAAGAGTCCGAAGTGACTCGATGCCATTCTCCTCAGACTCGCATTTTTCATGTATTGAAAGAAGCACCTCGGAGAGCTCCTCGGTGCGCTTTGAATCGGTAAGACAGTCAGCAAGGGCTTCAAGCTCCTCCGGGCTCGCTATCCCCGGAAGCTCACCCTCGTAGGTCGCATCGATCATAGAATTAATAAGCGAATCCGCAAGCAATCTGCATTCCGCGGTATCCGCAATACGGTAACCGCCGTTTATGCCGACACGGTCGCAGTTTGCCCGCAGCACGTCGCTGCAGAAGCTGTCAATAGTCCGTATTTTAGCGGAGGGGAGAAGAAACAGCTGTCGCTCGAGCCTTGCATCTGTGGGGTCCTTGCGTACTGCCGCCTCAAGTGCCGCCGCGATCTTTGCGCGCAGCTCTGCCGCCGCCGCTTTGGTAAAGGTCACCACCAGCATAGAGGTGATATCCACGGGATTTTCCCTGTCTGTCAGCTGACGGATCACGCGCTCGGTGAGCGTAGCAGTCTTTCCGGAGCCCGCCGCCGCAGAAACGAGCAGGGTCTTGCCCCTTGACGTTATCGCAGCAAGCTGCTCATCGGTCCACACTCTTGCCATATCTTCTCCTTTCCAAAAGGTTTTTTGTAATCTTTAATTTACATTATTTCGCTTTTTCCGTTAATTATTTACGCTTTCAATGAATCTGAGGAAGGCCTCTCTGCCCTCTGCGGTATTCTTATAAACGCCCGCATCCTGAAGCACTCTGACGAAGGTCTTTCCTATCTCTGTCTTGAATATTCCATCTGCGGAATCCGGGGTAAAATCGTAATTTTCGCAAAAGCTCTCAAACCACTCGGCGTGCTTCTCTATCTCGGGAATATCGCGGAAGCTCTTGCCGGCGATAGCAGCATCGCACATCAGAACGATCTCGCTTTTCAGCCTTGCGGGAAGAACGGCAAGTCCCATTACCTCGATAAGACCGATGTTCTCCTTCTTGATGCTGTGGTGCTCGGCGTGGGGGTGATAAAGTCCGAGAGGATGCTCCTTTGTGGTGATGTTATTACGGAGAACGATATCCAACTCATAGGCACCGCCTCTGCGGCGCGCGATAGGCGTTACCGTATTATGAGGCACGCCCTCGCTCTCGGCAAATATCTGCGCCTGCGGATCGGAATAGGAGCGCCAAGCGACGAGAATTTTGTCTGCCAGCTCCACCAGCCGCTCGGTGTTCTCACCGGTCAGTCGGATTACCGACATAGGCCATCTGACGATGCCGGCGGTGATATCCTCAAAGCCACGGAAGCTGATGGGCAGCTCTATTCCCGCCTCGGCCATAGGGAAGGTGTATCTTCCGCCCTGCATATGGTCGTGGGAAAGTATGGAGCCGCCGACAATGGGAAGATCGGCATTCGAGCCAATGAAATAATGAGGAAACTCGGTGACGAAGCCAAGAAGCTTTTTGAAGCCGGAGCGGTCGATCTTCATCGGAGTATGCTCAGCGGAAAGGGCTATGCAATGCTCGTTATAATAAACGTAAGGCGAATACTGCAGATACCATCTCTCCCCACCCATATCGAAGGGGATCTGACGCAGGGTCTGACGGGCCGCCTGGGAAAGAGTGCCTGCAAATCCCTCGTTCTCGTGGCAAAGGGCGCACTTGGGATAGCCCGTCTGGGGCAGGAGCTTTGCCGCGGCAATGGCCTTGGGGTCCTTCTCGGGCTTTGAGAGATTAACGGTTATGTCGATCTCGCCGTACTCGGAATCCACGCGCCATTTCATATCCTTGGCGATCCTGTCGCTCCTTATGTAATTTGAGTCAATGGCAAGACGGTAAAAATAGTCGGTTGCCGCCTCGGGAGAGGACGCGTAAAGACTACGGAATTTCCCGATAACGCCGGAGGGTCTGTCAACCACGGCGCCCATAAGCTTTGTATCAAACAGATCGCGGTATACTACCGAATCGCCATCCATCAGCCCCTTCGAATAGGCATAGTCACACATATCAGAAAGAACGTCGGCAAGAGCCCTGCCACAGGCGGGGCCTTCGGGCGAATAGTCGCTGAGGCCGAGGATCTCCATAAGCCTGCCCACCGCATAGGCCTCGTCCGTGGGCTCTATAAGCCCTCTCTCAACGCTGTAAGCGACCAGCTCCGCTATAAGATTATCAATTTTCATAACCGTCTCCAAAAGTGAAATTTATGACTCTATTCTAACATAAAACTACCCTTCGGTCAAGGGGTTTGGGATAGCTGCTCGCATTTATTTTTACAAATACTTGCAAACGCACGCCTTTTATGGTAAAATATATGCAACGTTGAAAAGGAGAGGTACGGCTATGGCATTCCGACTCGGTGATAAATTCTATAAGCACGGCCTGTGCCTTGCTCCTATGGCAGGCTACTCCGACAGGGCGATGCGTCTTGTATGCAGTCGCTTCGGCGCGGAGCTTTCGGTCACCGAAATGATCAGCGCAAAGGCCGTAACCTACCGCGATAAAAAGACCGCGCAGCTCGCCGCTATACTTCCCGACGAGGGGGACGTAGCCCTGCAGATCTTCGGCTCCGAGCCCGAGGTAATGGCCGAGGCGGCAAGAGTGCTCTCCTCCCCCGAAATCGGAATCGCTCCCACCGCGATAGATATAAACATGGGCTGTCCCGTCCACAAGATATTTGCAAACGGAGAGGGCTCCGCGCTGATGCGCGACCCGCAAAGGATAGAAAAAATCGTATCCGCCGTTAAGTCCGCAACCCCGCTCCCGGTCACCGTAAAGCTCCGCGCCGGCATTGACGGCGCCTCGATCAACGCGGTGGAATGCGCCCTGCGAGCAGAGGCCGGAGGTGCATCCGCGGTGACTCTGCACGGCCGCACAAGAGTGCAGATGTATAGCGGTCTTGCAGACCGAAAAATCATCGAAAAAGTAAAGAACGCTTTACAAATTCCCTTGATTGCCAATGGAGATATTACAGATTCTGCCGAGGCGCTCTCTATGCTTTCCGACACCGGAGCCGACGGTATTGCCATCGGTAGAGGGGCAGTTGGAAACCCATTTATCTTCTCTGAAATACTTGCCGCCCTGGAGGGTGGCAGATATGAACCGCCGAGCCTTGCCGAGCGTATTGAGATTGCCCTGCTCCAGCTCCGCGTTGCCACCGAGGAGAAAGGGGAGTGGCGAGCCATTCCAGAGGCAAGGAAGCAGATCGCTCTGTATCTGCAGGGCTTCCGCGGAGCAGCAAAAATACGCGCACAGATCAACCGCGCAACAAAATTTTCCGAAGTGGAAGCAATTCTTCGAGATACTTTGAACGCAGGAGACGAATATGATGAATAAGAGAAAAATGCCGCCTCTGCCACAGATCAAGTGGAGCAGACGCGGCTCGGTAAACCTTTACAGAAACAGAAAGCTCCCCTTAGGAGAAATGTCGCTTTTCAAGGGCTGGACCTCGGAGGTCCCCGGCGATCCATACCCCGTCCTGTCACGGGTCGGTGCGCCCGACGAGCGCGTTGGCGGAGGCAGTTACCGCGTAAAACTGAAGGCGGGAGAGTCGGTCATGCGGCTCATATGCGCCCATTTCCCCTTTGCTACCTATGAGATCGAGTTTTCAAGGCTCTGCGGCGCATCCGTCGCCCTTACCCTCGCGGGTGGCCCACTCTGCGAGGTAACCTTTGACGGCAAGCAAGTTACCGTACTTACCGAGGAGGGAAAGCACAGCTTCTCCACAGAGCCGATCACCTGCGGTACTCTTGCGGTGACCTTCCGTCCCGGCGGAGTCAGCGCCTATCTCCGTACCGACGGCACCGATGCGCCGATATGTGACGTCGACGCCCCCACCCTCTCGCTTTACAGAAGCGAGGAGGTTATTCACCGGGCAAAGGCCTGCCTTTCCATCTGCTCCGCGGCGGGCGGCGAATTTGAGCTCAGCCGTGCAGAGGCCTTTATCTCTGCCGGTATAAGCCAAGCAGATCTGCGCCCCATAAGATATGAAACCGGCGAGCCGCTTATAGAAGGCGGCAGAATCTTCCTCACCGCCTCCGCCCGTTGCGAAAAGCTACGCTATCAGGTCGTGCTATCTATGTGTCCTACACTCTTCGATCTGCGCCTTGAGGGTGCTATGTTCTATTCCTACGACGACGGATATATCCACGGAGACGTTGCGCCGACAGTGATCTACGACAGGACCGCCGGCGCCTGGCGACTGTGGGTATGGTCGCTGGCTCACGGGCACCGTCTTGCATACTCCGAGGGCTTCTCCGATCCGCGATACGGCATAAGCATTATCGACGCAACTCTTATGCCTCTTGCCCCCGCCGGAGCGGATATAGAAACGCCCCTTGCCTTTGAAGGCGATGAGGATCCCGAGATAATGCTCGTGGACGGAGTGTGGCACTTTGCCGTTTGCAGACACGATCTCGACGGTAAATACCACTATTTCCACTTTACCTCCGACCGCCCCGACGGCGGCTTCACCTACGTGGACAAGACCCTCGGCGGCGAAAAGACCGGCGCCAGCTTCGTCAAGACACCGGAGGGAGTATATTTCGTCTGCGGCTCGGATTTTAATAAGAGCTCGGTCTACGACATCTACCCCTTGAACGATTTTTCCGCGCCCGCCTCTCCGAAGGTGGATTTCCCCGACGGCGGATTCCGCGGCTGGGGCTCGATGATCCTCGTGCCCTGCGGCTCCCGACACAAATATATCTGGATCACCTTTGACCGCCACGGCGGCTCCTCCTTCCGCTGGAGCTACGGCAATATTTACGTATTTGAATCCGAGTCATACCCTATAAACTAACCTCATCGACCCCGTCCGGAGCAAAGCTCTGCGGGGTCGGTTTTTATCTTTCTATACAGTTACTTATATCGGAAAGAATTGTTAATAAAAATTTTTTATAAAAACTATTGACAAAAGCAATAACCCATAGTATAATGTGTGCATAAATTGTATACAAGCATACAAATTCGCAAAAAGGTCCCCGTATGCTTCATCACCCCCTCGAAAGGAAAACAGAAAAATGATTGAAAAGAACAAAAACACAAACCTGCTTGAGCAGTCCCAGTACAAATACTCGCTCCAGGACGTTCCGGACCCTAATCTCTACCGGGATATCTTCCCCTACGTCGAGATCCCGAAGGTAGCCTTCAACCACAGACGTGTGCCTCTCTCGATGCCCAACGATATATGGATAACCGACACCACCTTCCGCGACGGACAGCAGTCCAGAGCCCCCTATACGGCGGCACAGATCGTGGATATGTATAAGATGCTCCACCGTCTCGGCGGCCCTAACGGTATAATCCGTCAGAGCGAGTTCTTCGTCTACACGAAGAAGGACAGAGATGCCGTTGAGAAGTGTCTGGAGCTCGGCTACGAGTTCCCTGAGGTCACCACCTGGATCAGAGCCAAAAAGGAGGACTTCCTGCTGGCTCGCGATATCGGTATTAAGGAAACCGGTATTCTGGTATCCTGCTCCGACTATCATATCTTTAAGAAGCTGGGAATGACCCGAGGTCAGGCACTCGACCATTATCTCGGCGTCGTTAAAGAGGCTTTTGCTGCAGGCATACGCCCCAGATGTCACCTTGAGGATATAACCAGAGCCGACTTCTACGGCTTCGTCGTTCCCTTCGTCAACGAGCTTACCGAGCTCTCCGAGGAGGCGGGAATTCCTGTCAAGATCAGAATGTGCGACACTATGGGCTACGGCGTTTCCTACCCCGGCGTTGCCCTTCCCCGAAGCGTGCCCGGCATAGTATACGGTCTGCGCCATTACGCAGACGTTGCTCCCGAGATGCTCGAGTGGCACGGACACAACGACTTCTACCACGGAGTTACAAACGCGGTGAACGCCTGGCTCTACGGATGCTCCGGCGTCAACTGCTCTCTGCTCGGAATAGGCGAGCGCACGGGTAACATTCCTCTTGAGGCTATGGTTATAGAGTACGCCTCCCTGCGCGGCAGCTTTGACGGTATGGAGCCCACGGTGATTACCGAGATCGCAGAATATTTCAAGCACGAGATCGGCTATGAGATCCCCCCGATGACCCCCTTCGTCGGAAGCGCCTTCAACCTCACCCGTGCGGGCGTACACGCCGACGGACTTATGAAGGACTCGGAGATATACAATATCTTCGACACCGAGAAGATTCTGGGCCGCCCCGCCGAGGTCGCAATCTCCAACACCTCCGGCACCTCCGGTATCGCTTATTGGATAAACAAACACTATCAGCTTCCCGAGTTCCGCCAGGTTTCCAAGAAGGATCCCCTGGTTATCAAGATCAAGGAGGAGATCGATCGCCTCTACGCCGACGGACGTACCACCGTTATGGGCGACGACGAGCTGGAGCAGATCATCAACTTCTATTATCCTCGAGTAAAAGAGGTGAATATGTAAATGATTGTTGACAAAAATGTGAAATCTCTTGAGGAATCCGCCTATCTCGCTCTTGAAGAGGAAATATGTGCGGGTACAATTCTCCCCGGAGAATTTCTCATTGAAACCGCCCTTTCCGCAAAGCTCGGCATCAGCCGCACCCCCCTGCGCGGAGCGATACACCGCTTGGCCGAAGAGGGGCTGGTGGAGCTTATTCCCAACCGCGGCGCAAGAGTTATCGGCGTCACCGAAAAGGATCTTATCGACATTTATATGATAAGAATGCGGCTTGAAGGACTGGCCGCGTCGGCGGCAGCCGAGCGCATCAGCGAGGAGGACAAGGCCACCCTTGCAGAGTCGGTAGAGCTTGCGGAATTTTATCTGCAAAAGAACAACACCGATAAGATCAAGGAGATGGACACCCTCTTCCACAGCACGATCTATCACGCATCTGGCATCAGGCATCTGAAGAAGATCCTCTCCGACCTTCACAGAAGCATAAAGGCATACAGAAAGCTCTCGCTGACCGTTCCGACCCGTATCGAGCCGTCGGTAAGAGAGCACCGCGCCATGCTTGAGGCTATCGTCAACGGCAACGCGGCAGAAGCAGAGAGACTGGCAGTTGAGCACGTCGAGGCGGCGCTGTCCAACCTGCTATCAATCACTGAAGAAAACACGGCAAATACCAAGGAGTAAATAAAAATGGGACTTACAATCGTTGAAAAGATAATCAAAAACCATCTCGTCTCCGGCGATATGACAGTCGGCAGCGAGGTCGCAATAAGGATAGACCAGACCCTCACCCAGGACGCTACGGGAACTATGGCTTATCTGCAGCTCGAGGCTATGGAGATCGACAGAGTCAAGACCGATCTGTCCGTGGCCTACATCGACCACAATACCCTGCAGTCCGGCTTTGAGAACGCCGACGACCACCGTTACATACAGACGGTTGCGAAAAAGCACGGCGTAAGATTCTCCCGTCCCGGAAACGGTATCTGCCACCAGGTGCATCTCGAACGCTTCGGCAAGCCCGGCGGAACTCTCATCGGCTCCGACAGCCACACCCCCACCGCGGGCGGTATCGGTATGCTGGGCATGGGAGCGGGCGGCCTTGACGTTGCAGTAGCTATGGGTGGCGGTGCTTATTACATCACTATGCCCAAGGTCATCAAGGTCAATCTTGTGGGCGTTCTTTCCGATTACGTCAGCGCAAAGGATATAATTCTCGAGGTCCTTCGACTCCTCTCCGTCAAGGGCGGCGTCGGTGCCGTTATCGAGTACGCCGGCGAGGGCGTGAAGACTCTCTCGGTTCCTCAGCGCGCCACTATCACCAATATGGGCGCGGAGCTTGGCGCCACCTCCTCCATCTTCCCCTCGGACGAGGTGACTCACGCATTCCTTAAAGCCCAGGGCAGAGAGGCCGACTTCACACCTCTTGCACCCGACGCAGACGCCAAGTATTTTGCGGAATACGATATCGACCTCGGCGCACTCAAGCCCCTTGCGGCCTGCCCACACAGCCCCGACAACGTGAAGGCTGTAAACGAGCTTTTGGGCATGAAGATAGACCAGGTATGCATCGGCTCCTGCACCAACTCCTCACTCTCGGATATGCTCACCGTTGCAGCTATGCTGAAGGGCAAGACCGTGCACCCCGACGTTTCTCTTTCCATTTCTCCCGGCTCAAAGCAAGTATATACCATGCTCGCCCAGTGCGGCGCCCTTGCCGACCTCATCGCGGCAGGTGCAAGAATCCTCGAGTGTGCCTGCGGCCCCTGCATAGGTATGGGCTTCTCGCCGAAATCCGCAGGAGTATCCCTCCGTACCTTCAACCGTAACTTCCTTGCCCGCTCCGGCACCGCCGATGCCAGCGTTTATCTGGTATCTCCCGAGGTGGCTGCTGCGTCCGCTATTGCAGGCGTCTTCACCGACCCCACCACCCTCGGCGCGGCTCCTAAGATCTCTATGCCCGAGCAGTTCGTCATCAACGACAATCTCATCGAGCTCCCCGCAACCCCCGAGGAAGCAAAGAACGTCACCGTGGAGCGCGGCCCCAACATTAAGCCCATTCCCAAGGGCGCCCCCCCCGCAAAGGATCTCTCCTGCTCGCTTATCCTCAAGGTTGGCGACAACATCACCACCGACCACATTATGCCCGCAGGCGCAAAGATCCTGCCTTACAGATCCAACGTGCCGAAGCTCTCGGAGTTCTGCTTCACCGTATGTGACAAGGACTTCCCCGAGCGGGCAAAGGCTATGGGCGGCGGTGTGATCCTCGGCGGTCACAACTACGGCCAGGGCTCCTCCCGTGAGCACGCGGCCCTTGTGCCCCTGTATCTCGGCGTGAAGGCAGTCATTGCCAAGAGCTTTGCCCGTATCCATCTTGCAAACCTTATCAACTTCGGTATTCTCCCGATGACTCTCGAAAACGAGGCGGATTACGACCTTATCGCAGAGGGCGATCCTATTCGTATCGACGGCCTTTTCGAGGCCGTAAAGAGTGCCGACACAGCCACTCTCGTCAACGAAAAGACCGGCAAGGAGATAAAACTGAAGCTTACTCTTACCGCAAGGCAGAGAGAGATTCTTCTCGCCGGCGGCACGCTTAATTACACCAAAAACCAAAAATAAGTAAATAATCATTTGCATTTTGCGGTCTTACCGACAGAAAGGACAGAAAATGGCGGATATGCTCGCCGACGATTCGCTTTGGGAGCGAGCAAAATAAAATTCTCCGTTAAGGTTATTGACCGGGGAAATCACCCGTGATATAATTCTATTGAAATATTTTATAAAAGCTTCGGGAGAATTTGTTTTATGAAACTGAATTTTAATGTAGACCCCGCTCTTGATACGGGCATTGACAGACTTGCCGACCTGATCGGCTATGAGCGCGGCGACGGAATTACCGTAACGGCGGTAAAGGGCGAGCGTATCGGCGTCAGCCTTACAGACGGCAAAGCAACCGTATATTACCGCGACAAGGTGCAGTTCTTCCGTGGGCTCGGCCTGCTCGTTGAGAGGGCAAAAAGCAGCAGCGCCTTCGATATAACCGAATCCGGCCACTTCGAGTTTATCTCCAATATGCTTGACGCCTCGCGGTGCTCCGTTCCCCGAGTCGAAACCGTAAAGCGGCTGCTCGACTATCTGGCCGTTATGGGCTACAACTCAATGATGCTTTACACCGAGGACACCATAGAAATCAAGGAGCTCCCCTACTTTGGCCACCTGCGCGGCAGGTATACCGCCGAGCAGATAAGAGAGATCGACGACTACGCCTACGAATACGGCATAGAGGTCATTCCCTGCATCGAGTGCTACGCCCATATGGAAAGATATCTCATTTGGGCAGAGGCGGCAAAGATAAAGGACACCATGACGGTGATGCTGGCAAGAGAGCCCGCCACCTTTGAATTTCTCGACCGCCTCATCGGCACTGTGGCCGGGCTGTTCCGCTCCCGCAGAGTCCATATCGGTATGGACGAGGCCCACGATATGGGCCGCGGCAAGTTCCTCGACAAGCACGGCTACGTCCCGCCCTTCGAGATATTCAACGAATATATGGACGAGCTTAGCAAAATAATCAACAAATACGGCCTGACGCCTATGATGTGGTCGGATATGTATTTCCGTGTCCACTCGGCCGACGGCAATGATTACTACTCCCCCGACACGGAGATACCCGAAACCACAAGGCAGCGCATCCCAAAAAATATGGAAATGGTCTTCTGGCACTACGGCGAGACCACCGACCCAAGCTGCGACGACTTTATGCTGAAAAAGCACAAGGCTCTCGACCGTCACGTTATAATGGCAACAGGCGCATGGAGCTGGGCAGGCCACTTCCCCGAATATAATCTGATGATGCTCAGCAACCGCAGGTCGCTTGAGGCCTGCCGCGAGCAGAACGTGCGCGACGCAATGCTGACTGTATGGTGCAACGACAACGCCGAGTGCGAGACCTTTTCAAATCTGCTCTCGCTCTCCTTCTTTGCAGAGCTGTGCTACAATCCGTCGGCCACAGACGAAGAGCTTCGCCGTCGCTTTGAGGCCACCACGGGAGGCGACTATGACCTCTTCTACAAGCTCTGCTACTACCACGCCGATTTCAAGAACAGTCCTGAATTCAAGCGCAGAGATTTCCGCTTCCTTGGAAAATCCCTGTTCTGGCAGGACCCCCTGGTGGGTCTTTACGAGCGGGCACTTTGGAACAGCCCCAGAGCGGCGCACTACGCCCACTCAAAGGAGGTCTACTCCGGCAACCACAGCGGAAAATGGGGATATCTTTACGACTACGCCTACCGCGTGTTTGACTATCTTGAGAAAAAGACCTTTATTGCCGAGAGGCTCGTTCCGGCTTATAAGGCCGACGACCGCGAGCTTCTGCGAGAGATTGCAGAGTTACACGTTCCTTTGATGATAGAAAAATGCCGCGAGATGCATAAAGCACACAAGGCGGTATGGTTTAAGAACAGTAAGGCCCAGGGTTGGCAGAATATGGACGTGCGCTACGGTGGCATGGTGTCGAGGTTTGAGACCCTCGGTGAGCTGCTTTCGGACTATCTCGAGGGCAGGATAGACGAGATAGAGGAGCTCTGCGACGAGCGACTTCCTCTGCACTATCACGCATACATTTCTTATCAGCGAGCATTTACCGTTAATTACAGATAAATAACGAAAGAGGACATACTAATGAAGCTGAATTTCAACGTTGACGCCGAGCTTTCGGTCGGCATAGACAGGCTTGCCGATATACTCGGCTATGAAATCTCAGAGAGCGGTATCTCTGTCAGCGCAGAAAAGGGTGAGCGCATCGGCGCAAGCCTCAAGAACGGGAAGGCAACCGTCTACTACCGCGACAAGGTGCAGTTCTTCCGCGGACTCGGTACCCTTGTGGAAAAGGCTAAGACCGGCTCTGACTTTGATGTTTCCGAGGACGGATTCTTCACCACTCTCTCCACCATGGTCGACGCCTCCCGATGTGCCGTACCTACGGTAAGCTCGGTAAAGAAGCTCCTCGACTACCTCGCCGTAATGGGCTACAATATGATGATGCTCTATACCGAGGACGTGATCGAGCTTGAGGACAGACCCTACTTTGGCTATATGCGAGGCAGATACAACGTCGCCGAGCTGCGCGAGATCGACGACTACGCATATGAATATGGCATTGAGGTCATCCCATGCCTTGAGTGCTACGGCCATATGGAAAAATATCTCATATGGGGCGAGGCGGCAAAGATAAAGGATACCGACAAGGTCATGCTCGCAAGAGAGGAGCAGACCTTCGAGTTCGTGGAGCAGCTTATTGCCACCGCATCCTCCGCCTTCCGCTCAAAGCGCATACATCTGGGAATGGACGAGGCCTGGGATATGGGGCGCGGCAAATTTCTCGACAAGCACGGATACGTGCCGCCCTTTGAGATATTCAACGAGTATATGGAGCGGCTTATCGCCATCACCGACAAATACGGCCTGCGACCGATGATATGGTCGGATATGTATTTCAGAGTACAAAGCCCGACCAACTCCTATTATCTTGAAGAAACCGTCGTTCCCGAGTCTACGAAGAAGCTCATCCCGAAGAACCTCGACCTTGTTTTCTGGCATTACGGCGAGGGCCCGGGCTGCGACGACTTTATGCTGAAAAAGCACAACGATCTCGGCAGAAATATCATCTACGCCGGCGGCAGCTGGTCCTGGATAGGTCATTTCCCCGAGCATAACTACACGGTAGAGGCCTGCGACTTCTCGCTTAACGCCTGCCGTAACAACAACGTCCGCGAGGCTATGCTGACCCTTTGGTTCAACGATAACGCCGAGTGCGACCTGTTCGCAAATCTCTTCCCCCTCTCCTACTTCGCCGAGCGCTGCTACGATAAGGACGCCGACGGGGAGAAATTCAAGGCTCGCTTTGAGGCCTGCACCGGCGGTGACTACGACCTCTTCTACAAGATGAGCTACTACCACGACGACTTCAGGAAGAAGAAAAATTACAGCAGCTTCCACGGCAGATTCGCCGGCAAGGCGCTGTTCTGGCAGGACGTTCTCTCCGGCCTCTACGACTCCCGTTTGTTCGCCGATCCAATGAGCGAGCACTATGCCGAGTGCGCCGATACCTTCAAGGGCAAGGCAGAGCGCGACAGATGGGGCTATCTCTACGAATACGCCTACCGCGTCTTTGACTATCTTGCCGAAAAGTGCTACATTGCCGAGAGGCTCGTTCCCACCTATAAATCCGGAGATAAGGACACACTCACCGCTCTCTGCAAGGAGCATCTGCCCGCGCTAAAGGAAAAAACCGTGGCGGTGCACAGCATCCACAAGAGGACCTGGTACTCCACCAACAAGAGCCTCGGCTGGCAGAATATGGACGTGCGTTACGGCGGCGTTGCCTGCAGATGCGACACGGCTATGGAGCTTATCGGCGATTATCTTGACGGCAAGACCGACAGAGTTGAGGAGCTGGACGAGCCCAGACTCTACAAGGGTTACCGAGGCTTTATTCATTACAGCGGAATCGCCACCGTGAACCTAAAAACCTAATATCAAGCAAATAAAACTTTACAAAACAAAGGAAAACACAATGGAAAACTACAAAGAAAATCTCGATTTGGCATGCGAAAAATTCAGAAAAATTCTTGAGGGTCAGCTCACCCGCATAGAGGATATGAAGTCCCAGGGTGACTTCACCGACTACAAGGCGCTGCCCACCATTCGTATCGGTATCTGCGGCGGCGACGGAATCGGACCCATCATCTCCAAGGAGGCGGGCCGCGTTCTCAAATTCATTCTCTCGGATATGGAGGCCGCAGGCAAGGTTGAGTTCGTCAACATTGAGGGACTTACCATTGAGAACCGTATCGCGAAGATGAAGGCTATTCCCGACGACGTTATGGCAGAGCTCAAGAGTTGCCACATCATTTTGAAGGGCCCCACCACCACGCCTCAGAAGGGCGACGGAATGCCCAACATCGAGTCCGCTAACGTAGCAATGAGAAAGGCGCTCGACCTCTTTGCCAACATCAGACCCGTCAAGGTTCCAGAGGAGGGTATCAACTGGACCATCTTCCGCGAGAACACCGAGGGCGGCTACGCCGTTGGCTCCTCGGGCTTCAACGTGACCGAGGACCTTGCCGTCGACTTCACCGTTACCACGAAGCAGGGCTCCGACAGAATTGCAAGACTCGCCTACGATTACGCCAGAAAGAACGGCTTCACCAGAGTTTCCCTCGTTACCAAAGCCAACGTTATCAAGACCACCGACGGTAACTTCCTCGAGGATTGCCACAAGGTAGGCGATCTCTACCCCGAGATCACCACCGACGAGTGGTACGCAGACATCATGACCGCAAAGCTCGTCGACCATAAGCGCCGCCGCGACTTCCAGTTGCTCCTGCTCCCCAACCTCTACGGCGACATCATCTCCGACGAGGCGGCTGAGTTCCAGGGCGGTGTCGGTACCGCCGGATGTGCCAATATCGGTAAGAAATACGCTATGTTCGAGGCAATTCACGGCTCCGCGCCCAGAATGGTGCGCGACGGCAGAGCGGCTTATGCCGACCCCTGCTCCATGCTCCGCGCCTGCGTTATGCTCCTCTCCCACATCGGCGAGCAGGAAAGAGCCGACAAGCTGGAGCGTGCGCTGGATATCTGCACCTTCGAGGAAAAGCGCCTGAAGATCACCGGCAGACCCGGCGGCGCTACCTGTGAGGAGTTCGGCAATTACGTTATGGAAACACTCGCAAAGCTTTAATATATATGCATAAAGGAAGGCTACCGCAAAGGACAGCCTTCCTTTTCTTTTAATCACAAATCTTTATAATATGTTTTGCACTCGTATGCCCCAAGATGAGCAACGCTCTCCTTTTTGCCGCCGTCAAAGTCGGTGTACTCTCCGTCGAGAGTCACGGTCACCTCTTCCTCGCTGTAATTCATCACGAACAGATACTCGGCATCATCGTCGTATCTCTTGCGGGCGGTAACGCCAAAGGGCAATCCCTCCTCGGGAACAACCACGTCACTCTTGATATTCAGCTCCCGGCAGATGTCTGCCAGCGCCTTGTGATGGAACTTGCCGTCCACGTCGCGGAAGGTCTGGTAGTAAGCACGTCCCTCTCCGTATTCGTTCACGGTGAAGGCGGGCATGCCGCTATAAAACTCCTTGGAATACTCGGCAAGAGCCCTTGCCCCCTGAAGATGCACGAGCTCGCTGTAATCGCAAACAACGTACTTCTTGCCGTCAGCGGTGACCTCGCCTCTGTCGGTGGGATAGAGAGTGTCGATCTCCTCGTTCCAGATACCGAAGACGTCCTTGAGCTTGCCGGCGGGAAGGCCGCCGAGATGAACAAGATCGTCGCCGTCAGCATATCCGGTTATGTAGGTGGAATAAAGAGCGCCGCCCTCTCTGACGTAGCGCTCAAGCCGCGCCTCGGTGTCACCGTCCACGAGATAGAGCATGGGAGCAACCACCAGCTTGTAGCCCGAAAGGTCGGAATGAGCATCCACCACGTCGCAGGATATACCGCGCTTCCAGAAGCTCTCGTAATAGGAAACGACGGTGTCATAATACTTCTTGTTGTCCTTCTGGAATCCGCACACAACGTCAAATGCCCAGCGATTGTTCCAGTCGTAAATTACAGCAACCTCGGAGCGGGTCTCGCTTCCCGCAACACGGTCTATGGTCTGCAGCCGTCTGCCGGTTTCCTTAACGATACCGAAGATACGAGTGTTTTCGTGACCCACGTGATCTACCACCGAGCCGTGGAATTTCTCGGAGTTGCCCTGACACTTTCTGAACTGGAAATACTGCACCGAGTCGCTACCGTGAGCCACCGCCGCCAAGGACTGAAGGGTGTCGACGCCGGGGCGCTTGAGCTTATTATAAGGCTTCCAGTTTACAAGTCCCGGTGCCGATTCCATCAGCAGGAAGGGCTTTTTCTTTATGGAACGGAACACGTCGTGCCAGAAGGAGTGACGTATCTCAACCCGCTCGCCTCTGTCGTTATGCCAGTCGGGATAGCTGTCCCAGGAGATGAAGTCAACGTGACGGCCAAGCTCAAAATAGTTGAGCGGAACGTAGTCGTACATCATATTAGTGGTAACGGGCAGGCTCGAATGCTCTCTCACCGCCGCTATCTCCGCCTTCATAAAATCGACGGTCTGATGGGTGACGAATCTGCACCAATCCAATGACAGGCAATGCACGCGGATCTCGCCGTTGCTGTAAGGCGGGTCGATATCGTCAAAGCTGTTGTACTTATGGCTCCATACGGCTGAGCAATATCTGCGGTTGAGCTCGTCGATACTTCCGCCGCAAAGCTCCTTTACATACTCACGGAAGGCCTTTATGCAAAGAGGACAGTAGCACTCGCCGCCGTACTCGTTGGACAAATGCCAGGCAATGACTCCTGGGTGATTGCCGTATCTCTCGGCAAGCCTTACGTTTATATTATGCATCTTCTCACGCATCACGGGCGAGGTATAGCAATGGTTGTGTCTGAGGGCAAATACATTTCTGTTGCCCGTGGAATCCACTCTCAGCACCTCGGGATACTTCTTCGCCATCCATCGGGGTCTGCCGCCGGTGGGGGTCGCAAGAATGACCCTGCCGCCGTTTTCATAAACCCGGTTTATCATCTCGTCGAGAACGGAAAAATCGTAGACTCCCTCCTCGGGCTCAACCGTATCCCAGGAAAAGATGTTCATAGACATCTCGTTCATATTAGCAAGCTTGAAGAGGCGCATATCCTCGTCCCATATCTCGGGTGTTCTCCTCCATTGCTCGGGGTTGTAATCCGCTCCGTGCAGAAGATGAGGGAAGCTGTTGTTTACGTATTTTTTCACGGTAATATCTCCTGTGCATTCTAGTTATTTCAATTATACATAAAAGATTTTATACTGTCAAGCGCAAAATCCATTTTTCCCATTTTCTTGATTTTATCCATCTCTTTTGACTTATTTTTGAATAATATTGATTTTTTGCCGCTTTGTTGTTGACAAAATCCTTCAAAAATGCTACTGTTAATCCAAAAGGAGGCGCGAGGCGATCTCGCACAGAGGATATGAAAGCTTATAGATTTGACGGAGGGGAGCTCCTGCCCGTCTGTATCCTGCGCAGTAGTATGAAGGGCGGCGCAAAAACACAGCTCACCGTACACAACGACGCGCTTTTTCGCCCCAACTCAAAGCCAGTGGCAAAAGCGGCGCAGGGCGATCGCAACGATTACGTTTTCACCCCGTATCACTACCACGAGGGCGTGGAAATACTGCGCATTGTGGAGGGTGAGGCGAGCATCATTATCAACAACAAGGTCATCAAGGCGAAAAAGGGGGATATCGCTATAGTCAACCCCTTTGAGGCCCACGGCATCACCCTTACAGATAAGCACGCCCCCTTCACCAGAGATTGCGTCAGCTTCCAGCCAATGAACCTCTTTCCCGAGGCCAGGGGCGAGAGCGGCACGTTTTTTACAGCACTTAGAAATATCACCTTTGAAAACTATATCCCTGCCGCAAAGAATCTGCCGATGCGAGAAATCATCGACAAAATAATATCCGATACAGACGGGGCGGCGCCGGGCTGGGCAATATCGGTGCTCAGCAGCATTATGGAGCTCTACGCCATTTCCGTAAGGGAGGGCTGGTATACGGCAACGCGCAGTGAGCTGCCGGCGAAGCTGGAGTTTATGACTAAGGTATCAAGCTACATAGACGCTAATCTGTCTGCCAACATTTCAACCTCCGATGCCGCCGCCTTCTGCCAATATTCCCCGGAGCATTTCTGCCGTCTTTTCAAAAAATGCTTTCACACCACCTTCCTCGATTATCTGAACGTATATCGGGTGCAGAAGGCGCGCAGCTACGTTGACGAAGGTAATTACCCCACAGTAGCAGAGCTGGCGACGATGTTCGGCTTCATAAGCCAGAACCACTTCGGAAACACCTTTAAGCGACATATAGGGGTACTCCCCTCAATATACATAAAAGAAAGAAAACAAAAGGAGAACGAACAATGAGATATCAGCAATACGATCTTACCGAGGACGCAAAGCGCGTTCTCTCCTATATCAACAATATGACCGACAGGGCCTACGATTATCTGCCGTTCTGGCTGGTGGTTCCCCACAAAAAGCCCGCCGAGGCCGAGCACTGCAAGGTTGACGATGCGGAGCTTGTCGGCTCCTGGTTCGAGGCGGTGGACAGCCTTGAGGGTATTCTCGGAAAGAGCGATATCACAAGGGAGCTTTACAACGGCTTCCGCGGACAGCTGATGGACTCCTGGGGAGAGCACGGCCTCCGCTTCCACAAAAAGCACCCCTGGACTCATACCATACACTCCTCCTTCCATGAGATGGGCTACATACTCCCCGCCCTCAACAGACTCGTGAAGAATAACCCCGAGGATAAAGAGGCGGAAATGCGGGCGGCAAATCTCGTCCGCGGAATGCGCTCCCTCGTTATTGAACGTAAGGTGCGCTCCTTCTGGTCGGGCGATTCTATAGAAGCCGAGCCTCTTTACGAGTTCCCCAACGACGTCTACGTCAAGGACAAGGGCTTCGACTTCTCTCATCACACAGGCAGAGGCGAGCAGGCAATCAGAAACGCAGTCAGCATGCATGCCCTTGTGGACAGATACGTGATCGCAGGCGACGAGGTTGCTCTGGAGCTGGCTATCGGCCTTGCCAACCATCTGCTCGGCCCCTCCCGCTATTTCAACTACAAAATGGAGTTCTTCGGACACGTTCATTCCTCTGTATGGATCGCCGCGGGACTCGTCTATCTCGGCAGAGTTATCGGCGAGGAGAAATATATTCTCGCAGGTAAGAATATATACGGCTACGTTCGCTCGCTGTCCTCTTCCTTCGGCTGGGTGCCCGAGTTTGCACAGTGGAAGCCCCAGAGCGAGGAGCACTGCGAGACCTGCGTGCTCAAGGATATGGTCCTCTGCTGCGAGGAGCTCATAAAGTGCGGCTATAACGAATACTGGAACGATATGAACCTCTTTGCCAGAAACCAGCTCACCGAAAACCAGATAAAATACACCGGCTACGTGGTAAGCGACGACACCTTGCCCGATGGGGACGGTAAGACCTACCATCACCTGGCAGAGCGCATTATCGGCGGATACACCGGCGGCTCCGAGCCCGGCTCCATTTCCATAAACCGCTTCCGCTCTATCGCCGGCTGTTGCGTAGGTACGGCGCCCATCGCCCTTGGTATTCTCTGGAAAAACACCGTAACCGAGAGGGACGGCCTCTACGCAGTAAATATTCATACAGAAAAGGAAACCGACGAGTATAAGCTCACTCATCTTATGCCCGACTTCGGCGTTATCAGCCTTGAGCTGAAGCGCGACTGTAAGGCAGGCTTCCGTCTTTACCCCTGGATGGGCGAGAATGTAAAGCTCCTCAAAAACGGCGAGAGCGTAAAGCCCGAGATCACCGAGGACGGCGTTATCTTCACCGAGGCCGCCGCAGGCGACACCCTTACCCTTGAATTTGCAATCGACACCGTGGTGAAGAAGGAATTCTTCGCCGGCAGAGAGTACACCGAATACTGGCGCGGCGGTGACCTTATCGATCTTGAGCCCCGCGGAGAGCATATCAGACTCTACCAGAGGGACAACGAGGCCGAGAAATATTATCCCACCCCCGAGGACGTGAAATTCACCGGCACATCCGACAGAGGCCCCACCCAGATGAGCCCTAATATGTAAAAGAGAGGAAAGTTATATGAGAAAGGTACTCAAAGCTACCGCAAAGGTTATTACAAAATACGAAAACGGACAGCCCCGCGAGTGCGTCAGACTGTATTTCCAGCACAACAAGGAAATAAAGCCCATAGAGGACGGCCCTATCCGTATCTACAAAAGACATGACACCGGCTTCGTCTTCGACTGGGACGAGATGGAGTACTTTGACTGTATGACCCCCACCGCCGACGAGCTTATCTTCGAGGGCGAGCTCCCCATCAACGGCACCTTCTGCGAGTATATTGACGAGGACGTGAAGCTCGGACAGGTTTACGTGTATTGGATAACCAAGGGTGACAGCACACCTGCCGGACCCATGGCCGTGAAGATACGCGACAGCAGACTGTTCTGGCACTTCGATAAAATCGTCGAGGAAATGAAAAAAATCGCCGAGGACTTCCCCGAGGTCAGCCTCGTGGAGGAGGGACACACCGTTCTTGGCAAACCCCTTTACGCCCTCTACGTCGGCAACCCCGATAACAGGATCGCCTGTGTCGGTGCGGTGCACGCAGGAGAATCCGGCCCGGAAATTCTGATTCCCGCGCTGAGAAAGATCCTCACAGAAGCCCCCGAGCTGCTCGAAAAGACCGGTCTTGCAGTTCTTCCCGTGGTCAGCGCGGATAACCGCGAGGCTATGGCAAGCGGTGCCCCCCTCTATATCCGCAAAAATGCCGCGGGCGTGGACCTCAACCGAAACTTCGATGCTCTCTGGGAGGTGCACGACGACAGCTACGGCCTCTCCAGCTTCGACCCCATGAGCCCCACCTACCACGGTGCATACCCCAACTCCGAGCCAGAGGTCAGAGCGGTTATCTCCACCATGGAAAGAGCAAAGCCCAAGGCGGTATTCTCCTATCATCACCTCTGCTCGGTAACCTCCGACAGAGCCCTTACTGCCCACGAATCCGCAGGCGACGAGAGCTTCCTCGCTCGCTCGAACGCCCTCTCCGGAGTATATAGTGACCCCTTCCGCGCATCCCTCGGTCTGCCGAAGAACGAGAACACCGACGTAGTTCTCGGCTGCTCCGTCGGTAGCCTGCCCAGCTGGTGCTATAAGCGCGGCGTTCCCTGCTTCGACTTCGAAATGAGCCCCACAACTCCTATGCTCTACGAGGCAACCCACGATAAGACCACCGTAGAAATGCTGGCACTCGACGTGGACGCCCACACCGCAGGAATAAAGGCCGCCATGGCGTTCCTCGGGGAGAAATTAGCATAATTTGCAAATTATGGTTGTCATATCAACCCAAAAACCGACCTCAAATTTGGGGTCGGTTTTCTTTCTCACTCCTCACAGAGCGCCTCCGCGATCAGCCTAATGGCGAAGCTCACTCCTCGCTTAAAGCACTCGAATTCCTCGTCGGCGAAGGTGCTTATCAAAGCGTTTTCGTATCTATCGAGAAGCTTTTTCTGCTTCTCATTCAAGGTGGTGCGTATCTCTTCCTCATATTCGCAGAACAGACTGCGAAACCGGCGCTTCTCCGCGCTTGGTCTTTTGCTCTCCTGTAGATGCTCGTACCATAGTTCTTCGATGATTTTCATTTATCTGTCCCCCCTTCTAAAACACAAGTTTGTGTTTTGAAATTATTATACCACGCAATACGCGATTTGTCAACACCGATTTGTGTTTATTTTTAGCACAACCCTGTGTTTTTTGCTATAATACAGAAAAACGGAGGTATATATGCGGTACACGAGAATAAAGGATTTAAGAGAAGACAGAGATATCAGTCAAAAGGATTTGGCAGAGGCCCTCGGTCTATATACAACCACATACGCAAGATACGAACGCGGCGAGCAGGAAGTCCCTTTTTATATTGCAATCGCAATAGCAAAGTACCATAACGTTTCCCTCGATTACCTCGCCGGTATCGTTGATACTCCAAGAAAGCTGTATTAACCTTAGCCTTGTATAATATTGCGTGGAGACTTAACCTCACGCCCCGCATGAAAAACTATTGATTATACAAAACCGACCCCGATTTCGGGGCCGGTTATCTTTTTTATTTTGCAATAATTAAACAATGCCGATTGCAAGGCTTGGAGCGGCCGGCCGTTAATGCTACACACAAACCGGTGAGATATTTTGCGTAAGACGAAGCCACGAAGGCTCGACATAGATATCTACGCCCGTCACCTTCGTGGCAGATGTATTACGCGAAATTATACTCCGGAATATGCGGAGAAGCCTCCGTCAACGGGAATTACCACGCCCGTAATGAAGGACGCAGCCTTGTTATTAACAAGGAAGAGGAGCGAGCCGTCAAGCTCCTCGCTCTCACCGAATCTGCCCATGGGAGTAGCGGCAAGGATTTTGCCGGTGCGGGCGGTGGGGGTGCCGTCTGCGTTAAAGAGGAGAGCGGCATTCTGCTTGGTGGAGAAGAATCCGGGGGCGATAGCATTTACACGAATACCAACCTTCGAGAAATGAACCGCAAGCCACTGGGTGAAGTTGGAGATAGCCGCCTTGGCGCCCGAGTATGCGGGGATCTTGGTAAGGGGGGTATATGCGTTCATCGAGCTGATATTAATAATGTTACAGCCCTCTCTGCCAACCATCTGACGTGCGAATGCCTGGGTGGGAATAAGGGTGCCGAGGAAGTTGAGGTTGAACACGAAGCCAACGCCAGAAGCGTCAAGGTCAAAGAAGGACTTGGTGTCAGCGTCAATATCGCCGAGCTCGAAGTACTCCTTGTCGGTGGTAGCTCTGGGGTTGTTTCCGCCTGCGCCATTGATAAGTATATCACACTTTCCGAGGTCGGCCTCAACGGCATCTGCTACCGCGTAGCAGCCCTCCTTTTCAAGCACGTTGCACTTATAAGCCTTGGCAACGCCGCCTTCCGCTCTGATCTCCTCTGCAACAGCCTCTGCCGCCGCATCGTTGAGGTCGAGGAGCGCAACCTTCGCGCCCGCTCTTGCAAGGGTCTTGGAGAATGCGCCGCAAAGCACGCCGCCCGCACCGGTAACTACCGCTACCTTGCCGGTAAGATCTGTATCAAGAACGTTCTTTATCATTTTATAATCCTCTCTTACTTTCCGTTTTTATAAGCCTTCTCGCAGGCCTCAAAAAGGCCGTTGATGTAGGTAGCACCAAGAGCTCTGTCGTAGAGTCCGTAGCCGGGCTTGCCGGTCTCGCCCCAGATCATTCTGCCGTGGTCGGGACGGACGTATCCGTCAAAGCCGGTCTCAACCAGGGCCTTTACTACCTCATACATATCAATGCTTCCGCAGGAGGAAAGGTGGCCGGACTCCTCAAAGCTGCCATCGGGCAGGAGAAGCACGTTTCTGATGTGCATAAATGCGATTCTGTCCATCTCGCTGTACTTTCTGACCATCTTCACGATGTCATTGGTAGCGGCGCAGCCAAGAGAGCCGGTGCAAAGGCAAAGGCTGTTTGCAGGGCTGTCGTAGAGCTTCAGGAATCTGTCAAGATTCTCCTCACAGGTGATGATTCTGGGAAGACCGAAGATGGGATATGGCGGATCGTCGGGGTGGATCGCCATTCTGATGCCGCACTCCTCTGCAACGGGAATCACCTTCGCAAGGAATCTCTCAAGATTCTTCCAAAGTCCCTCTGCGCCGAGCTCACCGTATGCGGTGATAAGCTCGCGGATCTCCTCTCTGGAATAACTGGAATCCCAGCCGGGGAGATTGATGTCGTCCTTAAGAGGATCGAGGCCGCGCATCTGATCCCAGTACATAACGAGGCTGGTGGAGCCGTCGGGCGCAACCTTATCAAGCTGGGTTCTGGTCCAGTCGAAAACGGGCATAAAGTTATAGGTAATGCACTTAACGCCGTGCTTACCGAGGCGGCGCACGTTCTCGCAGTAAACGTCAAGAAGCTCGTCCACGTTATCTCTGCCGAGCTTGATATTCTCGTGAACGGGAACCGACTCAACTATATCAAAGAGCATACCGTTTTTCTCAACGGTCTCCTTCATACGGACGATGCTCTCCTCGGGCCAGACCTCGCCGGGCTTAACGTCATAGACCGCGGAAACGATAGAGCGCATATTGGGTATCTGACGAATGTACTCGAGAGTAACGGGGTCGCTCTCGCCGTACCATCTGAATGAAAGCTTCATTGTAAAATACCTTCCTTGAATTTTATTTTAAGACATACTATGCTTTAATTATACAACATTATTGCCCCGCCGTCAATATCTTTTGTTCAAATAACGACCGTCCGATTTCAAAAAAATGTGACACAGAGCGAGCATTTTATGTTTATTATTCCCCGAAAAAGGAATACTAACAACAAATCCTACGAAAGGTATTCGGCAAAAAAGCCGTTTTTCAACAATGAATCATACAAAAACAAAGCCGCCCTTCGGCTGGAGGGACAAGCTCGGCTATCTGCTCGGCGATTTCGGTAACGATTTCACCTTTATACTATCCTCAAGCTTTCTGCTAAAATTCTACACCGACGTTATGCACGTCAGCGCGGGAATCGTCGGTCTTGTTATGATGCTGGCTCGCTTCGTCGACGCCTTCACGGACGTAACGATGGGGCGCATCTGCGACAGAAGCCGTCCTACGGGAGGCGGAAAATTCCGTCCCTGGATACTGAGAATGTGCGGCCCCGTGGCAATAGCCTCGTTTCTCATATATCAATCGGCCTTTGCCGACCGCGCCCTGTGGTTTAAGGTGCTCTGGCTTGTGATCACTTATATTCTCTGGGGCTCCATCTTCTATACCTCTATCAATATCCCCTACGGCTCGATGGCATCGGCCATCTCTCCCGAGCCTGACCACCGTCAGTCCCTCTCCACCTTCAGAACAATGGGAAGCTCGCTGGCGGGCGTGATAATCGGCGCGGGCGTGCCCCTTCTGGCTTACGATACACGTATCGTTGACGGCGTACAGATCGCGGAAATGAACGGCGGCAGATTCACTCTGATCGCCGGCGTGTTCTCTATCCTCGCAGTCCTCGCTTACCTCGGTTGTTATCTGCTCACCACAGAGCGAGTCAGCCCCGAGCGCTCCCACGAGCACGAGGCGAGAGATAAGGGCGTGAGGACCCTGCTTGCAAATTCTATAAAGAACCGTGCACTCATATCCATTATCGCCGCATCCATCGTTATGCTGCTGTCGCAATTCGTGCTTCAGCAGATGGCAAACTACGTATACCCCGATTATTACGCAGACACGGGCGCCCAATCGGCCTCCAACATCGTTATGCTGGTGGCATTTTCCGTAGCAGCGGCAATCGCCAAGCCTCTGGCGCGCAGGTTTGGTAAGGCGGAGCTTTCCGCAGCAGCAAATCTTCTGGCGGCGGCAGTCTGTATAGCCCTATTCTTTATCCGCCCGCAGAACGTATGGCTTTACGTTGGAATAAACCTGCTCTCCTGGTTCGGCATAGGAATCTTTGCCATGGTATCCTGGGCGCTGATCACCGACGTTATCGACGACTCGGAGCTGAAGCACGGTATTCGTGAGGATGGCTCAATCTACGCGCTCTACTCCTTCGCAAGAAAGCTCGGGCAGGCGGCTGCCGCAGGACTTACGGGACTGCTTCTCACCGTTATCGGCTATGAAAAGGTGAACGGCGCACCCCTCACCGAGGCGGTGAAAAACGGCATTTTCAACGTTTCCACCCTCGTGCCCGCAGTGGGCTTTATCGTCCTCGCACTGATTCTCTGGTTCTGGTACCCCCTCCACAAGCACAGAGTTGAAAGTAACGTGGCGGCGCTGAAGGAAAAGCGGGGATAAGCAAAACAAAAAAACGCAAGCGGATGCTTTCCATCAAGTGGTAATGAGCGCTCGTTTGCGTTTTGTTTATTTTTGAAGAATCTCTTTGCTGATTTTTTTAATATTTTGATGGCGAAGCTCCATAAAAGCTCTTGAATAATTTTGAAAAATATAAGGAATCGTCGTATCCAACGGTAGCTGAAACCTCGCAAATATTTTTGTACTCTCCGCTTTCAAGAATGATTTTGGCCTGCAGCAACCGTTGATTAATAATATATTTCTTGGGAGATACGCCGAACTTTGAAGCGAATACCCTTCTGAAGGTAGGGCCCGACATCCCGCAAAGCTCGGGAAGAATCGCGGCCTTGAGATCGCTATCGAAAATATGCTTATCAAGATAATCTATAGCAGGAGCAAGAAGCTCCTTTTTTTGAAGGGTGGTATATCCGGAATTTTGAACGTGAGTAAGATGTGCGAGCAATTTATAAAGCAAGGACAGCCGTTCGTATTTACCTGTAAGATTTTGCTCGAAGCGCCAGTTTTTTTCCAGTTGCCTTAATATAACCGAAACGCTTTCGGAATCAAGAGAAGTAAAAAATTGAGGCGATGGCGCTTCGGCGCAGTCGGCGTGAAAATTGACGAGCCTGTGAGTGCTGTCCTCCGAAACCTTTTTGAATGAATAATTTGCCCCCTCGGGAACATATAGCAACGTGCCCGGCTTTAGATGATATTGCTTTCCGTCAAAATAGTATACGCTTTCTCCTGTTGCCTTATATATCAGGCTATGTGACGGGCGGTTTGAAACCCTTGCCTGTGCCGTACTGTTGCCCGACATAACGCCTATTATTTCAACATTGTTAAAAAAACCAAGCATAATATCCCTCCCAAAAACGGTTTTAGTATAGCATTTTTAATATTGCTTGTCAACAAATCTTTCAAAAATTCCATGTTTTTATTTTTTCCATTTACAAACCGAGTATGGCTTCGTATAATTATGGCAAGAAGCTAAAACAGAGGAACTTTTATGCAATTCGTTCTAAAGCAGTTATTCATACTGTATATATTTCTTTTTGCGGGATGGATAATCGGAAAAATAAAAAAAGACAAAGCGCCCCATTGCGACATTTTGTCAGTTTTATTGATAAACCTTTTTTTGCCCTGCAAGGTATTTAACACCTTCTCAAGGAATTTTACCGTTTCTTATTTTAAGGAAAAGTATTCCTTTTTGATTGTATCGGCGATCTTGCTTTCGGTAATTATTATCATTTCATTTTTTCTATCTAAGGCTTTAACGAAGCGAGAGTATGAACGAAGAGTGTTCAGGTATTCGCTTACGATAACCAATTATTCCTATTTGGGATACGTTCTTATAGAAGCGGTCTTAGGTCAAGCCGTTTTAACGAACTTCATATTTTTCGGTATTCCGTTTATAATCTACACCTACACCTTCGGTTACGCTTTGCTTACAGGCGGCAGCGCCCCTGTGAAGCGTTTGCTTAATCCCATAACGGTATCGATCATCGTCGGTATGATATTCGGTCTTGCCGGGCTCACGCTCCCGGATGTATTATCCAAAGCCGTGTCCATGGCGTCGGATTGTGTAGGACCGTTGAGTATGCTGCTTACGGGCATAACTCTTTCGACCTTCGCCGTAAAGGAATTGATGACTGATAAAAAGGCGTATATTTTTTCTGTTCTACGTCTCGTTATGATTCCCGCCGTCGTTTATGTAGCTTTCCGACTGCTAAGGCTTGAAACGGTACTGCCGCTGGCGCTTATCATTACCTGCATGCCATGCGGACTCAATACCATAGTTTTCCCAAAGCTGATCGGAGAGGATTGCAGAACGGGAGCTGGACTCGCTCTGATCTCTCACCTGTTCGCACTGGCAACACTGCCGTTTTGGATCTCATTAATTCTATAATATTTAGGGAGGCAAATTATGCAAATCATACCGAACACCTTAAAGATCTTATTCTTAGGAAACAGCTTCGCGATAGATACGATGGAGTACGCTGCGCAAACGGCTTTGGCGCTCGGCGTAAAGAAACTAAAGCTAGGAACTCTTGGCGTAGGAGGCTGTTCCATAGATATGCACTACAGACACGCAACTAACGATATAGGGGGTTACAATTATCATGTAAATACGGGCGAGGGCTGGACGTCAACCCCCGAATATAAAATAAGCGACGCCATAAAGAGCGACGACTGGGACTGGATCGCCATTCAGCACGGAACGAAGGAAGGAAGCCGTTATACATCGGCGGAATGCTACGGCAAGCTTGACAGACTTGTTGACTACATAAAAGCTTTAGCGCCCAAAAAGACAAAAATCGCCTTCAATATGACATGGCTCGGAGAAGCCGATTACCCGCATCCCGAAATCCTTTCTTATTGCGGCAATATGGCAGAAATGCGCAGAAAGCTCATCGAAGTAAAAAAAGAAGTAATACTGACTAATAAAAAAATAGACCTACTTGTTCCTACGGGAACCGCCGTTGAAAATGCGAGAACCTCGAAGATAGGGCTCCTTACCCGAGACGGATACCATTTAAGCCTTGATAAAGGAAGATTTATTGCGGCGCTTTGCTTCATAAGCACTATAACGGGTGCAAATATAGATAACTTTGCGTGGACTCCTGAGGGAGTAGATGAATACGCTCTCAAGGTAGCTATCGAATCCGTAAACAACGCCCGAAAAGCTCCGCTTGATATTACTCTTTCAGCATTGTAAAGCCTCCCCCAAGGTTAAGCATATGCTATAGAGGGAGGCTTTACCGTTTGCTTATGTTTTATTTCTTTTCCTTTTCAATATTGACGCCGAAAATCTTAGAAAGTATATAACGAAGCGCTCTGGGCGAACGCAAAACGACGATCTTCATAAAAATCCCCCTTTGCCGGCTTTATACGGCCTTGCTTTCAGTATATGAATGAGGGATTTTTTTGTTACAGACCGTCGTTTATATTTATAAAACCAAGTTTTTTGTAAACCAAAGCTCACAAAAAGCATCAGTCGATCCCGAATTTCAGCACTTCGCCTTCCTCGGTCAGCCACACAGCACTCACTCCGTCAAGGGTGTCAAGGAGCCGACAGCCTTCCTCGTAGCTCATACAGAAAAGCGTAGTGCTCAGCGCATCGGCAAGAGCGTCATCCTCGGTGATCACTGTGACCGATGAGAAACCGCGGGCAGGCATCAGCGTATCCTTATCTATTATATGATGGTACCTCACTCCGTCCACGGTGTAGTACCTCTCGTAGCTGCCCGAGGTCACCGCAGAGGCGTCCGAGAGAGTGAATCTGTATACGTATTCTCCGTACGCCGTCGGCGATTTGACACCGGTGGACCAGCCGGAGCCGTCGGGCTTCGTTCCCACGGCGCAAAGATTGCCTCCGAGGTCCAGCACGTAGCCGCCAAGCTCCCGATCCTCAAGATACTCTCTTATCCTTGCCGCCACGTAGCCCTTGGCAAGAGCGCCCCCATCAAGGGAAAGCTCCGGATCGGCGATAGCCACCGTGCGATTCTCTACGTCAACCGTCACGTCATCGAAGTCGATGTGCTCTGCCGCCTCGGCAAGCTCCTGCTCGGAGGGGAGTTCCGTACCTGCCGTCCTGTATTCGTGCCATATTGAGAGCACAGCGCCCATAGCCACGTTCAGCTCGCCGTCGGACAGGGCATACATCTGCTTTGCGTACGAAAGAAACTCCGCCAGCTCCGCCGATACTCTGATACTTCCCTGGCCCGCGTGGTTATTGAGAGTGGCAAGATTCATCTCGCCCTCATACTCATCATAGATGTCAAGCAAGCGGTCATATTTTTTGATTATCTGCTCTATCTCGTCACACCGCGCGGCAAACTCCGGGTCGCCCGAATAATCGTATATCACGCACACGGTGTCAAAATACTGGTAATATATCCGATTCTGCGGCTCAGGATTTTTGTTACAGCCACAAAGGATCGCGAGCAAAAGCACCGCTGTCAGTGCGGCCAAAAATGCCGATATCTTCTTTTTCACACCAACGCTCATTCCTATTTTTTCCTCGCGTTGCCTTTATTTTTAAGCTCTGTGGCCGTGTCGATATAAAGCTTTATCGTGCTCTCCAGCGTCTCGCGCAGGGCTGTACGCATCTTTTGAGGCAGGGTACGGGAGCGGCGGTAGAGATGCAGAAGATGCAGCTCCTCCTCCGACAGCTCCGAGGTATCCTTGCGGAGTGGCATGTCCAGAAGCTCCAGCGCATTGACACCAAAGACCTCCGAGAGCCTCGGCAGCATACGCATAAAGGACGCCGAGCGGCCTCTGCGCCAGTTGTTCACGGTCTTGACCGGCAGCCCCAGCGCACGCTCAAAGGCGGCATCGCTTTCAAACTCCGACTCAATAAGAGAAAGAACGCGAGATCTTATTCTCTCGGTATTTTCGGTATTCATTTTTTCGGTTTGCCTCCCTTTTTATGAGGTCTGCCCTTGTCCTTGTCGGCTACGGGGCGGCGCTTCACCGTCCCTCTCGGCGCCGTAGAGTAAAAGGGCTTATTATTTTCGACAGGGCTCGCCTTGTCGGACTTCTCCTCACTCTTTTTCGGCTTATCGGTGCTAAAGCCGAATCTTCCCACCACCTCGCCAAGAGCATAGTACTGCCCGTGGGCGTAAGCCAGAAGCCCCGCCCTCTCAAGGCAGAGCCGACCGCCCTCGTCGAGCAGCTCCTCGTGACAGGAAACACCGACTATGTCCGCGAAAAATACGTGATGGGTTCCCATCTCCCGCATCTCAATAACGCGGCACTCAAGAGCCAGCGGGCACTCGGCAACGGTGGGCGGCGCCACGTGAGTGCTGGGAGTGGCGGTAAAGCCGCAACGACGGAATTTATCCACCTTGGCGCCGGTATATATCCCCGCGTAATCCACCTGCCCGGCCATATTGACCGTCGGCAGATTTATGACGAACTCGCCCCCCTCACGCAAAAGCCCGTAGGAATATCTGGACGGACGTATAGAAACGTAGGTGCGAGGGGGCTTGGTAGCCAGAATACCCGTCCAGGCGACGGTAAGAACGTTGTACCTATCCCCCGTTCCGACGGTAACGAGAGCGGGCGGCAGGGGCGCCGTCAACGCACCGGGGGCAAGAGTTTTTCTTTTTTTCATCATTTCTTCTCGGGATACTGCAGCATACCGAGCCAAAGCACGGAAAGAATGGGGTCGGGAACCAGCTTGAAGAGCACGTGCTGAAGCTTGGTGTACCAGCCGGTCACACACATCGCCCTGCCCTTATCCATAGCGCGCAGACATTTTGCAACCGCGCGGCGGCAATCAAGCAGCGGCCAATACTTCTTCGGCTTGACCGTCTCTCTGTCTGCAGCCTTGCCAATAAATTCGGTATCCACCCAGCCGGGGCAGAAGCAGGTGGCGCGCACACCGTATTTTTTTATCTCGAAATTAAGTGCCTTCGTGTAGTGAAGCACCAGAGCCTTGGTCGATGCGTAAACGTTGAAATAAGGCAAGGGAGTGAAGCAGGAGCCACTTCCGAGATTAACTATTCTGCCGCCCTTTTCCATATAAGGCAGAGTCATCTCGGTAATAAGCACGAGCGCCTTGGCATTGAGGTCTATCATTCTGGCCGCAGCTCCGGGCTTCTGCTCGTCGAAGGCTCCAAAATCGCCAAAGCCTGCCGCATTTACAAGATATTTTACCGTGGGACGCTCACCGATAAGATAGCTTTCGAGAACGGCGATCCCCGATTCCGAGGACAGGTCGGCAACGATGACCTTATATTTCAGACCGAGCTCCTCGCCAAGGGCGCGCAGGCGCTCCTCTCGCCTTGCAACGAGCCAGAGCTCGTCAACCCCACGCTTTGCAATTCCGCGTGCCAGCTCCGCGCCTATTCCGCTGGACGCTCCCGTAATGATAGCAACAGACATATTTTCCTCCTAATGCACTCTGCGGTGCGTTTTTATTCTATTTTACCCTTTTTGCTTCGTAATGTCAACTGCGTTTTCGCAAATTTAACGAAATTGCATACAGGCATTAAAAAAATTTATAATTTTTCAGATAAAAAATCTTCTTTGTTAATACCGTGGTAACAAAATTCTTGTATACTTATGCTGTAAGATGATACTTTGGCACAATGCCGAGGTAAATAAAACAGCCCTCCGGGCAGAATGGATACAATATGAAAAAAAGAATTATAACGGCAACGCTCTGCGCGGTGATGCTTTTATTCTCCGTGCTGTCGCTTTCCTCTTGCCTATATGCGCTAGGGGAGCTTGTGGATATGCTGCCGAGCCAGGGGCAGCTCCCGAATCAGGATCCGTCCCAAGATAAGCAGCCCGGCGGAAACAACGGTAGCAGCAGTAACGGCACCGGCAACTCCGGGACGGGATCTACGGTTGACAGCGACACCGGCAACGGCGGCTCGGTATTCTATCCCGGTCTTGACGGCCAGGACGAGGCAATAGCAAACGCCACCCCGCAGACCAAGGCGCTGCTTTCCATCGTGACCATCACCTCGAATTTCCGCAAATACTCCGCCAGCGACTTCGGTTATTCCTCCGGCAACGACATAAAGGAATACTCCTCCGAGGGCTCCGGCGTTATCTACAAGCTGGACAAGGAAGCGGGCAACGCCTACGTTATCACCAATTTCCACGTGGTATATAACAAAAATTCCATCACCGCCGACCAGATCAGCGATGACATCAATCTTTACCTCTACGGCCAGGAATCCGAAGCGTACGCCATCCCCGCCACCTACGTCGGCGGCTCTATGACCAACGATATTGCGGTGCTGAAGGTAGAGGGCAGCGAGGTGCTGAAGAGGAGCTGTGCCGTTGCGGCAACGATAGGCGACTCGGAATCTCTGTCGGTGATGGATCCCGTGATCGCCATCGGTAACCCCGAGGCGGCCGGAATATCCGCAACCGCGGGTATCGTCAGCGTGGAGAGCGAGACTCTCGTGATGGTTGGTGCTGACGGCTATACTACCATCAGCCCCAGAGTTATCCGAGTATCCGCAGCAATAAACGAGGGCAACTCGGGCGGCGGTCTCTTTAGCGAGGACGGAAAACTCGTCGGAATCGTAAACGCAAAGAAGACCGGCTCGGAAATAGACAACATAGCATATGCTATTCCGATAAACGTTGCGGCTGCTATTGCCGAAAATATACTCTATTACTGCACCGAAACCGACAAAGCGCTTTACAAGTGTATGCTGGGCGTGACCCTTACCGCCAATGTCAGCGGCCTCGTTATCGACCCCGAAAGCGGCAAGGCAGTGAAGGTTGAATACGTCAAGGTTGACAGCCTCACCGAGACCTGCATTACCGGCACTCAGCTCCAGACCGGCGATATCATCAATTCCGTTACCATCGACGGCGTCAGCCGCGAGGTTACCCGCCTGCACCACGTGATCGATCATATGTATCTGGCAAGAGCGGGCAGTACCGTCACTCTTAATATTACAAGAGGCGAGCAGACGATTGACGTTACAGTAACCATTCCCGAGTCGGCTATCACGCTGATAAAGTAAACTTTTGTTTGCATATACCGCTAAAAAGCAACATCACAAGGAGAATTGACAATGAAGATAATTAGGAACGTTTGCCTCTATGGCAAGCTTTGCGACATCGCCATTGATAACGGTAAGATTGCTGAGATCGGCGAAGATCTTGCCGGCGAGGGCATGGATTTCGGCGGGGCTAAGATATACCCCGGACTTATCGATGTTCACAGCCACGGAGCGGTCGGCGTTGATACTATGGACTGCGACCTTGCCCCCATCGCAAGATATGAGCTTGCATGCGGCATCACCACCTGGTATCCCACCACTATGACCATGAGCGAGGATGATATAGTAAACGCAACGAGCCAGCCCCTCGAGGTCGAGGGTGGCGCCAATATGCCCGGCTTCCATATGGAGGGCCCCTTCATCAACTATAACTGCAAGGGCGCGCAGAACGGCGAATACGTTATCCCTCCGTCAAAGGAGCTATGGGACAAATGCAAGAATCTGAAGATGGTCACCGTTGCCCCCGAGGTTGAGGGCGCTATGGAATTTATCAGCAACTGTCCCGCCGTGGTTTCCATCGGTCACACCGAAGCAGACTACGACACCACCTGTAAGGCTATCGACGCGGGCGCCAAGTGCCTTACTCATACCTTTAACGTTATGCCCTCCATTCATCACAGAAATCCCGGCCCCATTCCCGCAGGCGCCGACAAGGGCATCTATGCTCAGCTCATTTGCGACGGTATTCATATTCACCCCTCCGTCATAAGAATGCTCATCAAGCTTTACGGCACCGACAAGGTGGTATTTATAAGCGATTCTATGCGCGCCTGCGGACTTCCCGACGGCGAATACGACCTTGGAGGTCAGATGACCACCGTCAAGGACGGCGTTGCGCGTATCGCTGGCGGTAACCTCGCCGGCTCTACCACCAATCTTTTTGAGTGCGTAAGGCGGGCCATCTCCTTTGGCATTCCCGAGGTGGATGCGGTCAAGATGGCCAGCGAGAACCCTGCAAGGCTCATGGGCCTGAGCAAGGGCAAAATCGAGGTCGGATACGATGCAGACTTCATTATCGTGGATGACAGCTTCAATCTCATCAAGGCGATTGCCAGAGGTGAGTTTTAATGCGTGAGCAGGACGTCAGAACTGCAATGCTCCTGGGGGACAGCGGCGTTGAGCGGCTACGGGATGCGCACGTTGCAGTTTTCGGCATCGGAGGCGTTGGCGGCTTTGCCGTTGAGGCTCTTGCAAGAGCAGGAGTGGGCCGACTTACCCTCGTTGATGCCGACAGAGTTTCTCTCTCCAACATCAACAGACAGATCGTGGCGCTACACTCTACCGTAGGAGAATATAAGGCAGAGGCGGCACGAAAACGCATCAGCGATATCAGCCCCGACACGCAGGTGATTTGTAAAAACCTTTATCTCACACCGGAGAAAGTTGCGGATTTTGATTTTTCGGAATACGATTACGTCATCGACGCAATTGATAGCTTAGGGGCAAAGCTGGAGTTGATCGTAGCGGCAACAAAAGCGGGTGTACCCATAATTTCGGCTATGGGTGCGGGCAACAAACTCGATCCCACGCGCTTCGAGGTGGCAGACATATCAAAAACCAGCGTTTGCCCCCTGGCAAGAGCGGTACGCACCGCCCTGCGCAAGCGCGGAATCGAGCACCTCAAGGTGGTTTATTCCAAGGAACAGCCGGCCATCGCCACAGCGGAGCCGGAGCAAAACGGAAGCTCCTCGGAGGAGCATCGCATAGGCCCGAAGCGTGCTCCCGGCTCCCTCTCCTTCGTCCCCTCGGTTATGGGTCTTATCATAGCCGGAGAGGCAATAAAGGACATCTCCGGAATTAGGGACTGAATATAACAAAGCAAGGAGGCACAGAGCACTGTGCCTCCTCGTTTTATAATCAAACCGTGTAAAACCGAAAATATGTAAATTGTTATTTACCTTCCGCAGCTTTCTCCTCTGCCTTTGCCGCTTTAGCCTCGGCATCGTGGCGTTGCTTTTCCTCGAGGGCAATCTTATATATCTCCTCGGTTGCGAGGCGGCATTTCGTGACTATACCGGTCTGAGCCTTGGGGAAGCAATAATAAAGCTTATCAAGCCGCCCGATACTCATAACGTCGCCGATCTCATACCAGTTAAAGTCCGAGTTAAGGCTATAGGAGAACAGAGGCTTCTGCTCATAATGGAGCTTACCCTCGCAGCCGTCAAGCACGAAGCCCTCACGGTTATGCTTCAGCACGCCCTGCCCTACACTGTAAAGGCACTTATGATCAATTATCATTCCGATATCCACCGGCAGCTCTACGGAATACTCGCCGGCAAGTATCTCACGTCTGACCTCCTCGCGCTGCCAGGCGTACCAATCGGGAATATGGTTAAACCTCGGCTCCATACCGTCCTTGGGCACGAGAGTGCCGTACTCGTTAAGATAATATCTCGCGCCGCAAGAATCACAGTAGAGCGAGGTACCCTCGCCGTGCATCGTCCATTCCTTGCCGCAATGGGGGCACTTATAGAGCACTCTGTTGAGGTAATCGGCTCTGAAATTCTCGTCTATCTTTACATGGTTCGCCTTCTGCCACTTAAAGTTGTCAAAGGCAAATTCCTCTCTGATAATGGCGTTTATCTCATCCACGCTCTTCTCTGCAATCTCCTCGGGAGAGAGCAGATATTTTTCGGTGGCTGACACCTTTACGGAGCGCACCTGCAGATTGTTGTAAAGCGGGTCCCTCGCAAAGGCGCCGTATGCGTGTATCATGATCAGCGGAACGCCAAGCATCTTTACAAGGCCGCCCACGGTATCGGGCAGAGTGGTTGCACAGCCATCTATGGAATAACCCGCCTCCGGGAAAAGAACCACCGAGCTGCGCAGCTTTCTTATCGTGTGCAAAATATCTCGCACCAGCGTCGTGTCAGCAACGAACTTGGAGGTCGGGATACAGCCAATGTGACGAAGCAGAAAATTCTTTCCTATAAAGGAGTCCTTGGTTGCCACGATGTTAAAGGGACGGGGATAAAGTATTGTAGGAACGATCTCCAGGTCGATAAAGCTGGAGTGATTCATCAGGAAAAGGGCGGGCTCGCTTTTACCGAGGCGCTCCATACCGATCTTTTCGTGGGTGAAATGTGTCTTGTGCATATCGCCCATAGACACGAGCTTCATAAGCGTGCGGAAAAACAGAGAGGGGCGTATGGGCTTCTTGTGTCGGGGAGGCTTTATCGCCATAACCTGATCAAAGCTCTTTTTTACTACCTTAATTTTCATATAAAGGGCCTTTCCTGTTCCGTCGGAACTTTATTTCACAATCATTATATCATATTTTGTGAACAAATGCAACACATTTTGTGAACATTTTAATTCCCGGTTAACTTTTTATTAAAAAATGAAGCAACCGATGCTCTAACTGGGTATTGATTTCCTTGATAAAATTATGTATAATATATTTATAGATGTGAAAAAGGAAGTGTTCAAGCTATGCTATCGAAGGTTTACAGCTCGGGAGTTATCGGAATAGAAGGATTCGAGGTCACCGTGGAATGCAGTGCCTGGGACAGACTGCCGAAGTTCGAGCTGGTGGGATTGCCGGATACGGCCGTGAAGGAAGCAAAAAACAGAATACGCTCCGCGTGCGAGAATAGTGGATTTATGTTTCCGTCCCTGGATATAATGGTCAATCTTGCGCCCGCTGATATAAAGAAGGAGGGCTCCGCCTTCGACTTAGCTATGATATGCGCCGTTCTTCAATGCGACAGGATCATTCCCTCGGAGCTCGATTTTTCCGACAAATGTCTGGTTGGAGAGCTTTCGCTTTCGGGAGAAGTGCGACCTATACACGGTGTGCTGTCTATGGCCGTTGCCGCCAGAGCGGCAGGAAGGCGCGAGATCTTCGTGCCTGCGGAATGTGCGGGCGAAGCTGCCGTGGTTGACGGCATCGACGTTTTCGCCGTTAAGAGCCTGCGCCAGCTGATAAACCACCTCAAGGGCGTGGAGAAAATAATGCCAATACGCTTCGACGGAAGCGCCTTTGATCTCTCGGCTCAAAGCTGCAGTGTGGATTTTGCCGACGTGCGCGGCCAGCTAAAGGCCAAGCGCGCTCTGGAGATCGCGGCGGCCGGCGGCCACAACATACTTATGATCGGCCCGCCCGGTGCGGGAAAATCTATGCTCGCAAAGCGACTTCCCGGAATTTTGCCGGATATGAGCTTTGACGAGGCGGTGGAAACCACGAAGATCCACTCTGTCACCGGCACCCTGCGTCAGAATCTCGTTACCGAGCGTCCCTTCCGCTCTCCCCATCACACCGTCAGCATGCCCGGACTTGCAGGCGGCGGTGTAAATCCCAAGCCGGGAGAAATTTCTCTGGCACATAACGGAGTTCTGTTCCTCGACGAGCTACCCGAATTTACAAAGCAGGTCACCGAGTCGCTCCGTCAGCCCCTGGAGGACGGCTGTGTTACGGTCACGAGGGCGGCGGCAAAGGTCACCTACCCTGCGTCCTTTATGCTGGTCTGCGCCATGAATCCCTGTAAATGCGGATACTTCGGCGACCCCACGCGGCAGTGCTCCTGCACACCGCAAACCAGGGCAAAATACCTGGAGCGTGTCAGCGGTCCTCTCCTTGACAGAATCGATATACAGATAGAGCTGCCCGCCGTTTCCTACGACGAAATATCGGGCAAAACCGCCCCCGGCGAGCCCTCGGCTGAGATACGCAGCAGGGTAAACGCTGCGCGCCGCTTTACAGACGAGCGACTGAAAAAGGCCGGAGACCCCGTGGGTATTCCTAACGCGAAGATGCCTGCGGAAATGCTCCGCCGCCACTGTAAGCTGGACGAGGAGGCGAGCACGCTTATGAAAAACGCCTTTGACAGCCTGGGGCTGTCTGCCAGAGGCCACGACAGAGTCCTGCGTGTTGCTAGGACCATCGCCGACCTTGACGGCGCAGAGGCGGTGACCGCCGACCACGTTGCCGAGGCGATTATGTATAGAACCCTCGACAGAAAATATTGGAAACGCTAAAAACAGGAAAGGAGCGAGCCTATGAAACGAAGCGCCGCTTTGCCGGAGCTGCTTTGCCCGGCGGGTAATACGGAATGTCTTTTTGCCGCCGTTGAGGGCGGAGCAGACGCCGTCTACGTGGGTGGAAAACGCTTTGGAGCCCGCGCCTTTGCCGGGAATTTCAACGACGAAGAGCTTGTTCGGGCGATCAATTACTGTCACCTGCGCGGCGTTAAGCTTTACGTTACGGTGAACACCCTCATTGAGGACACTGAGCTTGCCCCGGCAGTCGAATACTGCCAATATCTCTATAAAATCGGCGTCGACGCGGTCATCGTTGCCGACGTAGGGCTCATTTCCCTGCTCCGCCGATACGTGCCCGACCTTGAGCTTCACGCCTCAACGCAGCTTTCCGCTCACAACGCTCTCGGTGCCGACGCGGCCTACGGTATGGGCTGCAAACGCGTGGTTCTTGCAAGAGAGCTATCCGGTGCGGATATCAAAGCGGTCACCGCAAAATGCAAGCCCGAGATAGAGGTCTTTCTCCACGGCGCGCTCTGCGTTTGCCATTCAGGCCAGTGCCTCTTTTCCTCTCTCGTCGGAGGAAGAAGCGGAAATCGCGGCGAATGTGCCCAGCCCTGCCGCCTCCCCTACGGCAAAAATAAGTACGCCCTTTCCCTGCGCGATCTCTGCCTTGCGGGGCATATAGAGGAGCTTATTGACAGCGGAGTTGCCTCTCTGAAAATCGAGGGGCGAATGAAAAGCGCGGACTACGTTTACACCGTTACCGGAGTATACAGAGCCCTGCTCGATGCTCACAGGAGCGCAACTGCAGCAGAGCACGACAGGCTGCGACGCGCGTTCTCCCGCGACGGCTTTACCGACGGATATTTCACCGGTAAAAAGTCCTCGCCGATGTGTGGCATCAGAAGTGAGGCAGATAAAAACGACAGCCGCGCCTTAGAGTCAAGAAGCTTTTCTCCCACCCGCACTCCCGTCCGTGCCGTAGCAAGCTTCAAGCTCGGTGAGCCCGCCACTCTTACCCTTTATACGGAATCACGGTCGGTCACCGTAATCGGTGACACCCCCTCTCAGGCAATAAACGCCCCTCTCACAAGACAGGCGGTTACAGAGCGACTCTCGAAGATGGGCAACACCCTGCTTTCCCTCGCTCCCTCCGATGTCGACGTTGAGCTCGACGAAGGAATAAATCTTTCTCCCGCGGCGATAAACGCCCTGCGCCGAGATGCCGCAGAGGCAATGGAGAGCTCTGCAAGAAAAGAATATACCCTACCCGAGCTGCCGAAAATAGCATCTCGCCGCGTAAAGAAAAAGCCCCTTCGCACAGCCGAGCTCTTACGCGAGGATACCTTCTCTCCGGAGCTCCGGGCAAGCTTCGACCTGGTATTCCTGCCGTTGTTTTCAAGTGAAAAAGCCCTCGAAAGCACGAAGGCCGTTCACCTGCCGCCGGTAATTATGGAAGGCGAGCTGCCCGCAGTTATCGAAGGGTTAAAAAGAGCGCGTTCTCTTGGTGTTTTGTACGCTTTGGTTAGCAATATCGGACATATCCCTCTTGTAAAGGACTTGGACTTCATCCCCTACGGCGGCTTCAGGCTCAATATAACAAACTCCGCCTCTGCAGATTATTTCGACTCCCTCGGCGTGAAGGCGCCCCTACTTTCCCCTGAGCTGACCCTGCCAAAGGCGCGGGATATCGGTGGCGGAATCACCGTTTACGGCAGAATACCGCTGATGATAACCGAGCGTTGCTTCATAAAGGACAGCTTCGGCTGTGACAGATGCGACAATGCCGCCCTCACCGACAGGAGAGGAGAGAAATTCCCGCTTATGAGAGAGTTTGGGCACCGAAATCTCATTGTCAACTCCGCCGTAACCTATATGGGTGACAGGCAGGGCGAGCTCAGACGCGCAGAGGCCGTTGCCACCCACTTTATCTTCACAAAGGAAACAGCCGACGAGGCTCTGAGAGTTATCCTGCTCTACAAATCCGAGAAGCCTCTCACCGGTGTTACAGTTCGCCGCCTCGGCAGGCGTGACGCCAAGGCCTAAATCCTAGCCCTACAACTTCTCTTTTCCCACAAAAAGTAATATTAAAGGGGCTGTCGCATTTAGGCGGAACCAAATAAAAAACGGCAGAAGCATTGTAA